>JAIEOP010000407.1 GCA_019750465.1 Acetobacteraceae bacterium | reverse complement strand
AAGGCTTTGTTGCAGAAGAACTTTCGCCGATTCAGAACCCCGATGCACCTACTCTGTGTGAGAAATGCGGGCTAGCACGGCAGGCGGCGGGGATGCATCAGCCGTCGAGCAGCGCCGGCCGCCGGCCGCGCCAGGGCATCGCACGCTCATAATGGTCGCCGGCCCGGAACAGGGTCGGCTCGGACCAGGGCTTGCCGACGAGCTGCATGGCCACCGGCAGCCCGCCCTCCCCGTAGCCGGTGCAGAGCGTCAGGCCGGGCCAGCCGGTGACGTTGAAGGGGATGGTGAAGTTCGGCTTTTCCAGGAAGGCCCATTTCGGGACGGCGTCGATGCGCGGCGCCTCGCCCGGCTGCGCCGCAGTCAGCAGCAGATCGCACCCTGCCGCGGCGGCGGCGGTGCGCGCGGTCAGCTCCAGCCGCTTCTTCTGCGCCGCCAGGTAGTCGGCCGCGGTCAGCAGCCCGCCGAGCACCAGGCGGTCGCGCAGCAGCTCGCCGTACATCCCCGGGTCGCGCCGCATCCAGGCCTCGTGCACGGCATAGGCTTCGGCCAGCAGGATGATCCAGCCGCAGGCGTTGAACTCGGCGAGCGAGGGCAGGGTCACGTCGTCCACCGTGGCACCCTCCGCCTCGAAGAAGACGGCGGCGTCCTCGATGCCCTTCAGCGTCGCGGCGCTCACCGGGTTGTCGGCCTCGTGGAAGTGGCGGACGAGGCCGATGCGCAGCCCCGTCACGCCCCTGCCCAGCTCGCCGCGGAAATCCGGCACGGGCACGTCGGCGCTGGCAGGATCGTTTGGGTCGTGGCCGGCCATGGCCCCCAGCAGGATGGCACAGTCCTCCACAGTCCAGGCCAGCGGGCCGGTGTGGTCCAGGGTCTGCGCCAGCGGCAGAACCCCCCTGCGCGAGCACCGCCCGTAGGTCGGCTTGATGCCGGCGATGCCGCACAGCGCCGCCGGGCCGCGGATGGAGCCACCGGTATCGGACCCCGTGCCGCCGAGGATCATGCCCGCGGCCACCGCCGCCCCGGTGCCGGAGGAGGAGCCGGCCGGCATGTGGTCCGGGTTCCAGGGATTGCGCGCCGGCGGCCAGGGCAGGTCGAAGGAGGGGCCGCCGAACGCGAATTCATGCGTCGCCAGCTTGCCGAGGCTGATCACGCCGGCCTCCGCCAGCCGGCGCACCGTGAAGGCGTCCGCCGCCGGCACGTGGTGTTCCAGCACGCGGGAATGCGCCGTGGTGGGGATGCCGGCGGTCTCGTAGATGTCCTTGTGCGCGAAGGGGATGCCATCCAGCGGACCGCGCGGGCCATCCCGCAGGATGCGCGCCTCGGCGGCGCGGGCAGCGGCGCGCGCCGCCTCGGCATCGAGCCGGATGAAGGCGTTCAGCCGCGGCTCGAGCGCCGCGGCGCGGCCGAGGCAGGCCTCCATCAGCTCCACCGGCGAGAGGCTGCGCGCGGCGATCTGCCGCGCCGCCTCGGCGATGGTCGGGATCGTGGCGCTCATGCGCCGCGCGCCAGGCTGTAGGTGATGGCAGGCTCGGCCGAGGCCGCGGCGGCCGAGAGCGGGGCGGCGCCGGGCGGCGGCGTGCGCACGGCCGCCTGCATGGCCTGCACGGCGCCCCAGACCGCAAGGATGCCGGCGCTCTGCCCGGCCGGCAGCGTCAGGCCGGCGCGCGCGAGCAGCACGGCGAACTCGGCCTCGGTGATGGGCGGCGGCATGGCGGTGTCCTCCGGGTGGCGCTCCGGCCCGCAGTATGCTCGCGCAGGGGCCGCGGCGTGAACCTGCCGATTGCCGCGCGCCGGGGCGCGGTTGCCAAGGCTTTCGGCAGGCGGCTAGGCTGCATGCTGGAAATTGCGGCGGGCCCGGCCCGACCGGAGCGGAGGAACGGACATGAAGGTCGGCGAAGCCATCGCGGAGATCATGAAGCGCGAAGGCGTGGAGATCCTCTGCGGCTATCCGGTGAACCATCTCATCGAATTCGCCGCCGCCCGCGACATCCGCCCCGTCATGGTGCGCCAGGAGCGCATCGGGCTGCACATGGCGGACGCGATCAGCCGCGTGACCAGCGGCAGGAAGATCGGCGCCTTCTGCATGCAGCACGGCCCGGGCGCCGAGAACGCCTATGGCGGCGTGGCGCAGGCCTATGGCGAGTCGGTGCCCGTCCTGGTCATTCCGCAGGGCTATCCGCGCCGGATCGCGCATATCGACCCGAATTTCAATTCCTCCGAGGCGATGCGCCACGTGGTGAAGTCAGCCGAGCCGGTGGTGATCGCCGCCGAGGTCTCCAACATCATGCGCCGCGCCTTCAGCCGGCTGCGCACCGGCCGCGGCGGCCCGGTGATCGTCGAGGTGCCGACCGACATGTGGAACGAGGAGGTGGGGGACCTCGACTACGCGCCGGTGATGGCCACGCGCTACGGCCCCGACCCGGCCGAGATCAAGCGCGCGGCGGCGCTGCTGGCGGGGGCGAAGCGGCCGGTGATCTATGCCGGCCAGGGCATCCACTGGGCGCAGGCCTGGGGGCAGCTCGCGCAGCTCTCGGCGCTGCTGGCCGCGCCGGTCTGCACCTCCCTCGGCGGCAAGTCGGCCTTCAACGAGGAGCACCCGCTCTCCCTCGGCGCCGCGGGCGTCGCCATGGGCAAGCACATGCGCGTCTTCCTGGACAAGGCGGACGTGATCATCGGCCTCGGCTGCTCGTTCACGGAAACCAACTTCGGCGCGAAGATGCCGAAGGGTCCCAAGTACATCCACGCCACCCTCGACCCGATGCACCTGAACAAGGACGTGCGGGCGGATATCGGCCTGATCGGCGATGCGGCGCTGACGCTCGATGCGCTGCTGGCGGAGCTCGGCGCCCATGTGAAGTCGCCGCGCGACCCGGCCCCCGTCGCCGCCGAGATCCAGTCGGTGAAGGAGCCCTGGCTGGCGGAGTGGATGCCGAAGCTCACCTCCAACGACGCGCCGCTGAACCCCTACCGGGTGCTGTGGGACCTGCAGCACACGGTGGACAAGGACAACTGCATCATCACGCATGACGCCGGCAGCCCGCGCGACCAGATCTCGCCGTTCTGGAAGTCCACGACGCCGCTCTCCTACCTGGGCTGGGGCAAGACCACGCAGCTCGGCTACGGGCTCGGCCTGGCGATGGGGGCGAAGCTGGCGGCGCCCGACAAGCTCTGCATGAACGTCTGGGGCGACGCCGCCATCGGCTTCACCGGCATGGATTTCGAGACCGCGGTGCGCGAGCGCATCCCCATCATGTCCGTGCTGCTGAACAATTTCTCCATGGCCATCGAGCTGAAGGTGATGCCCGTGAGCACGGAGAAGTACCGCAGCACCGACATCTCCGGCGACTACGCGGCGATGGCGCGCGCCTTCGGCGGCCATGGCGAGCGCGTCACCGACCCGTCCGAGATCGTGCCGGCCATCAAGCGCGGCATCCAGAAGACCAGGGAGGGCGTGCCGGTGCTGCTGGAGTTCATCACCAGCAAGGAAACCCAGGTGTCGCGCCAGTAGAAGCGGGGCATCGCAGGTGGCAACGGTATCGATCCGCGAGGCCCGGAAGTCCTTCGGGACCTTCGAGGTCCTCCACGGCGTCAGCGTCGAGATCGAGGACGCGGAGTTCGTCGTCCTCGTCGGCCCCTCGGGCTGCGGCAAGTCCACCCTGCTGCGCATGCTCGCGGGGCTGGAGAACATCACGGCGGGGGAGATCGCGATCGGCGGGCGCGTGGTGAACAACGTCGCGCCGAAGGACCGCGACATCGCCATGGTGTTCCAGAACTACGCGCTCTATCCGCACATGACGGTGCGCGACAACATGGGCTTCTCCATGAAGCTCGCCGGCGCGCCGCGTGAGATCATGGAGGCCGAGGTGCAGAAGGCCGCGGCCATCCTCGGCCTCGGCGAGCTGCTGCACCGCTACCCGCGCCAGCTCTCCGGCGGGCAGCGCCAGCGCGTGGCGATGGGCCGCGCCATCGTGCGCCACCCGCAGGTCTTCCTGTTCGACGAGCCGCTGTCCAACCTCGATGCCAAGCTGCGCGTGCAGATGCGCTCCGAGATCAAGGAGCTGCACCAGCGGCTGCAGGTGACCACGGTCTATGTCACGCACGACCAGATCGAGGCCATGACGATGGCCGACAAGATCGTGGTCATGAACCACGGCAACATCGAGCAGGCCGGCCCGCCGCTGGAGCTGTACGACCGGCCGGCGAACCTGTTCGTCGCCGGCTTCATCGGCAGCCCGGCCATGAACCTGATCAAGGGCGCGCCCGGCCAGGGCGGCTTCATGACCGAGGGCGGCGCGCTGCTGCCGCTGCCGGCCAGCGCCAACGGCAGCGCCGGCATCTACGGCATCCGCCCCGAGCACATGCGCCTTGCGCCGGGCGACGGCATCCCCGCCACCGTGCAGCTTGTCGAGCCCACGGGGTCGGAGACGCAGGTCACCGTGCGCATCGGCGACACGCCGCTCGCCTGCGCCTTCCGCGAGCGCGTCGCCGCGCGGCCGGGCGACGAGATCCGCATCATGCCCGACACCGGGCTGGTGCACCTGTTCGACGCCGGCACGGGCCAGCGCGTCAACTGACCAAGAAAAGCCGGGAGAGAACAAGCATGGCCATCATCACGCGCCGTCGGGCGCTGCAGCTCGGCGCCGCCGGCGCCACCGCCCTTGCCGCCGCCGAGCGCGCCGCCGCGCAGTCGCGCATCCCCGCGGCGGACGTGCCCGCGCCGAACCTGCCGATCGAGTCCGGCGCGACGCTGCGCATGCTGCGCCCCGTCCGCTTCGTGCAGCCGGACGAGGAGGTGTTCCGCGCCAATGCCGCGAAGTTCACCCAGGCGACCGGCGTGCAGGTGCGCATCGACTTCGTCGGCTGGGAGGACATCAACCAGCAGACCGCGGTGACGGCCAATACCGGCGCCGGCCCCGACCTGATCATGGGCTTCTCCGACGCGCCGCATATCTACGCCGACAAGCTGATCGAGGTGACCGACATCGCCGAGTACCTCGGCCGGAAGTACGGCGGCTGGCTGCCGCTGGCACGGAAATACGGCATCCGGCACGGCACGCAGAACTGGATCGGCCTGCCCTTCGGCGCCTCAAGCGGGCCGCTGGTGTACCGGAAGTCGGCGATGACCGAGGTGGGCTTCCAGCGCGCGCCGGACGACCATGCCGGCTTCCTCGACCTGTGCAGAAAGCTGAAGGCGGCGAACAAGCCCGCGGGATTCGCACTGGGCAACGCCGTCGGCGACGGCAACGGCTTCGCCAACTGGCTGGTCTGGTCGCATGGCGGCTACCTGGTCGACGAGGACGGCAAGGTCGCCATCAACAGCCGCGAGACCGTCGCCGCGCTGAATTACCTGCGCGAGCTGTATCCCACCTTCGTGCCCGGCACGATCGCCTGGGGCGACATCAGCAACAACCGCGCCTATTCGGCGAGCGAGTGCTGGCTGACGGCGAACGGCGTCTCGCTCTACTTCTCGCTGAAGAACGATCCGGCGACCCGGCCGATCGCCGAGGACAGCGAGCACCAGCTGCTGCCGAAGGGCGTGCTGACCCAGCACCCGATGTCGGGGCTGACGCTCAACGCCATGGTGTTCCGGCACAGCCGCTTCCCCAATGCGGCACGCGCGTTCCTTGCCTTCATGATGGAGGCCGAGCAGTACGACCCCTGGCTGATCGCCAACCTCGGCTACTGGGCGCAGCCGCTGGCCGCCTACAAGGACAGCGCGGTGTGGACCAGCGACCCGAAGGTGGCGATCTTCCGCGACAGCATGAACAACGAGTTCTGGAACGGCTACAAGGGCCCGATCAGCGAGGCCTCCGGCCAGGCCAACGCGGAATACGTCATGGTGCAGATGTGCGCCTCCGTCGCCTCAGGCCAGGCGACGCCGGAGGCCGCGGCGCGCGAGGCCGAGCGCCGCGCGCGGCGCATCTTCCGCCGCTGATTGAACGGCGGGGTGGCGCCCTGGGCGTCACCCCCACCACCAGGGAGGGCCGCGATGTCCGCAACAACTTCCGCGCCCGCCTGGGTGCGGCGCCCTGCGCAGCAGAACTGGGTCGTGCGGCTATTCGACTGGAAGCCGTTCCTGATCGTCATCTGCCTGGCTCCCGCGATCGGGCTGCTGATGACCTTCCTCACCTACCCGCTCGGCCTCGGCATCTGGCTGGCCTTCACGGACACCACCATCGGGCGCAGCGGCGTCTGGGTGGGGCTCGAGAATTTCGAGTACCTGCTGGAGGATCCGCTGTGGTGGAACGCGGTGTTCTACAGCGTCTTCTACACCGGCATCGCGACCTTCGGGAAGTTCGCCCTCGGCCTCTGGCTGGCGCTGCTGCTGAACAACCACCTGCCGTTCAAGAGCTTCCTGCGCGCCGTGATCCTGCTGCCCTGGATCGTGCCGACGGTGCTGTCGGCGATCGCGTTCTGGTGGCTCTACGACCCGCAATTCTCGATCTTCTCCTATCTGTTCGTCGATGTCCTGGGCTGGCGCACCACGAACATCGACTTCATCGGCAGCGCCTGGCCGGCGCGGTTCAGCCTGATCGGGGCGAATATCTGGCGCGGCATACCCTTCGTCGCGATCTCCCTGCTGGCCGGGCTGCAGACCATCTCGCCCTCGCTCTATGAGGCGGCGCTGCTGGACGGCTCCACGGGGTGGCAGCGCTTCCGCTACATCACCTTCCCGATGCTGCTGCCGATCCTGGCGATCGTGATGACCTTCTCGATCATCTTCACCTTCACCGACTTCCAGCTGGTCTATGCCATCACCCGCGGCGGGCCGGTGAACTCCACCCACCTGCTGGCGACGCTGGCCTTCCAGCGCGGCATCCCGGGCGGACAACTCGGCGAGGGCGCGGCGATCGCCGTCTCGATGATCCCCTTCCTCGTGTTCGCGACGCTGTTCAGCTACTTCGCGCTGGCACGGCGCAAGTGGCAGCAGGGAGAGGCCAATGACTGACGCAGCCCTGTCGCGCGGAGGCGCCCATGTCTGACGCCGCATCCCTGACCACCGCACCGGTGCCGCAGGCATCCAACGCGGCAACCGCGCAGCCCGAGACGATGAGCTGGGACAGCAGGTCACGGCGCATGGTGGTGCTGTGGCTGCCGCTGGCCTGCTTCGTCATCATCCTGCTGTTCCCGTTCTACTGGATGGCGATCACCGCCTTCAAGCCGAATGCGGAGCTGTACGACTACAAGACCTACAACCCCTTCCTCATCGGCTCGCCGACGCTGGCGCATATCCGGCTGCTGCTGTTCGAGACGAGCTACCCGCGCTGGCTGACGACGACGATGACGGTCGCCGTCGCCTCCACCTTCCTGTCGCTCTTCGCCTCGACACTGGCAGCCTACGCGATCCAACGGCTACGCTTCCGGGGCAGCCAGTATGTCGGGCTGGCGATCTACCTGGCCTACCTGGTGCCGCCCTCGATCCTGTTCATCCCGCTGGCGACCATGGTGTTCCAGCTCGGGCTGTTCGACACCCCTTTCGCGCTGATCCTGACCTACCCGACCTTCCTCATCCCGTTCTGCACCTGGTTGCTGATCGGCTACTTCAAGTCGATCCCCTACGAGCTTGAGGAATGCGCGCTGATCGACGGTGCGACGCGGGTGCAGATCCTGACCAAGATCACCCTGCCGCTGGCGGTGCCTGGCCTCATCTCGGCCGGCATCTTCAGCTTCACGCTGTCCTGGAACGAGTTCATCTACGCCCTCGCCTTCATCCAGAGCAGCGAGAAGAAGACCGTGCCCGTCGCCATCCTGACCGAGCTGGTCACCGGTGATGTCTACCAGTGGGGCGCGCTGATGGCGGGCAGCCTGCTGGGCTCGCTGCCGGTGGCGATCTTCTATTCCTTCTTCGTGGACTACTACGTGTCCTCGCTGACGGGCGCGGTGAAGGAGTAGCGCGCACCGCTCCCTCCCCCGCTGGCGGGGGAGAGCTGGGGTGGGGGTGGACCGAACGTCCGAGACGCGCCGCCACCCCCCTCCAACCTCCCCCCGCAAGCGGGGGGAGGCTTCCTGCGCGCACCCTACAGCTTCACGCCCAGCGCCCGCACATAGCCGCGGTTCCTCGTCGGCGTCAGCCAGACCTCGTTCATCGTCACGTGCGGCGGCAGCGTGGCGACATACAGGATCATGTCGGCGCAGTCCGCCGGCTGCAGCATCTCGTCCAGCTCCTGCTGGCTCAACGGGTTCGGCCGCTTCTTCAGGATCTCGGTGTTCACCTCGCCCGGGCAGAAGGCGGTGCTGCGGATGCCGTTGATGCATTCGGCCTGGTTGATCGTATGGCTCATCGCCACCACGCCGTGCTTGGCGGCGACATAGCCCGGCCCGCTCATCAGCCCGATGTTGCGCCCCGCCATGGACGCCGTGTGGATCATCACACCGCCGCCCTGTTCGCGCATGATCGGCAGCACCGCCTGCGCCACGTAGAAGGCGGAAGTCAGGTTGCCGCCGATCAACTCGTCGATGCCCGCCGGCGAGAGGCGCTTCCAGTCCCGCTCCACGATGTTCAGCCCGGCATTGCTCACCAGCACATCGAGACGCCCGAATTCCCGGGCGATGCCGCCCGCCACCTCGGCGACCTGCGCCGCCTTCGTCAGGTCGGCCGGGCGCACATGCGCCGTGCCGCCGGCGGCCCTGATGCGATCCGCCACGGCTTCCAGCGGCTCGCGCCGGCGCCCGGTGATGACCACCGTCGCGCCCTCCGCCGCGAAGCGTTCCGCCGTGGCGGCGCCGATGCCCGTTCCGGCGCCCGTCACCCAGGCGATCCTGCCGTCCAGCCTGCCCATCCTGCGTCTCCCGTTCCCTTGGTACGGCTGCGACGCTACCCCCGCCCCGCCCGCTTGTGGAGTGGCCGGGGCCGTGCTTCGCTTCGCCGGCCAGGAGGCGGGGGAAACGCATGAAGATCGCCCGGGTGGAAACGCTGCGCGCGGATGCCGGCTGGCGCCTGTTCAGCTTCCTCAAGGTGGTAACGGATGACGGCCTGGTCGGCTGGTCCGAATACAACGAGAGCTTCGGCTCCACCGGCCTCTCCTCCGTTATCGAGGGCCTATCGCCGCTGATCATCGGCCGCGACCCGACGGCTTGGGAAGCGGTGACGGCCTATCTCCACGTCATGACGCGCCAGTCGCGCGGCGGCCTGAACCAGCAGGCCATCGCGGCCATCGAGAACGCGCTGCTCGACATTGCCGCCCGCGCGCGCGGGATCCCGGTCTATGCCCTGTTCGGCGGCCCGATCCGCGAGCGCATCCCCGTGTACTGGTCGCACTTCGGCAGCTACCGCGTGCGCAACCACGCCCACATGGGCACGCCGCCGCTGCACGACTATGACGAGGTCGCGCGCCACGCCGCGGAGGTGAAGGCACTCGGCTTCAAGGGACTGAAGACCAACATCCTGATCCCCGGCGCGGATGGCAGGCTGTACCAGTATTCGCCCGGCTTCGCGCGGCATGCCGGCTGGCCCGAGCTGAACTGGGACAACCGCACGCTGGCGCTGCTGCAGCGCCACCTCGGCACCATCCGCGACGCGGTGGGGCCGGAGATGAACATCCACCTCGACACCAATTTCCACTACAAGACCGAGGGCTTCCTGCGCGCGGCCGAGGCGGTGCGGCCCTTCGACCTCACCTGGCTCGAGATCGACACCCACGACGCGCCGGGCCTGGCCTCCATCAAGCGCGCAGCACCCTGCCCCATCGCGTCCTGCGAGACGCTGCACGGGCGCCGCGAGTTCCGCCCCTTCCTCGAGCACTACGCGATGGATGTCGCGATCGTGGACGTGATCTGGAACGGCCTGGCGGAGTCGATGAAGATCGCCGCAATGTGCGACGTCCATGAGGTGAACTGCGCGCCGCACAATTTCTACGGCAACCTGTGCAGCATGATCAGCGCGCATTTCAGCGCAGCCATCCCGAATTTCCGCGTGATGGAGATCGACATCGACAGCGTGGCGTGGCGCGACGAGTTCACGCCAGCACCGGTGATCGAGAATGGCGACCTCATCCTGCCCAGCGGGCCGGGCTGGGGCGTCGAGGTGAACGAGGCCGCCATCCGCGCGCGGCCGCCGAAATAGGGGGACAGCAGACGCCATGCCGAAATTCCGCATCCTGACGCCGGCCGGCGCCAGCTTCACCGTCGCCGGCGGCGGCTACGACCTGGAGATGGAAGCGCTCCAGGGCATGGACGCCGAGATCATCGAGGGACCGGCGACCGAGGAGGGCTTCATCGCCGCGGCGAAGGACGCCGACGCGATCTACGCTAAGGGCATGCCGATCACGAAGCGGATCATCGACAGCCTCACGCAGTGCCGCTCGATCACCCTGGGCTCGGTCGGCGTGGACAGCGTCGACGTGAAGGCGGCGACAGCACGCGGCATTCCCGTGACGAACGTCCCCGACACCTTCATCGAGGAGGTCGCCGACCACGCCATGACCCTGCTGCTGGCCGGCTTCCGACGCGTCATCGAGCAGGACCGCATGGTGCGCGAGGGTCGCTGGCGCGAGGGCAGGCCGGCGCTGCTGAAGATCCCCCGGCTGATGGGCCAGACGCTGGGCTTCGTCTCCTTCGGCCGCGTCGCGCGCAGCGTCGCCCGCCGCGCCCGGGCCTTCGGCCTGCACATGATGGCCTACGACCCCTTCGTCGAAGAGCTCACCATGTCGGAATACGGCGTCATTCCGGCCACCCTGAACGAGGTGCTGGAGCGCTCCGACTTCGTCTCCATGCATGCCCCGGCACGGCCCGAATGCGAGAAGCTGCTGCGCGAGGAGCATTTCCGCCGCATGAAGCCCACCGCCATCTTCATCAACACCGGCCGTGGCCCGACGGTGGACGAGGAGGGGCTGATCAAGGCGCTGCAGGAGAAGTGGATCGCCCACGCCGCGCTCGACGTGCTGGAGGTGGAGCCGCCCTCGCACAACAACCCGATCCTGCGGATGGAGAACGTCACCCTCTCCGCGCACACCGCCTCGGCTTCGGCGCGGTTCGACGAGGCGCGCAAGCGCCGCGTGGGACAGGAGCTGGCGCTGGTGCTGTCGGGCAAGTGGCCGATGTCCTGCGTGAACCCGGCGGTGCTGCAGACCACCACGCTGCAGCGCTGGCAGCCGATCGGCATCATGCGCGGCCCGAACAGCTAGCGAGACCCGGCGGAGGCCGCTCCCGTCCTCCCTCCCCCGCCCACGGGGGAGGGCTTTCCGCCAGCTACGTCCCCACCTTCAGCGTGCTGGTCAGGCCGCGCAGGCAGGCGAGGATCGACAGTGGCGTGATCTTCCCCGTGCGCGGATTCTCCTCGCTCGGGACGTTCTCGATGGTCATGGTCAGCCGCGCGGCGGCGGCCTCGACGCGGATGGTATGGGTGTTGCGCGTGACGGCGGGATCGGCCCAGATCTCCACCATGGTGCGCTCCGGCCCGATGCCCGCCAGCGCCAGCGCGGCGGCGACGTTCACGTTGGCCGGGAAGCCGCGCGCCGCGTCGAAGGCGTTGCCCTTGAACACCAGCGTCGCCGCGGTCACGCCCAGCACCTCGATGCCGTTCTCCACCAGGTAGGGCGCGCCCTCGAGGCCGCGCGGCGGCTTGCGCGTCTCGATGGTGACGCTGGCCACGTCGCCCTCCGCCGCGGCGCGCACGGCATCGAGGCCGAGCAGCGCGCCGGTCGGGACGATGATGCGCGCGCCGGTCCGACGCGCACGCTCCACCAGGTGCATGCGCGGCAGCAGCGCGCCGACCGAGGAGGGCACGAAGATGCGGCCGCGCTCGATGGCGGCGGTGGCGATCGCCTCGAACACCGCGGCGGGCGCGGCCTCCACCACGATGTCGGCCAGCTCCGCCAGGGCCGGCAGCGGCACGATCTCCGGCACGCTATGGAAGCCTGCCAGGGTCCGGCGCGCCTTGTCGTGGTCGCGCGCCGCGACGGCGGCCAGGCGCAGCCCCTGCACGCCGCCATCCAGCGCGCGCGCCAGATGCGCACCGATGGCGCCGAGTCCGCCGATCGCCACGCTCAAGCCGCCCTGCGGTGCCGCCATCCCTGCGCCCTCCTGCCGTCCAGCCGTGACTAGCAGCACGCCGCTGCGGGCGGGAGGTCCGCGCATCGCGGGAACTTTCCGTGTCCGGCTGCATTAGCGGAACGACCGCCGCGCGACGGCGGGCGACCTGCCCCGTGGAGAACGCCCATGACGACCACCCGCTCCCTGCTGCCGAGCCTCGCCGTCGCGGCGCTGCTGGCGGGCGGCCTCGCCGCCTGCGACAGCACCCGCCGCGACGGCACCGCCGGCAACCCGGCCAGCACCGCGACGCAGCGCGCCTATGACCGGGCGACGGCGAGCCCGCGCACCAGCGCCGACGGCACCGGCAACAACCCCGCCGGCACCGCCGCCGAGCGCGCCTTCGACCGCGCCGCCGGCACCAACACTTCGGGCGCCTTCCCCGCGCAGTCGGACGGCACGCGCGCCAACCCGCCCGGCACCGCGGCCACGCGCGCCTATGACCGTGCCACCGGGTCCAACGTCAGCGGCGCCAACCCGCAGCACCGCTGAGACTGGCGGCGGCCGTGGTCAAACAACTGGGCTGCGGCCGCCATCCACGTTGATCGCGGTCCCCGCGATGTAGCTGCCGCCCTCGCTGCACAGGAACAGGGCGGTGGCGGCGAACTCCTCCGCCTTGCCGTACCGGCCCAGCGGCAGCGAGGCGCCGAGCTTGCCCAGCCATTCCTCGTAGCTCTCGTTCGTCTTGGCCGCCGCGTGGCGGCGGCGGTGCTGGTCGCTGTCGATCAGCCCAACCAGCAGCGCGTTCACCAGGATGTTGTGCTTCGCCCCCTCGTTCGCCTGCACCTTGGTCAGCGCCATGCCGGCGGCGCGGGAGACCGCGGTCGGCGCGCCCTCGGCCGGAGGCGCCTTGGCGCCGGTGTTCAGCACGTTGATGATGCGTCCCCAGCGCCGCGCCGCCATGCCCGGCCAGACCAGCCGCCCCAGCCGGATCGCCGCGAAAAGCTTCAGATCGAGGTCGTGCTGCCACAGCGCGTCGTCGATTTCGAGGAAGGGCCCGCGCTGGCTCGTGCCGGCATTGTTCACCAGGATGTCGACCTGGCCAAGCGCCGCCTCCGCCTCCTTGAACGCAGCCTCGCAGCCCGCGGCGGTCGCGATGTCGGCGCTGATTGCGGCGACCTTGGCGCCGGGCGCCGCGGCCCGGATCTCCGCCTCGGCGGCGCCCAGCGAAGCCCTGTCGCGCGCCACGATGGCGACGTTGCCGCCGGCGCCGGCGAAGGCCCTGGCGATCGCCAGGCCGAGGCCCTTCGAGCCGCCGGTGATCAGCGCGGCGCGCCCGTTCAGCTCGATCTGCATGGCTACCCTCCCCCGATGTGCTCGCCGAGCCGCCGCGTAACCGCAGCCGGCGTCCCGGCGATTTCAGGGGATATCGCACGCCCCCGCAAGGCGTGCGCGCCGTTGCCGATCCCCCGCGGCTGCCGCATGGTGCCCGCCGCATCCGCCAGGAGCCGACGCGTGGCCCGCATCGACGACATCCCCGAGCCGACGCGGAGCGCCGTGCTCGGGCTGCCATGCCCGCCCTTCGCGGACCAGCCCTTCCTGTCGGGCCCGCCACTGGCCCGGCGCCGCGTCGCCATCATCTCCTCCGCGGCGCTGCATCCGCGCGGCACGCCGCCCTTTCCCGCCGGCACGCCGGAGGTGCGCATGCTGCCGGCGGACCTGCCGGCCGCGTCCCTGTTGATGAGCCACATCTCCATCAATTTCGACCGCACCGGCTTCCAGCGCGACATCAACACCGCCTACCCGACCGACCGCCTGCGCGAACTGGCGGCCGAGGGCGTGATCGGCGGCGTCGCGGAGACGCATTACGCGGTGATGGGCTCGACGGATCCGCGCACCATGGCGGCGACCGCCGACCAGATCGCCGGGCAGCTCAGGCAGGAGCGGATCGATGCCGTGCTGCTGACGCCGGTCTGACCCTTCTGCACGCGTGCCGTGAGCGCGCTGGCCCACATGATCGAATCCCGCGGCGTGCCGGCGGTCGCCATCGGCCTGGTGCGACCGCACCTGGAAGCCACGCGGGCGCCACGCAGCCTCTTCGTGCCGTTCCAGCTCGGCCGGCCGCTCGGCGAGCCGGGCGACGCCGCCTTCCAGCGCCGCGTGCTGCTGCATGCGCTTGGCCTGCTGGAACGCACGGACGGCCCGGTGATCCTCGAGGATTTCGCGGAGGACGCGCCGAACGAGCGCGACACGCCCGGCTGGCGGCCACCCTTCGCACTGCCGGCGCCGCCCTCGGCCGACCTGCCGGCTGCGCTGGCCGCCGAGATCGCCCACCTGCGCCCCTGGTGGGACAGCGCCCAGGCGCGCTTCGGCCGCACCACGGTCGGCCTCTGCGGCCTGCCGCCCGAGGCCTGGCCCGGCTATGCCGGACCCTTCCTGGATGGGGATGTGCCGGAGGCGCCCTCGGCCTTCTCGCCGGCGCTCACCCTGCGCTACCTGGCCGACGACCTGAAGGCGTTCTGCATGGAGGCCGTGCAGGCCGAGGGCCCGGCCGCCTCGAGCAGGCAGGTCAACGCCTGGTTCTGGGGCGGCACGGCGGCGGGCCGGATGCTGCTGGCGCTGCGCGGCGTCGCACAGGCCAGCGAGGAGAAGGGGCTGCAGACCATCGCCCGCTTCCTGGTTCCGGTACCCTGGCTGCCGGCGGATCACCAGTGAGGGCAACACTGGGGCGACCTACGGGACTCGAACCCGTGACATCCAAGACCACAACCTGGCGCTCTACCACCTGAGCTAAGGCCGCCGCAGTGGGGCGGGGAAATAGTGCCCCCGGCCCGGCGGCGTCAACCGGCGGCGCGGCGCGGCGCGCTTGTGGCGCCGCGCGCCTCGATCCAGCCGCGCATGCGCTCCAGTGCCGCATCCAGCACCGCCTCGCCCTTGCAGAAGGCGAAGCGGGCGTAGTGCCGCGGCGGATCGTCGGGCGCGTCGCCGGCATCGGCGCGGGGGGCATAGAAGGCGGTCACGGGGATTGCAGTGACCTTCGCCTCCTCGGTCAGCGCGCGGCAGAAGGCGACGTCGTCGCCGTTGAAGCCCAAGGGGGACATGATGGGCCGGAAGTCGGTGGTGATGAAGTAGCTGCCCTGGGTCGGCAGCACGCCGAAGCCGAGCGCCGCAAGCCCCTTCGCCAGCCGGTCGCGCTTCGCCTGCAGCTGCGCCGAGAGGCCGTTGAAGTAGGTGTCGTCCTTCATCAGCCCCACCGCGACGCCGCGCTGCAGGTTGGGGGGCGTGGTGAAGGTCAGGTTCTGGTGCGCCTTCGCCACGTTCGGCGCCAGCGACCGGTCGCAGGTGACATAGCCCACCTTCCAGCCGGTCAGGCTGAAGGTCTTGCCCGCGCTGCCGATGCGCATGCACCGTTCGCGCATGCCCGGCAGGGCCATCAGCGGGACGTGCCGCCAGCCGTCGAAGGTCAGGTGCTCATAGACCTCGTCGCAGATGGCATAGCAGTCGTGCCGCGCGAGAAGCTCGGCGATGAAGGCCAGCTCGGCATGGGTGAAGACCTTGCCGGTCGGGTTCATCGGCGTGTTGAACAGGATCGCCTTGGTGCGCGGCCCGAAGGCGGCGGCGAGTTCGGCGCGCGGCAGCGCCCAGTCCGGCGGGCTCAGGCGCACGAGCCTCGGCACGGCGCCGAGCAGCTTCACCACCGGCAGGTAGGTGTCATACAGCGGCTCGATCAGCACGCATTCGTCGCCCGGGTTCAGCACCGCCATCAGGCTGGCGGTGATCGCCTCGGTGGCGCCGGAGGTGACGACGACCTCGGCGGCCGGGTCCACCTCCAGCCCGTAGAAGCGGCGGTTGTGCGCGGCGACGGCGGCGCGAAGCTCCGGCACGCCGGTCAGCGGCGGGTACTGGTTCCGGCCATCCAGCAGCGCGGCGGCCGCGGCCTGGATCACGTCGGGTGGGCCGTCGTCGTCGGGGAAGCCCTGGCCGAGGTTGATCGCCCCGTGCTCCAGGGCGAGCGCGCTCATCACCGTGAAGATCGTCGTGCCGGTGGCCGAGAGCAGGCTGTTCTGAGGCTTCATCCGACGCGACATCCCCTCCGTCCCGGGTCCGCGATCCCGAGTGCAGTGCTTTTGCCGGGAGCCGCGCGCACAGGCAAGGAAGCGCCCCGGCAGGGCAGAAGTGCAGCGCTGGATTGAAGCATCTATTGCATAATTTGTGATCACAATGCACAACGCGACGGCGCTGCGTCCTGTCTGACGGACGAAATCGGCCGGCTGGGCTGATTGAACCGTCGGCACGCCGCGTGCAAAAGACGCCTCGCAGGGACGGGAAGCCCGGCGAGGACAATCGCGGCCACGAGACCCGCCGGACCCACGCGGGGACCCGGGCCATACCAGCCACACGCCCAGAACAGCGTGCGCACGCACGAGCGGAGCCGATGAAGAAGATCGAGGCCATCATCAAGCCCTTCAAGCTCGACGAGGTGAAGGACGCGCTGCACGAGATCGGGCTGCAGGGCCTCACCGTCCTTGAGGCGAAGGGCTTCGGCCGGCAGAAGGGCCATACCGAGCTGTACCGTGGCGCCGAATACGTGGTGGACTTCCTGCCCAAGGTGAAGATCGAGGTGGTCTGCTCCGACGACATGGCCGAGCGCGCCGTCGAGGCGATCATGCAGGCCGCACGCACGGGGCGCATCGGCGACGGCAAGATCTTCATCTCCGACGTCGGGGAGGTGATCCGGATCCGCACCGGCGAGCGCGGCGAGGACGCCGTGTAGCCGGCGGACGCGGCAGGACTTCGCCACCGCCGGTGCCTCCAGCCGGCGGTGGAGAACCCGACGGCCGGCCGCGGCGCGGCGCCGCCGGGGAAGCCTCGCGGGCAACGGCCCGCAGGGCGCAAGGGGGCACACATCGGGGTCCCTCGGGACCCAGGACCACAGGGACACAGGACAGCAGGCATGGCAGACCAGGCAGCCATCTCCAAGGTCATGGAGATGATCAAGGAGCACAGCGTCGAATACGTGGACTTCCGCTTCACCGACCCGCGCGGGAAGTGGCAGCACACGGCGCAGCACGTCTCGACCATCGAGGACGAGGTGTTCAGCGACGGCATCATGTTCGACGGCTCCTCGATCGCCGGCTGGAAGGCGATCAACGAGAGCGACATGATCCTGATGCCGGACGCCGACACCGCGTGCATGGATCCGTTCTCGGCAAAGCCGCAGCTCATCCTGTTCTGCGACATCTACGAGCCCTCCACCGGCCAGCGCTACACCCGCGACCCGCGCGGCACGGCGAAGAAGGCGGTGGAGTACCTGAAGGCCAGCGGCATCGGCGACAGCGCCTTCTTCGGCCCGGAGGCGGAGTTCTTCATCTTCGATTCCGTGAAGTTCGGCACCGGCGGCAATTTCGGCCACTACAGCCTCGAGAGCATCGAGGGGCCGGGCGCCAACATGAAGGACTACCCCGAGGGCAACATGGGCCACCGCCCCGGCCTGAAGGGCGGCTACTTCCCCGTGCCGCCGGTGGATTCCGAGCAGGACCTGCGCGCCGAGATGCTCTCCACCATGGGCGAGATGGGCGTCGTCATCGAGAAGCACCACCACGAGGTGGCGCAGAGCCAGCATGAGCTGGGCATGAAGTTCGGCCCGCTGGTGACGATGGCGGACCACCTGCAGATCTACAAGTACTGCATCCACAACGTCGCCCACAGCTACGGCAAGACCGCGACCTTCATGCCGAAGCCGATCTACGGCGACAACGGCAGCGGCATGCACGTGCACCAGTCGATCTGGAAGGACGGCAAGCCGCTGTTCGCCGGCAACGGCTACGCCGACCTCAGCGAGATGGCGCTGCACTACATCGGCGGCATCATCAAGCACGCCAAGGCGCTGAACGCCTTCACCAACCCGCTGACCAACAGCTACAAGCGGCTGATCCCGGGCTTCGAGGCGCCCGTGCTGCTGGCCTATTCGGCCCGCAACCGCTCTGCCTCCTGCCGCATCCCCTACGCGACCAGCCCGAAGGCGAAGCGCGTCGAGGTCCGCTTCCCCGATCCCGGGGCGAACCCCTACTTGGCCTTCAGCGCGATGCTGATGGCCGGCCTCGACGGCATCAAGAACCGCATCCATCCCGGCGACGCGATGGACAAGGACCTCTACGACCTGCCGCCGGAGGAGCTGAAGGGCATCCCGACGGTCTGCGGCTCGCTGCGCGAGGCGCTGGGCGCGCTGGAAGGCGACAACGAGTTCCTGCTGGCCGGCGACGTCTTCACCAGGGACCAGATCGAGAGCTACATCGAGCTGAAGTGGCAGGACGTGTACCGCTTCGAGCACACGCCGCACCCGGTGGAATTCGAGATGTACTACAGCGTCTGACCGCCACGGCGATCCGCGCGAAGGGACGCCCCGCCGGCAACGGCGGGGTGTTTTTCGTTCGCAGCGGTCATGCCCCCAGCGTCTCCCTATAGGTGCTCGGCACCAGCTCCCTCACCTGCCGCGCGCGCTTCTCCAGCCAGTAGGCCTGCGCCGGCGGCACCAGCGCGAATTCCGCGTCGGCGCCGAGCTTCTGCGCCGCGTCCATCGGCCAGTTCGGGTTGTAGAGCAGCTCCCGCGCCAGGGCGATCAGGTCGGCCTCGCCGCGCTGCAGGATGCCCTCCGCCTGGTCCGCGTGCACGATCAGCCCGACCGCCATCGTCCTGATCCCCGTCTCGCGCCGGATCTTCGCCGCATAGGGCACCTGGTAGCCGTAGGTGACGGGCCCCGCGCTCACCACCGGCGAGCCCTTCATGCCGCCGGAGGAGCAGTCTATCACGTCCACGCCCTTCTCCTTCACGATCGCCGACAGCCGCGACGACTGGTCCGGATCCCAGCCCGCGTCATCGTCCACCGAAAGCCGCAGGAACAGCGGCTTGCCCGCAGGCCAGTGCCGCCGCACCTCCTCCACGATCTCGATGCAGAAGCGCATGCGGCCCAGCTCGGATCCGCCGTAGTCGTCGTTGCGCAGGTTGGAGAAGGGCGAGAGGAATTCGTGGATCAGATAGCCATGCGCGCCGTGGATCTCCAGCATCTCGAACCCGGCCTCGTCGGCACGGCGCGCCGCCTGGCCCCAGCGCAGGACCAGCGCCTGCACCTCGTCGCGCGTCAGCGCGCGCGGGGCGGGATCGCTCGCCGGGCTGTTCACCGCGGAGGGCGCGACCAGCTCCCAGGCCTCCCAGTCCTCGATCTCCGGGCTCCGGACCAGCGGCGCGCCGCCCTCCCAGGGCCGGAAGCGCCGCGCCTTGCGCCCCGAATGGCCAAGCTGGATGCCCGGCACCGCGCCATGCGCGCGGATGAACTCCACGCAGCGCGCCAGCCCCGGCACATGCGCATCCTCCCAGAGCCCGAGGTCGCCCAGCGTGCCGCAGCCGCGGCGCTCCACCTTGGTGCTCTCCATCACCACGAGGCCCGCGCCGCCGGCGGCATAGCGGCCGGCATTCATCAGGTGCCAGTCGGTGGCGAAGCCCCGCACCGCCGCGTACTGGTGCATCGGCGCGACGACCACGCGGTTCCTGAAGGTGACATCGCGGATCCGCATCGGCGTGAACAGCAGCGGCTGGGGCATTCGTGTCCTCCTGATCGATCCCGCCATGCTACAGGCGCGACGGCGAGAGGACACCCCGGGGGGACACCACGGGGGAGGAGCGACGCATGGCGGAACGGGTGGCACTGGTGACGGGTGGCGCGCGCGGCATCGGCCGTGCCGTCGCGGCGCGTCTGGCGCGGGACGGGTTCCGCGTGGTGATCGCCGACCGCGACGCGGCGCAACCGGACCACCCCGCGCGCTGCGTGCAGGTGGACGTTGCCGACGAAGCCGCCGTCACGGCGCTCGTCGGGGGCATCCGCGCCGTGGAGGGCCGTCTCGACGCGCTGGTGAGCAATGCCGGGTTCATGATCCGCAAGCCGATGCGCGACCTCGCCCTGGCAGAGTGGAACGCCGTGCTGGCCACCAACCTGACCGCCACCTTCCTGCTGGTGCGCGCGGCGGAGGCGATGCTGCGCACCGCGTGCGGCAGCGTGGTCACCATCGCCTCCACCCGCGCCCGGCAATCGGAGCCGGACACCGAGTGCTACGCGGCCTCCAAGGGCGGACTCGTCGCGCTGACGCATGCGCTGGCGATGAGCCTCGGCCCCGATGTGCGGGCGAACTGCGTCAGCCCGGGTTGGATCCACACGAAAGGCGAGGCGCTGCGCCCGGAGGATCATGCGCAGCACCCGGTGGGCCGCGTCGGCATGCCCGAGGACATCGCCGGCCTCGTCGCCTGGCTGGCCGGGCCGGAGAGTGGCTTCGTCACCGGCGCGGAGTTCATCAGCGACGGCGGCATGACGCGGAAGATGATCTACGCGGAATAGCGACGTTGCCGGCGGCGCCCCTTCGCGCGACGATGCCGGCAGGAGGATCCGCGCCATGCTCGACGACCCGCCGCTGTTGACTATCCACCGCGGCCACCCACGCCCCGATCCTGGCCTTGTCGAGCGCTTCCGCGGCGCGCAGACCAGCCACCTGGTCGATGCGATGGACGGCCGCGGCGCCATGGACTGGCAGATCAAGCCGATGGACCCGGCGAATGCCGCCTTCGTCGGCCCCGCGCTGACCGCCTTCGCCTACCCTGCCGATGTCGTCGCCGTGCTCGGTGCGCTGGGCGAGGCCGCCGCCGGCGACGTCATCGTCGTGGCGAATGACGGCTACCGCGGCACCGCCGTGATCGGCGACCTGGTCGCCGGCATGATGAGGAACCGGGGCGTCGCCGCCTTCGTCACGGATGGGCTGGGGCGCGACCGGGCGGGCATCGTCGCCGCCGGCATGCCGCTGTTCGCCGCCGGCATCGTGCCCACTTCGCCGGCGAACAACGGGCCGGGCGTGGTCGGCGCGCCCATCGTCTGCGGCGGCGTCGCGGTGCGCAGCGGCGACATCATCGTGGGCGACGCCGATGGCGTGGTGGTGGTGCCGCAGGAGCGCGCCCTGGCGGTGCTGGCCAACCTCGATCGCGTGCGCACGGCGGAGGCGCGGGCGGTCGCCGCCGTCGAGGCCGGCGCCACCGAGACGGAGAAGGTGCGCAGGCTGATCGCCGCCGCGACGGTCGTGGAACGCGGCTAACCAGGCTTCCCGAACACGAACAGCACGCCGGCGACATCCGCGCCGTGCTCGCGGCGCAGCACGGCGCGACGGAACAGGCGTTGCGCCAGCCCCGCCTCGGCGGCAAGCCGGCGGGTCGCCTCCGGATCGTGCCGGTATCGCATGGCGTGTCCCAGCACATGGGGCGCGCCGCCCGCCTCGGCCTCCTCCACCGAGAAGGCGGCCAGCCCGCCCGGCGCCAGCGCCCCGGCGATGGCGGCCAGCACCGGGCGCAAATCCCCGAGATAGAGCAGCACGTCGGCGGCCACGATCAAATCGAAGCGCCCCTGCTGCCCTGGCAGCCAGGCGAGCAGGTCCGCCTCGTGCAGCGCGTCGTAGAGGCCGGGCCGCTTCGCCGCTTCCGCCAGCATGCGCGGCGAGAGATCGAGCCCCTCCAGCCGCGCCGCGAAGGGCGCCAGCGGCACGCCGGACAGGCCGGTGCCGCAGCCGAGGTCCAGCACGCGCAGCCGCCGCGCGCGCGCGACGCCCGCCGCATCCAGCAGCTCCGCCAGCAGCGCCGGCGCGCGGTAGTCCAGCGTGCCGGTGAGCTGTTCCTCGAAGCGCGGCGCGAAGCCGTCGAACAGATCCCGCACATAGGCGGCGGGCGCGCGCTCCGGCGCCGGCGCGCGACCGAGCGCGGCGAGCAGGAAGCCGGCCTGGGCGGCGATCGCCGGCGCCTCGGCCGCCGCGCGCGCCAGCGCCGTCTCCGCCGCGTCGCAGGCACCCTCCACGTCGCCGAGCTGCCGCCGCGCATGGGCCAGCGCGAGCCAGGGTTCGGGCGAGTCCGCATCGAGCGCCGCGGCATGCTCCAGCGGGATCAGCGCCGCGAAGGGATCGCCCATGTCGGCCAGCGCCTGCCCCAGGTTGCGCAGCGTCACGGCATCGCCGGGACGCCGCGCCACCGCATCGCCCAGCACCTTGACCGCCGTCCGCAACTGCCCTGCGGCAGCCAGCGTCACGCCGTAATTCGCCAGGAAAGCCCCCTCGTTCGGGCCGAGCGCGACCGCGCGCTCGCCGAAGCGCAGCGCCGCCGCCATGTCGCCGCGCTGGCGCACGATCACGCCGAGCAGGTTCAGCGCATTCGCGTCCTCCGGCCAGCGCGCCAGCACCTCGCGGAACAGGCGTTCGGCCCCATCGAGGTCGCCCTGGAGCTGCCGCGCCATGCCGGCCTGGAGCATGGCAAGCCGGTCGGGCGCAACGGGGGCCGGCATGCTAGAACAGCCCCTCGATGCGGCCCTCGGCGTCGAGGCCGATCGCCTCCGCCGCCGGGCGCCGCGGCAGGCCCGGCATGGTCATGATCTCGCCGCACACGGCGACGACGAAGCCCGCGCCGGCCGAGAGCCGCACCTCGCGCACCGGCAGCACATGTCCCTCCGGCGCGCCGAGCCGGGTGGGATCGGCGCTGAAGCTGTACTGCGTCTTGGCGACGCAGACCGGCACATGGCCGAAGCCCTGCTCCTCGAAGCGCGTCAGGCGCGCGGCGACCGGTGCGGGAATGGAGACATCCGCGGCGCGGTAGATCTCGCGCGCGACGGTGCGCAGCTTTTCCGCCAGCGGCATCGCATCGGGGTAGAGCGGGACAAAGCGCGCCGCGCCCTGGTCCAGGCGGCGCTGCACCGCGCGCGCGAGGTCAAGCGCGCCGTCGGCGCCATCCGCCCAATGGGTGCAGAGCACCGCCTCGGTGTCCAGCCGCGCCATCGCGGCCTGCACGGCGGCGATCTCGGCATCCGTGTCGGTGGTGAAGCGGTTCAGCGCCACCACCACGGGCAGGCCGAATTTGTGCATGTTCTCGACATGCCGGGCGAGGTTGACCGTGCCGCGCTCCACCGCCGCCACGTCCTCGCGGCCCAGCTCCGCCTTCGCCACGCCGCCATGCATCTTCAAGGCGCGCACGGTGGCGACGATGACGCTGGCGGAGGGCGCGAGGCCGGCGCTGCGGCACTTGATGTCGAGGAATTTCTCGGCGCCGAGATCCGCGCCGAAGCCGGCCTCGGTCACCACCACATCCGCCAGCGCCAGCCCCAGCCGCGTCGCAATGACGCTGTTGCAGCCATGCGCGATGTTGGCGAAGGGCCCGCCATGCACCAGGGCCGGCGAGCCCTCCAGCGTCTGCACCAGGTTCGGCTGCAGCGCGTCGCGCAGCAGCGCCGCCATGGCGCCATCCGCCTTCACGTCGCGCGCGGTGGCGCTGCGGCCGTCGCGCGTGGCGCCGACGATCATGCGGCCGAGCCGCGCCTGCAGGTCGGCGAGGTCCGCGGCCAGGCAGAACACCGCCATCACCTCCGACGCCACCGTGATGTCGAAGCCGTCCTCGCGCGGCACGCCCTGGGCGGGACCGCCGAGGCCGAGCACCAGGTTGCGCAGGTTGCGGTCGTTCATGTCCATCGCCCGCCGCCAGGTGACGCGGCGCGGGTCGAGGGCGAGCTCGTTGCCCCAGTACAGGTGGTTGTCCACCATCGCGCTCAGCAGGTTGTTGGCGGAGGTGATGGCGTGGAAGTCGCCGGTGAAGTGGAGGTTGATGTCCTCCATCGGCGCCACCTGCGCATGCCCGCCGCCGGTCGCGCCGCCCTTCACGCCGAAGCAGGGGCCGAGGGAGGGCTCGCGCAGGCAGATCATCGTCCGCGTGCCCAGCGCGTTCAGCGCGTCGCCGAGGCCGATCGTGGTGGTGGTCTTGCCCTCGCCGGCGGCGGTCGGGCTGATGCCGGTGACCAGCACCAGCCGGCCGGCGGGGCGGGTGGCGATGGCCTCGACGACGAAAGCGTGCTCGATCTTCGCCTTGGTGCGGCCGAAGGGGACGAGGACGGCGTCGGGGATGCCGGCACGCGTGGCGATCTCGCCGATCGGCTTGAGGGTCGCGGCGCGCGCGATCTCCAGGTCCGAGGCCATCCGGGCATTCCCCCCTGTCAGCAGGCAGGAGCGTTACCGGGGCACGCATGGCGCGGCAAGCGCGCCGGGATATGCAGGGCGCGGCAAGCGCGCCGGGATATGCAGGGCGCGGCAAGCGCGCCGGGCGGCGTGCGGTGATGTGATCCTTCCGCACGGCCCGCCGGCGCGACCCTTCCCCCGCCAGCGCCGTTAAGGCCGGCATGGCCAGCCCCTGCATCGATGTCTGCCGCTACGACGAGTCCACCGGGTGGTGCCTCGGCTGTGGCATGACGCGCAAGGACAAGAAGGCCTGGAAGCGCGACAAGGATCAGCGCCCCGCGATTCGCGCAGCCCTGCCGGGACGCCTCGCTGCGCTTGCCGCGGCCGGCCTGCCGACCGGGAAGGCCGCGAAAAAGGCGGGCAAGCACGCGGCGCGGTGACGCGGCGCCTCCGTTGCGCCAGCTTGGAGGCCGGACCTCGGCGTGACGGGGATCTCCTTCATGATCCTGGCCCTGCGGGTCGATGCGGTGCCCGGCCGCCTTGGCGCGGTGGCGGCGGAGATCGATCCCCGGGCGGCCGGTGCCGGCGCGCGTCGCCGATCCCGCGGCAGCGCGCGCTTCTCCGCAGGCGCGCAAGGCGCGGCCCGGTCACGCCGCTTCGCGCCGCCGGATGCCGAGCGATTCCAGCGCGCCGCCGATCGCCGCCACGGCGCGGCGCATGTCCACGGGCGTCACGGCGCCGATGCAGCCGACGCGGAAGGTCGGCGCTGTCGTGTTGTGGAAGTTGCTGATCAGCACGCCGCGCGCCTTCAGCGCATTGACGAAGGGCTGCAGCGCGAAGCCCGGATCGGCGGGCTGGTGCACCGTCACGATCACCGGGCCCTGGTGCCGCCGCTCCAGATAGGGCGTCAGCCCGAGGCCCTGCACGCCCTCGAACAGCACCCGCATGTTCTCGGCATAGCGCGCCAGCCGCGCCGGCTGCCCACCCTCGCGCTCGAACAGGTCGAGCGCCACGCCAAAGGCGGCCAGCGCCTGCACCGGCGGCGTGAAGCGGAAGCTGCCCCAGCCGGCACGCAGCGCGTGCCGGTACACGTCGCCGAGGTCGAAGGCCCAGGATCCGGCGCCGCCCGGCGCCAGGAGGCGGTCCACCCGCGACACGCAGAAGCCGATGCCCGGCAGCCCCTCCAGGCACTTGCCGGAGGTGAACAGCACCGCGTCGCATTCCGGGTGCTC
>JAIEOP010000512.1 GCA_019750465.1 Acetobacteraceae bacterium | reverse complement strand
TGCCGATGGCGATCGCCTTCGGCCTGGTGCAGCGCTACCTGGTCACCGGCCTCGGCGCCGGCGGCGTGAAGGGCTAGGCCATGGCGGGTGTGCATATCGAGCGCCTGCACAAGCAGTTCGGCGGCAAGGCGACGGCCGCGGTGCACGCGCTGGCCGACCTGACGCTCGACATCGCCGATGGCGAGTTCATCTCGCTGGTCGGTCCTTCCGGCTGCGGCAAGTCCACCGCGCTGCGCATCATTGCCGGCCTCGAGATCCCCACCTCCGGCCGCATCCTGTTCGACGGGCGCGACATCACGGGCCTGGAGCCGCGCGACCGCAACATCGCCATGGTGTTCCAGAGCTACGCGCTCTACCCGCACATGAGCGTGCGGCAGAACCTGGAATACGGGCTGAAGAAGCGCGGCGTGCCCGCCGCCGAGCGCGCCAGCGCCGTCGATTCGGTCGCGGCCATGCTGCAGATCGGCCCGCTGCTGGACCGCCGGCCGCGCCAGCTCTCGGGCGGCCAGCGCCAGCGCGTGGCGCTCGGCCGCGCGCTGATCCGCGACCCCGAGGTCTTCCTGCTGGACGAGCCGCTGTCGAACCTCGATGCGAAGCTGCGCGTGCACATGCGTGCGGAGCTGGCCGCGCTGCACCAGAAGCTGCGCACCACGATGATCTACGTCACCCACGACCAGCTCGAGGCGATGACGCTGTCCGACCGCATCGTGGTGATGAACCACGGCGTCATGCAGCAGGTCGGCACGCCGGAGGAGATCTATTCCCGCCCCGCCAACCGCTTCGTCGCCGAGTTCATCGGCACGCCCTCCATGAACATGATCGAGGGCGAGATCCGTGCCGAGGGCGGGCGGCCGCACTTCACGGGGCCCGGCCTGTCCATTGCCCTGCCGATGGCGCCATCGGCCGGCGGCCGCGCCACGCTCGGCGTCCGGCCGGAGGACATCGCCCTCGTCGCGGCCGGTGCGCCCGGTGCCATCCCCGCCCGCGTCACCGTGTCCGAGCTCGCCGGTGCCGAGCGCTACCATTTCGTGAGCCTGGGCGAGAGCCCGATCATCGTCCGCACCCCGGCGACGACGGTGCTGCACCCCGGCGAGACCATCGCGCTCGGCCTCGCCCCGGACCGCCTTCACCTCTTCGTCGGCACCGGCGACGATGCCGCGGCGGTGCGGTAGGCCTCAGCCCGTCCCGGTGCTGCCGAAGCCGCCGGCGCCGCGTGCCGTGCCGGGCAGCTCCGTCACTTCCTGCCAGGCCGCGCGCGTGACCGGCGCCAGCACCGCCTGCGCGATGCGCATGCCGCGTTCCACGATAAAGGGTTCCGGGCCGGCGTTGAGCAGGATCACGCCCAGCTCGCCGCGATAGTCCTCGTCGATGGTGCCCGGGCTGTTCGGCAGCACGATGCCGTGACGCAGCGCCAGGCCCGATCGCGGCCGCACCTGCAGCTCATGCCCGGGCGGCAGCGCGATGCGCAGGCCGGTCGGGATCAGCGCGCGGCCGCCGGGCGGGATCACCATCGGCCCCGCCACCGCCGCCACCAGGTCCATCCCCGCCGCACCGGGCGTGGCGTAGGCGGGCAGCGGCAGATCGGCGGCGTGCGGCAGGCGCGCCACCTGGATGACGGCGCCGGTCATGGGGCGAAGCGCTTCGCGATGCGCAGCGCCAGGTGGCGCGCGACCGCGTCCTTCGGCATGCGCGGCCAGTCCTCCACCCCATCCTCGGTGATCAGCTGCACGCGGTTGGCATCGCCGCCCATGATGCTTTCCCCTGGGGGGCCGGAGACGTCGTTGGCGACGATCCAGTCGCAGCCCTTGCGCGCGCGCTTGGCGACCGCGTGCTCCACCACGTGCTCGGTCTCGGCGGCGAAGCCCACCACCAGGGCCGGCCGGGCGCGGGGGTGGGCGGCGAGCGTCGCCAGGATGTCCGGGTTCAGCGCCATCTCCAGGCTGGGCGGCGCCGCGCCGGGCTGCTTCTTCAGCTTCTGCCCGGCCTCCCGCGCCACGCGCCAGTCCGCCACGGCGGCGGCCAGCACCGCGATGTCGGCGGGCAGCGCGGCCTCGCACGCGGCCAGCATCTCGCGCGCCGTCTCCACATGCGCCACCGTGACGCCGGGCGGGTCGGGCAGCGCCACCGGTCCGCTCACCAGCGTCACCCGCGCGCCCATCGCCGCCAGCGCCGCGGCGATGGCGTGGCCCTGCTTGCCGCTGCTGCGGTTGGCGATGTAGCGCACGGGGTCGATCGGCTCATGCGTCGGGCCGGAGGTGACGATCGCATGGCGTCCGCCGAGCGGCTGTCCCTCCGTCAGCAACGCCCGGATCGCGTCCAGGATCTCCGGCGGCTCGGCGAGGCGGCCGGGGCCGCTTTCGGGCTCCGCCATGGCGCCCTCGCCGGGGCCGACCACGCGCACGCCCCTGCCCCGCAGCGTACCGATGTTGGCGCGCGTCGCGGGATGGTCCCACATCGCCGGGTTCATCGCCGGCGCAACCAGGATCGGCGCGCGGGTCGCCAGCAGCACCGTGCTGGCCAGGTCGTCCGCCAGCCCGTGCGCCATCTTCGCCAGCAGGTCGGCGGAGGCGGGGGCGACCACCACCAGGTCCGGCAGGCGGGCGAGGCGGATATGGCCGATCTCCGCCTCCGCGGCCCAGAGGTCGTCATGCACCCGCTCGCCGGTGATGCCGGCCAGCGCCTCGCGTGTCACGAAGCGCGCGCCGGCGGCGGTGAGGATCGCGCTGACGGCGGCGCCGTCGCGACGCAGCGCCCGGGTCAGCTCCAGCGCCTTGTAGGCGGCGATGCTGCCCGAGAGGATGATGAGGATGCGCCGGCCTGCGAGCATGCGGCGAAGAGTAACCGCGCCCGCGCCGGCGCGCGACCCCGGCAGCGCGGCACTGGACCGGCGCCGCCGCGCACGCGAAGCTGGCCGGCCAGGAGGACCCGGCATGCACCGCTTCATTCCGGCGCTCATCGTGCTGACCGCGGCCATGGCACCCTGGACGGAGGCGCGCGCCCAGGCGCAGGCGGAACGGATCGCCGTCGGGCGCACGGTCGCGGAAAGCTGGTGCGCGAATTGCCACCTGGTCGGGCGCCGGGCGCAGGGGCCGGCCGGCGATGCGGCGCCGCCCTTCGCCGCCGTCGCCGCCCTGCCCTCGACCACGGAGATGTCGCTGCGCGCCTTCCTGCGCACGCCGCACAGCCGCATGCCCGACTACCAGCTCAGCCAGAACGAGCTGGATGGCGTCGTGGCCTATATCCTCAGCCTGCGCTGAGGCGCGGCGGGGCGAAAGAAAGCCCGGCGGGCATGCCGCCGGGCCGAGTCGAGGGAGCAACTCCAGACAGGTCCCGGCGCGGAGTCCGGCCGGGACAGGCGCATCCAAGCCGAAGGCAACGCTGGCGTCCTTGATCTGGCGCAATGACCATCGGTGGCTTTCGCGCTTGATCCCGCGCCGGCTTCCGCGCTCATCTAGACCAGCGACAGGGACTGGGCACTTGCATCCGGTCGATCGCCGTCCGGGCGCCGGACGCAACAGGCAGGGAGAGGACTCATGGCACGGGTAGCATTGGTGACGGGTGGGCAGCGCGGCATCGGCGCCGCGATCAGCGAAGCCCTGCAGGCGGCGGGACGCACCGTGGTGGCGACCTATGCCGGCAACGACGCGGCGGCCGAGGCCTTCACCAAGCGCACCGGCATCCCCTGCTACAAATTCGACGTGAGCGATTTCGAGGCCTCGATAGCGGCCGTCGCCAGGATCACCGCCGAGCACGGCCCCATCGAGATCCTCGTGAACAACGCCGGCATCACCCGGGACGCGATGATGCGCAAGCTCACGCGGCAGATGTGGGATGAAGTGATCGATACCAACCTCGGCAGCTGCTACAACATGTGCAAGGCGGTGTGGGATGGCATGAGCGCGGCGAAGTTCGGCCGCATCGTCAATATCGGCTCGGTCAACGGCCAGGCCGGGCAGCTGGGCCAGGTGAACTATGCCGCCGCCAAGTCAGGCATCCATGGCTTCACCAAGGCACTCGCGCAGGAGGGCGCGCGCAACCAGATCACGGTCAACGCCATCGCGCCCGGCTACGTGGACACCGAGATGGTGCGCGCCGTCCCGCCCGATGTGCTGGAGAAGATCATCGCCCGTATCCCGCGCGGCCGCCTTGGCACCGCCGAGGACATTGCCCGCGGCGTGGTGTTCCTGACGGCCGACGAGGCGGATTTCATCACCGGATCGACGCTGTCGATCAACGGCGGGCAGCACATGTACTGAAAGGCTACCGAAAGGCGTCCGGCGTGGCGTCGGGAACGCCTGCCGCCGCGTCACCGCGCCGGCGCCTGTCGCACCGCCAGGCCGGCCAGCAGCAGGTCCAGGTGCGCGGCCTGCAGGGCCGCGAGGTCCGGCGCGTCGTCCTTACCCAGGATCAGGCGCCAGACCGAGCCTGCCACCGCCGGGGCCATCACCGCCTCGGCAAGGCACGGCATCTCGGCGACCTCGGGCCGGAACTCGCCCGAGGCGACGCCGGCGTGCAGCATGGCGTGCACCAGCCCGGCCGCCCGGCTGAGCACCTCCTCCCGGTAGAAGCGGGCGAGTTCGGGGAAGCGGTCGGCTTCCGCGACCATCAGGCGGAACAGCGCCCGCTCGCGCTCCGCCTCCCGCAGCCTGGCGTAGGCGACCCCGATCAGGTCTGCGAGCATGGCCCGCACCGGCCCGCCGGTGACGAAGATGCGGCGCTCGGCGGCCTCGAAGGCCGGTCCGGTCGCGGCGCGGAAGGTTGCCAGGAACAGTGCCGACTTCGAGGGGAAGTAGTGGTAGATCAACCCCTTGGCGATGCCGGCCCGGGTCGCCACGCCGGCCATGCGGGCGCCGGCATAGCCGCGCTCGGCGAACTCGGCGAACGCCGCTTCCAGGATCTGCGGCGTCCGCGCCTCGGGGGCGAGGCGGCGGCGGGCGCCGGTACGGGGGGGAGTTTCGTCCCTTGACGGGATTTCATGCTGGACCATGGCAGGGAGCATGCTATTGACCGTATGGTCAATACGCAAGGTCCGAGGACCTCGATGCCTGACCACCAGATGCCCGATGCGCTGACAGCGGCGCCGCGCGCTGCATCCGGCGCGACGCGCCCGCGCCGCCGTGGCCTGCTGGTGCTCGCGCTGCTGGCGGCTGCCGCGGGGGCGGGGCTCTGGTACGCGGTGCCCGGCCTGCGCCTTCCGGGCGGGCGTCCGGCGGCGCCTGTCGTCACTGCGCCGGTGCAGCCGCCCGCCATCACCGTGGCGCTGGCGCCGGTGCGCGCGCAGGTGCTGGCGCGCCCGGTGATCGGCGACGGCTCGGTCGTGCCCTGGCAGGAGCTGGTGATCGGCACGGAGATCGGCGGCCTGCGCATCATCGAGGTGGCCTTCGAGGAGGGCGACAGCGTCCGCCGCGGCCAGGTGCTGGCGCGCCTTGATCCCGCCATTCCCGCGGCGCAGGCGGCGCAGGCCGAAGCCGCCGCGGAGGAGGCCGACGCCGCGCTCCGCATGGCACAGTCCGAACTGCGCCGCTCCGTCGAGCTGGCCCGCACCGACAACGTGGCGCGGCAGATCCTGGAGCAGCGCCAGTCCGCCGCGCGCCAGGCCGATGCCCGGCTGCTCGCCGCCGCGGCGCGGCGCGACGAGGCGGCGGCGCGGCTGGCCCAGACCCGTATCGAGGCGCCGGCGGACGGCGTGGTGTCGCGCCGCGCCGTGCTGCTCGGCGCCGTGGTGCAGCCCGGGCAGGAGATGTTCCGCCTGATCCGCGATGGCCGGCTGGAACTCGCCGCGCGCGTGCCGGAACTCGACCTCGCCGCCGTCCACCCCGGCCAGGCGGTACGGGTGACGCATGGCGAGCACGCCATCGAGGGCAGCGTCCGCATGCTGGCGCCGGTGATCGCCGGCGATACACGCCTCGGCATCGTCCACGTGACCCTGCCGCCGGACTCCGGCCTGCGGCCGGGCATGTTCGCGCGCGCCGAGGTCACCCCGCCCGCCGCGCCCGTGCTGGCCGTGCCGCAGGAGGCGGTGGTGTTCCGCCAGGGCGGTCCCATCGTCTTCGTCGTGCCGCCGGGAGCGGACCGCGTGGCGCAGCGCGCCGTGGTGCCCGGCGCGCGGCGCGACGGCCTGGTGGAGATCGCCTCCGGCCTCGCCGCCGGGGAGCGCGTGGTGATCGCCGGTGCCGGTTTCCTGGCGGATGGCGACGTGGTGCGGGTCGCGCCCGACGCGTCCGGCGTCCAGGCGGGGCGCTGAGTCATGTCCGGCCGGTCATCGCCGCCCGAGCGCCAGCTCGTTCACCGCCCCGAGCGGCAGCTCGACTACCGCCCCGAGCGGCAGCTCGACTACCGCAACGTCTCGGCCTGGGCGATCCGCAACCCGATCCCGACGATCGTGCTGTTCCTGCTGCTGACCATCGGCGGGCTCGCGGCCTTTCCCGGGCTGCGCGTGAACAACACGCCGGACATCGACCTGCCCGCGGTGCTGGTGACCATCCTGCAGCCCGGCGCCGCGCCCTCCGAGCTGGAGACGCAGGTGACGCGGCGCGTCGAGGACGCCATCGCCGGGCTGTCGGACGTGAAGCACATCACCTCCTACAGCCAGGACGGCACCTCCATCGTCGTCGTGGAATTCGCGCTGGGCAAGGACGTGGACCGGGCCACCAACGACGTGCGCGACAAGGTCTCGCAGATCCGCGCCGACCTGCCGGCTTCGATCCGCGACCCGATCATCAGCCGCATCGAGGTGACGGGCGGCGCCATCCTCACCTACACCGTCGCCGCGCCGGCGATGGACCAGGCGCAGCTGTCCTGGTTCGTCACCGACAGCGTGGCCAAGGCGCTGCTGGCCGTCCCGGGCGTCGCGCAGGTGAACCGCGTCGGCGGCGTGGAGCGCGAGATCCGCGTGGCGCTGCGGCCGGACCGGCTGCTGGCGCTCGGCATCACCGCGGCGCAGGTGAACGAGCAGCTGCGCGCCGCCAACATCAACCTGCCCGGCGGGCGCGGCACGCTTGGCGTGAGCGAGCAGAGCATCCGCACGCTGGGCTCGGCGGAATCCGTGGCGTCGCTGCGGGCGCGGCCGATCATCCTGCCCGGCGGCCGCACGGCGCGGCTGGAGGAGATCGCCGAGGTCACCGATTCCACCGCCGAGATCCGCACCGCGGCGCGGTTGGACGGCCAGCCCGTGGTGGCCTTCGAGGTGCTGCGCACGCGCGGCTCCTCCGAGGTGAAGGTGGCGCGCGAGGTGGCCCGCCGCGCCGCAGAGCTGGAGGCGCGGCACCCGGGCGTGACGATCACCAGGGTCACCTCCACCACCGCCTTCGTCGAGCGCAGCTTCCATGGCGCCATCGAGGCGCTGCTGGTCGGCTCGGGCCTCGCCGTGGTGGTGGTCTGGATCTTCCTGCGCGACTGGCGGGCGACCTTCATCGCCTGCGTCGCCATGCCGCTCTCCCTCATTCCGACCTTCCTGGTGCTGGGCTGGCTCGGCTACGCGCTGAGCAACATCACGCTGCTCGGCCTCACGCTGGTGGTCGGCGTGCTGGTCGACGACGCGATCGTCGAGATCGAGAACATCGTCCGCCACCTGCAGACCCACCCCGAACGCGGGCCGTATCGCGCCGCACTGGACGCCTCGGCCGAGATCGGGCTGGCGGTGATGGCGACGACGGGGGCGATCCTCGCGGTCTTCGTCCCCGTCGCCTTCATGCCGGGCATCCCGGGCCAGTTCTTCCGCCAGTTCGGGCTGACCGTCGCCGCGGCGGTCACCTTCTCGCTGATCGTGGCGCGGCTGCTGACGCCGCTGATGGCGGCCACCATGCTGCGCGCCGACCCCAACCGCCCCTCCGGCGAGGTCGGCGAGGGGCGGGTCGGGCGCGCGTATCTGTGGCTGTTCCACTGGTGCCTGCGGCACCGCTGGATCACGCTCGGCGCGGCCGGCGCCTTCTTCGCCATGTCGCTGGCGCTGGTGCCGCTGATCCCCTCGGACTTCGTGCCGGCCGCCGACCGTGGCCGCTCGGCCCTGGCCATCGAGCTTTCGCCCGGCGCCTCGCTCGCCGAGACCGAGGCCGTGGTGCAGCGCGCCACCGCCATCCTGAAGGCGCGACCGGAGGTTGTGTCGGTCTTCGCCTCGCTCGGCACGTCTAACGTCGCCGGCGGGCCCGGCATGGGCAGCACAACGACGCAGGGCGATCCGCGCAATGCCAACCTGATCGTCACCCTGGTGCCGCTGGAGCGGCGCGCGTTGCGCCAGCAGGCCTTCGAGGCCGCGGTGCGCCCGGCGCTGGAGGCCATCCCCGGCATCCGCCTGCGTTTCGGCGCGGATGGGTCGAGCGGCGCGAAGGCGTCCATCACCCTGGTCTCCGAGGATGCGGCGCGCCTCACCGCCACGGCGCGCGAGCTGGAGCGGCAGATGCGTACCATCCCCGGCCTTTCCGGCGTGCGTTCCGTCGCCAGCCTGGAACGTCCCGAGTTGCAGATCGTGCCGCGCGAGGCGCGGGCCGCGGAACTCGGCGTCTCCGCCACCGCCATCGGGCTGACGGCGCGCATCGCCACCATCGGCGATGCCGACCAGAACCTGGCGCGCTTCAACCTGCCCGAGCGGCAGATCCCGATTCGCGTCATGCTGGAGGAGGGCTCGCGCGACAACATCGACACGCTCCGCGCGCTCCGTGTCGCCGGCCGCGGCGACCTGGCGATCCCGCTGGAGGCGGTGGCGGAGATCCGCCACGGCGCCGGCCCGGCGCAGATCGAGCGCCTTTCCCGCGTACGCCGCGCAACGGTGGAGGCCGAGCTGAACGGCATGCCGCTCGGCGAGGCGACGAAGCGCATCGCGGCGCTGCCGATCATGCGCGACCTGCCCGCCGGGGTGCGGGAGCGCGAGACCGGCGACAAGGAGATCATGTCCGAGCTGTTCGGCGGCTTCGTCATGGCGCTGGGTGCCGGCGTGCTGCTGATCTACCTCGTGCTGGTGCTGCTGTTCGGCGGCTTCCTGCAGCCGCTGACCATCATGTCGGCGCTGCCGCTGTCGATCGGCGGCGCGCTGATGGCGCTGCTGCTGACGCAGAAGGCGCTCGGCGTCTCGGCGGTGATCGGCGTGCTGATGCTGATGGGCATCGTCGCCAAGAACTCCATCCTGCTGGTGGAATACGCCATCGAGGCGCGGCGCGCCGGCGCCTCCCGCGCCCTGGCTCTGGAGGAGGCGGCGCGCAAGCGGGCGCGGCCGATCGTGATGACCACCATCGCCATGACCGCCGGCATGGCGCACATTGCAGCGGGGATCGGCGCGGATGCCGAATTCCGTGCCCCCATGGCCCTTGTCGTGATCGGGGGCCTCATCACCTCCACCCTGCTGAGCCTGGTGGTGGTGCCGGTGGTCTATACCGTGATCGACGACCTCGGCACCCTGCCCGGCCGGACGTGGCGGCGCCTGTTCCCGGCGCGCCGCGCCGCATGACGAACCGGATGGAGGATCGAGCAGCGTGCGTGCAGCAGTACCCCTTGCCCTGGCCCTTGCCCTCTCGCCCATGGCCGCATCGGCGCAGGATGCGGCGGCGGGCCAGCGCGTGTTCAACCAGTGCCGCGCCTGCCACACCGTGGAGCAGGGCGGGCGCAACGGCGTCGGGCCCAACCTGCACGGACTGTTCGGCCGCAAGGCCGGCAGCATCGAGAATTTCCGCTACTCGGCCTCGATGCGGGAGAAGGCGGCAGGCGGCCTGACCTGGACCGAGGAGACGCTGCGCGCCTACATCGCCAACCCGAAGGCGGTCGTGCCGGCCGGCAGCATGTCCTATGTCGGCCTGCGGAACGAACAGCAGATGAACGACCTGATCGCCTACCTGCGCCAGGCTGCCGGCAACGCGCCGTAGCTACGCGGCCGCCGGGCGCTCCGTGCGGAAGCCCTGGAAGCGCGCGGGGATCGCCTGCACCTCCCTGACCACGGCGCGCACCGCGCCGGGATCGGCATCGGCGGGGAAGGGGATGCCGATGGTGTCCACCAGCCCGCCGAACCGGGTGGCGATGCGCTCGGCGATCTCGTCATAGGTGCCGATGGCGGCGAACAGGTGCAGCACCTCGTCGGGGATCAGCGCCGCCATGGCGTCGAACGCCTGGCGCCGCGCCATCTCCGACAACCGCCTGCCGAGATCGACCAGCCCGTGCGGCTCCAGCACCACGCGATAGGCCGGCGTCGAGGCATACCAGGCGACGCGGCGGCGGATGGTCTCGGCCGCCTCGCGTACGGCCGCCGCGTCCGGGCCGGTGGCGACGAAGCCGCCGTTGCTGACCTCGAAGTGTTCCCGCGGCAGGCCGGCCTCGGCCAGGCCGCGGGCCAGGACCGGCTCCACCTGCTGTTCCATGTAGGCCCGGGTCGCGAAGCTGTGCAGGCGTACGCCGTCATAGTGCCGTGCCGCGGTGCGCAGCATCAGCGGGCCAACCGCGGCGAGGGTCACCGGCGGCAGCGGCAGCCCGTTCGGGCCCGGCGAGAAGCCCTCGTTCATCAGCGTGAAGCGGTAGTGCTCGCCCAGGTATTCCAGCGGCCCGCCGGTCTCCCAGCAGCGCCAGATCGCGCGCAGCGCCTGCACATACTCCGCCATGCGCGCCGCCGGTGCCACCCAGGGCACGCTGAAGCGGCGCTCGTTGTGCGCGCGCACCTGCGTGCCGAGGCCGAGGGTGAAGCGCCCGCCGGTGTGCCGCGCCAGCTCCCAGCCCATGTTCGCCACGATCATCGGGCTGCGCGGGAAGGCGATGGCGACGTTGGTCACCAGCTCGATGCGCGTGGTGGCGAGGCCGGCCAGCGCCAGCGGCGTGAAGGGCTCGTGCCGGTTCTCGTTGGTCTGCACCAGGTCGATGCCGGCTGCCTCGGCGGCGACAGCGGCGGGCGCGCAGCGGCACCAGTCCTCGACCGGCAGGTTGATCCCGACGCGCATGCGATCGCTCCCTGGATGTGCGCAGCCTAACCGGTCCGCGGCCTTCGGACAGGCGGCATTTTCCATCTGGTCGGGCGACCGTCCGCGGGGCAGATTCGGGGCGGGAAACACGTCCAGGACCACCATGCCGCCCGACACACCGCTTGCGTCGCCCGCCATCGGGACGCCCTGGCCGCTGCGCGACAAGGTCGCCTTCGCCGGCATCGGCACCACGCGCTACGGCAATTTCCCGGACACCGACAGCTACGGCCTGGGCTGCGAGGCGCTGAACGCGGCGCTCGACGATGCCGGCCTGAAGCCGTCCGACATCGACGGCCTGATCGTCAACCGCATCCCCTCCTACGAGCGCTTCGCGGAGATGATGGGGATCAACCCGCAATACTGCCTGCTGACCGAGACGCCGGGCCGCTTCTCCGGCGTGTCGCTGGCGCTGGCGGCGCAGGCCATCGCCACGGGCGCCGCGAAGACCATCGCGCTCGTGTACGGCAACAACGGCCGCAGCGTGCGCATGCTGTATGGCGGCGGCGACAGCCAGTGGAGCCCCTGGGGGATGACCAGCCCCGGCGCCATCCACGCCATGATGTGGCGCCGGCACATGCATGATTTCGGCACGACGCATGCCGATCTCGGCCATGTCTCGGTCGCCTTCCGCCACCATGCCTGCCTGAACCCGGTCGCTGTCATGCATGGCCGCCCCATCACGCAGGAGGACCACGCGGCGGCGCGGCCGATCTGCGAGCCGCTCAGGCTGCTGGACTACTGCCTGATCAACGACGGGGCCGTCGCCTGGATCATGACGGGCGCGGAGCGGGCGAGGGATATGAAGCGGCCGCCGGTGCTGGTCTCCGGCTATGCGCGGCAGGACTGCTTCGCCTATGGCGGCGCGCCGGCGCATGACTGGTGGTACCCGACGCTGTCGGCCTGCCGAAGCGTGTATGACCGCGCCGGCATCGGGCGGGAGGACATCCAGGGCCTCGGCATCTACGACAATTTCTCGCCGACCGTGCTGTTCAGCCTGGAGGGGCTCGGCTTCTGCGGGCAGGGCGAGAGCGGCGACTTCGTGCAGGACGGCACGCTGCAGCTCGGCGTCGATGGGCAGAAGGGCGGACGCTGGCCGACCAACACCTCCGGCGGGCACCTCTCGGACAGCTACATGCAGGGCTGGGGCATCATCGCCGAATGCATCCGCCAGCTGCGCGGCGAGTGCGGCGCGCGGCAGATCCCCGATGCGCGGGCCATGCAGTACATCTGCGCCACGCACATCGCGCAGAGCATCATCTTCCGGAGGGCGGACGCATGAGCCTCGCGACCCGGCCGAAGCCGCTGCTGGACATCTGGAACACGCCGTTCTGGGAGGCATGCAGGGACCACCGCCTGGTGCTGCAGCGCTGCACGGCTACCGGCCGGTGCTTCTTCCCGCCCGCCCCGGTCTCGCCCTTCACGGGCCGGCCGGAGTGGGAGTGGATCACCGCCTCCGGCCGCGGCGAGCTGTGGTCCTGGGTGGTGTTCCACCAGGGCTATTTCGGCGGGATGAAGGACGAGCTGCCCTATCCCGTCGTCATGGTGAAGCTGGACGAGGGGCCCTTCCTGCTGACCAACATCGACGGCATGGCGGAGGAGGACATCGCCATCGGCCGGCGCGTCTCCGTGCGCTTCCCGGGCGGGCCGGACGGCTTCGTCCTTCCCCAGTTCGGACTGGAGGCCTGAGCATGTCCGAGGAACTCGTCATCACCCGCCACGAGGGCTGGGCGCAGATCCGCATCAACCGCGAGGCGCAGCGCAACGCCATGAACCGCGCCACGCGCCAGGGCCTGCTGCGCGCCTTCGAAGCGCTGCGGGGCCAGGCGAAGGCCATCGTCATCACCGGCACCGGGGTGGCCTTCTGCGCCGGCATGGACCTGAAGGAGCGCGAGGCCGACCGCCAGGCCGGCATCGAGGGCGCCGGCGACGAGTGGATTGCCGTGAACATGGCGATCAAGGCGCACCCTTCCATCTTCATCGCCGCGGTGAACGGACTCGCGCTCGGCGGCGGCGCCACCATGATCGCCTGCTGCGACCTGGCGGTGGCCAGCACGGGGGCGAGCATCGGCTGCCCGGAGATGGGCTTCGCCACCTACCCCGGCATGGCGGGTCCGGCCATCCAGCTCTCGGCGCTGACCCGCAAGCGCGCGGCCTGGCTGGTGCTGACGACGAACCGCATGGACGGCGCCGCCGCCGAGCGCTGGGGCTTCGTCAACCAGTGCGTCGAGCCCGAGGAGCTGCTTCCCGCCGCCGCGGCGCTGGCGCAGAAGGTTGCGCAGTTCGACGCGGTGGCGCTGAGCGAGAGCAAGCGCGCGCTGGACCGCATCCCGAATTTCATCACCGACTGGCATGAGGCGATGGAGCACGGGCAGATGGTGAACCTCGCCATCCGCTCGAAGACCACGGCGCAGGCCGAGGGCAGCGCGCGCTTCGCCGCCGGCGTCAGGAATCCGGGCCAGGGGGTGTAGCGCATGGCGGGTCCGGCGCCGCTCGCCGGCAGGCGCATCCTCGATCTCGGCGCGTTCTGCGCGCAGCGGCCGCATGCGCTGGCGGCGTCGATGTGCGCGCGCCTCTGCGCCGGCTACGGCGCGAAGGTGGTGCGGCCGGTGCCGGCTACCGGCGAGCCCTTCGCGCGCGACGAACCGCTGCTGCGGGACGGGACCTCGGCGCTGGATCGCTTCCTCAACGCGGGCAAGCAGGCCGGCACGGCGACGGGGCGCTTCGACGCCGCCATCGGGGATCGCGGCGCGCTCGGGGAGCACGCCGCCACGGCGCCAGTCAAGGTGCGGATTTCCGTGTTTGGTCCCGACGAACCCGACCCGCCGATGACGGAGCTCGGCCTTGCCGCGCTTGCCGGCCTGCTCGGCATCGTGGGCGAGCCTATGCCGGCGCCGCCATCGCGCCTTGCCGGGCACCAGGTGGCCTATTCCGCCGGGGTCGCCGCCTGCACGGCGCTGCTCGCCGCGCTGCGCGCGGGGGGCGAGGAAACGGCCGATGTCTCGCTGCTCGACGTCACGGCCTGGCTGAACTGGAAGGTCGCCGCCGGCGTCATCGTCACGGGCCGCGCGCCGACGCGGGAGGCGGAGCGCGTCGCCTGGTTCACCCTGCCTGCCAAGGACGGCCACATGGCGCTGGTCCACCAGGACAAGGACTGGCCGAATTTCCGCGCGGTGATCGGCGATCCACGGCTGGAGTCGGATCCGCGCCTTGCCACGCATCCCCTGCGCACCGCCAACCGCGCGGCGCTGCTGGAGGTCATCGGCCCCTGGTTCGCCGCGCACACGCGCGCCGAGATCACCGCGGCGATGCAGGCGCGGCGCGTGCCGCTGGGGCCGGTGACCTGGCCCACGGAATTGCTGGAGGATGCGCAGTACCGCGCCCGCGATTTCCTCGGAGCGGACGGCATGCCTGCGCTGCCGGTGGGCTGGGACGGGCAGCGGCTGACGTTGGAGGCGGCGCATGCCGGGTGACCTCCCGCTCGCGGGCGTCCGCGTCGTCGATCTCGGCTGGATCACCGCCGGCGCCGCGTCCTCCACCCTGCTGCTCGACATGGGCGCGGATGTCGTGAAGGTGGAGGGCCCCGGCGCGCCCGACTCCTTCCGCAATTGGGACGGCGCCGAGCCCGGCACCGACTGGTGGAACCGCTCGCCCTTCTTCAATTTCACCAACCGCGGCAAGCGCGCGCTCTGCATCGACCTGAAGGACCCGCGCGGCCGCGAGGCCGTGCTGCGGCTGCTGGATGGCGCCGACGTGCTGGTGGAGAATTTCCGCCGCGGCGTCATGGCCTCCTTCGGCCTCGCGCCCGCGATGCTGCGCGAACGCTTCCCGCGCCTGGTCATCGCCTCCATCTCGTCGCAGGGCGAGACCGGGCCGGACCGCGACATGGTCTCCTTCGGCTCGACGCTGGAGGCCACCGCCGGGCTCGCCGCGCTGACCGGCGCGGGCGAGGCGCCGGTGATCACGGGGCGCGACGTGAACTATCCGGACCAGGTGGTGTGCCTGTTTGCCGCCGGCGCCATCATCGCCGCGCTGCTGGAGCGGGACCGCACCGGGCAGGGCGCGCATCTCGACCTATCGCAGCGCGAGCTGACCAGCTTCCTGCTCGGCGAGGAAATCATCGCCGCAGCCGCCGGGGCGCCCTCGCCGCGCCGCGGCAACCGCGACCCCGCCGAGCCCGGCGAGCGGCTGGAGCGCAACGGCGAGGCCTGGCGCGTCACCTTCCCCGGCGGCAGCGCGCCGGTGCGCGACGGCGTGGCGCTCGCCGCCGCCGCGGACTTCCTGCGCGGCACCGCCGTGCTGCGCAGCCCGGACGGAACGCCGGCCAAGGGCATTCCCTTCCGCTTCACCCATCGCGCGCTGTCGGTGACCGATGTCTGCCACCCGCTCGGCGCCGACAATCGCGCGGTGATGGCGGAGGCCGGCTACACGGAGCAGGAGATCGCGGCGCTGGAGGCGGCCGGCGTGCTCGCCACGGTGCCACGCGGGGGATAGCGGCAGGCCGGGATCAACCGGCCGCCGAGAGCGAGGAGGAAAACGTCATGCCCGTCTCCACACGGCGCGCGCTGCTGCCGCTCGCCGCCACCGCGCTCGCGCCCATCATGCTTGCCCTGCCGCGGCTCGCCCTGGCCCAGGCAGACTGGCCGGCGCGCCCCGTGACGCTGGTGGTGCCCTTCCCGCCCGGCGGGGGCACGGACACCCTCGGGCGCATGGTGGCGCAGGCGCTCGGCGCCCGGCTCGGCCAGCCCGTGGTCATCGAGAACCGCGGCGGCGCCGGCGGCAATGTCGGCTCCGCCCTCGTCGCCCGCGCGGCGCCGGACGGCTACACGCTGCTGTTCAGCGGCAACAGCGCGGCGATCTCCGACCTGCTGTTCCAGAACCAGGCCTACAACCGGCTGCGCGACATCGCCTGGGTGGCGCGCACCGCCAGCTCGCCGGTCCTGCTGGTGGTGAACGAGACGGTGCCGGCGCGCAGCGTGGCGGAGCTCATCGCCCATGCGAAGGCGAATCCGGGCCGGCTGAACCACGGCACCGCCGGTCCCGGCACGCCCTTCCATCTGGCCGGCGAGCTGTTCGACGAGATGGCCGGCACGCGCATCATCCATGTGCCCTATCGCGGCACCGGCCCCTCCGTCGCCGGGCTGCTCGGCAACGAGGTGCAGCTGATGTTCGCCAGCGCGACGGCGGTGGACGGGCTGATCCGCGACGGCCGCGTGCGCTGCCTCGCCAACACCGCCGCACGGCGCGCGCGGAGCTGGCCCGAGGTGCCGGCGATCGCCGAGACGCTGCCGGGGTATTCCGCCGAGCTCTGGTACACGCTGGGCGCGCCGATCGCGACCCCTGCGTCCGTCCTCGCGGCGCTGGAGCGTGCAATCCGCGACGTGATGACCGACCCCGCCTTCGCCGGGGCGATCATGAAGCGCGGCTTCGATCCCGAGTACCTCGACGCCGCAGGCACCCTGCGCGCGCTGGAAGCGGAGCGCGCGCAATGGGCGCCGGTGCTCGCGCGCGCCAACATCCGGGCGGAGTAGGGGCCATGCGCCGCGCCCTGCTGGCCGCCCTGGCGCTGCTCCTCGGCATCCCGCCCGCGGCCCTTCCCGGACCGCCCGCTGCGCATGCTGGTGGGCTATGCCGCCGGCGGCACCACCGACATCGTCGGGCGCCTCGTCGCGGAGGGCATGGGCGCGCATCTCGGACAGCAGGTCATCGTCGAGAACCGCGGCGGGGCGGGCCGCATCCCCGCCGCGCTCGTCTTCCTCCAGCAGCCGGCGGATGGCTACACGCTGATGGCGCATGCCGGGGGCGTGAACCAGGCCGCCGCACTCGGCACGCCGATGACCTTCGACCCGGTGGCGATCTGGGAGCCGGTCGGGCTGGCCGGCACCAGCGCGCTGTCGCTGCTGGTCCATCCCGGCGTGCCCGTGGCCAACCTGAGGCAACTCCAGGCCTTCGCCGGCGCGCAGGGCACGCCCTTCCGCTTTGGCTCGCCCGGAATCGGCCTCGCATCCGCTTATTTCGCGCAGGAACTCGGCATCGAGGCGGAGGAGATCCGCTACCGCGGCACCGGCTAGCAGGCTGCGGAAATTCTCCATCGGACACGCAACAAAAGGCATGAAGGAATCCAGAAATGCCGTCGCCTGAATTTTCCTTTCGAACCAGGCGGATCCCGCGAATCAATGTTGCGCTGGCTGCCGTCGAAAATCGAATTTCCGCAACCTGCTAGAGCAGCCTCCGATCGGGTGGAGCGCGCATGCGCTCCACCCGATCGGAGATAAGCTGCTCTAGCTCTTGTATTTTCTAGAGCAAGACATCCGATCAGATGATGCCATCTGATCGGATATTGCTCTAGCAGGCTGCGGAAATTCTCCATCGGACACGCAACAAAAGGCATGAAGGAATCCAGAAATGCCGTCGCCTGAATTTTCCTTTCGAACCAGGCGGATCCCGCGAATCAATGTTGCGCTGGCTGCCGTCGAAAATCGAATTTCCGCAACCTGCTAGAGCGCATTGCGTTCGCATGCGCTCACGCAACACGCTCCAGCCTTTGCCGGGTCGCGGGATTCAGCGTTTGCGGCGATTCTGCCTCAACGCATCCCGCTCCAGGTCGTGGTGGATCTCATCGCCGGGCGCATCCAGGGCTACATCATCGCGCTGCCGGGCGTGCTCACCCATGTCCGCTCCGGCGCCATCCGCGCCATCGCGCTCGCCTCGGACCGGCGCAGCCAGGTGATGCCGGAGCTGGTCACGACGGTGGAACAAGGCTTTCCGCGGATCATCGGTGCGAGCTGGTTCGGCCCGGCGACGCGCGTCGGCACGCCGCCCGGCCGCCTGGCACGGCTGATCGAGGCATTCCAGGCGACGATGACGGATCCGGCGATCCGGCGGCGGCTGGAGGACGCCGGGCTCGACATCCCCGCCGACACCGGCGCCGACTCCTACCGCCGCCTGATCCGCGAGGATTTCGAGCGCTGGGACCGCGTGGCGCGCCGCGCCGGCCTGCGCCAGCAATAGGGTTCGGCGCCGCCGCACCGGCGCGCCCGCGTCACCCCTCGGCAGCCCGGCAGGAGTCCAGCGTGCGGCCGATGGCGAATTCCAGCTTGCCGTCGCGGAAGCACCCCTGCCGCCACAGGCCGCGGCGCAGCGTGCTCGGCGGACGGGTGAAGGTGCCGAAGCCATCCGGCAGCCCGTCGCGCCAGCCGCCCTCGTAGCGGCCGCCATCGGGGCCGGTCAGCACGCCCTGGCCATCCATGGTGCCGGCGCGCCAGCGTCCCTCGTAGCGGCGACCGTCCGCCCAGGCCATGATGCCGGGGCCGTCGCGCAGGCCGTCGCGCCAGGCGCCGTCATAGCTGCCCTCCGCATCCGTGGCGCGGCCCTCGCCGTGCCGTTCGCCGAAACGCCACGCGCCCTCGTAGCGTACGCCGTCCGGCGTGGCGGCGGTGCCGGCGCCGTGGCGCAGGTCGCGCACCCATTGGCCGACGTAGCGCTCGCCCGCCGCGGTGACCTCGACGCCATGGCCGTGGCGCAGCGAGTCCTGGAATGCGCCCTCGTAGCGGCTGCCGTCGGGGCGGATCAGCGTGCCACGGCCCTGGCGGACGCCGTCGCGCAGCGTGCCCTCGTAGCGGATGCCGTCGGACCAGCGCAGCACGCCCTCGCCATGCATGCGGCCATCCCGCCAGCCCCCCTCGTACTCCGATCCGTCCGGCGCGCGCAGCCGGCCCTCGCCGCTCATGCGGTTGTCCTCCCACTGCCCCTCATAGCGCCAGCCATCGGGGCGGGTGAGCGTGCCGTGGCCATGCATGCGGTCATCCTGCCAGGCACCCTCGTAGCGGCCGCCATCGGGCCAGAGCCGCGTGCCTGCGCCGTTCAGGCGCCCGTCGCGCCATTCGCCCTCGGATCGGGTGCCGTCCGCCGTGACCAGCCGCCCGTGTCCTGCCATGCGGCCGTCCCGCCAGGAACCGTCGTACCGCGTGCCATTCGGCCAGGCGAGGTTGCCCTGGCCGCTCATCCGGCCGTCCGCCCATGTGCCCTCATACCGCCCACCGTCCGCGGCATCGAGGATGCCCGGGCCGTGCGCCCGCCCCTCCCGCATGGTGCCGGCATAGGTCTCGACGCGCGGCTGCCCGTCCAGCACGAAGCGCCAGGCGGCGATGCCGGCGCCGGTCGCCGGGCCGTGCGGGCAGGCGCCGGACCATTGCACGGTTTCCCCTGGTTGAGGTGCCTCGCGCCACAGCCGGCAGCCGCTCGCGGCATCCACGGTCCAGCCGGGGCGGCCCGGGGTGGCGAGCGTCGGTCCCTCCGGCGCCGGCGGCGCGGCGGACAAAGCCGTGGCGAAGCCCATCGGCAGCAGGAGCGGCAGGGTGCGGCGCCAGGCCATGCATGTCCCATCGAAGAGGCCGCAGCCAGGGCGCGCCGCGGCGCCGGGACCCTGCCAAAGCCGCTCGGGCGCGGCAACGCCCGTCACGCCAGCGGTTAAGGAACCTCTGAACAGGCTGGATTTCCTGCGCTGATTGGTTGGCTGCGCGGATCGCCTGCGGCCGGGACCGTCTCTGACGGTCTCGGCGCGGCATTCAGCTGCGATGATCGGTTTTTTGTGGCTTGCGGTGCTCGTTTCTCCGGCGTCGGACAGACTCCTCCCCTGGTGCTCAACCGGCGGGAACGATCAGACGCCGCACCAAGTACAAATCCACCAGGGCAAACTGGGTGAACAGGTGCTGCTCGTTCTTGAACAGCCCGCGGTACCGCACCTTCGCATAGCCGAACTGCCGCTTGAGAACCCGGAACGGATGCTCCACCGCCGAGCGCAGCGCCGCCATCAGCCGGTTCAGGCGCTTCTGCTCCTCCGTCGTGTCACAGCCCTTCCTGCGCTTGAACGGAACGAACCAGCGCGGACCGACGGCGTCCTCCTCGCGCGGGCGATCCGCCTCGCGCGTCTTGTCGGCGTAGCCGCGATCACCGTGCGCCGTCGCCTCATCGCCATGCAGCAGCGTGTCCGCCATGCTGTAGTCCGGGACCTTGCCGGTCGTGACCTCCAGCGTGTGCACCAGGCCATGCGCGGTATCGGCGCCGATATGCGCCTTCATCCCGAAATGCCACTGGTTGCCCTTCTTGCTCGACGTCATCTCCGGGTCCCGCTGGCGCGCCGCGTTCTTCGTCGAGGGCGGGGCGGCGATCAGCGTGGCATCCACGATCGTGCCCTCGCGCAGGATCAGGCCGCGCTCGGCCAGCAACGCGACGACTTCCTGGAACAGGCTCTCGGCCAGTTGGTGCGCTTCCAGCAGATGACGGAAGTTCAGGATCGTCGTCTCGTCCGGCATCCGGCCGGTGCCCGCGTCCAGCCCCGCGAAGCGCCGCAGCGCGGGGATGTCGTGCAGCGCCTCCTCCATCCCGGGGTCGGAGTAGCCATACCAGTGCCGCAGCAAGTGGACCCGCAACATCGTTCGCAGCGGATAGGGCTTCCGCCCCTTCCCGGCGACCGGGTAGTGCGGCTCGATCAGTGCCTCGAGCCGGGACCATGGCACCACCCGCTCCATCTCGGCCAGAAACGCCTCGCGGCGCGTGATCTTCCGCTGCTTTCGGAAACCGTCATACTCGGCAAAACTGCGCTGCATCGACAGGGACCTCCGGGAGACAGAGAATCACAGACGGTCCCGCGTCGGATAGGACTTATTCAGGGGTTCCCTTGCACCAAAGGGGCCGTCCACACACGGAAACCGCATGCGGCACTCCCCGCGCGCCACGCCTCAGCCCGGTGGCGCATAGCCCTCCACCAGCGCGACATCGCCGGTGCTCGCGGCCTGGCGCAGCGCGATCAGCGGCGCGTAGTCGTCACTGTGGTAGAAGCGCCGCAGCGCCGCCATGTCGGCGAACTCCAGCACCACCACCCGGTCGAGGCCGGGCTCGCCCTCCACCGGCGCCACCGCGCCGCCGCGGATTACGTAGCGCCCGCCGTAGCGGGCGATCAGCGGCGCCGCCTTGTCGCGGTACTCGACGAAGCGCGCCGGATCGGTCACGCGGATATTGGCGATGAGGTAGGCGGCCATGGCGGTTCTCCCCTGCCCGTGCATCCTGCCCCGGCGAGGACCGGTATGGAAGCCGCCCGCCCGGTCCCCGCCGCCGTCATCGCGCCCACCGGCAAGCCCTCCCGAATGGCGGCATCGGAACGCGATGCCGCCCCGGCATCGCCGGGCGGCTGCCGGGCCGCATGCATGACGGCGCCGGTACGGCACGCCACGCCGCCACGCCGCCGCGCCGCGCGCTGATCCGCATCGCGCGGCGAAGCGGGATGCCGCGCAGCAGCCTGCGCGTCGGACCGAGGCGGCCGCGGAGGCGACCCGCTACCCGCGCCGCATGATCGTTGCATCGCTGCCGTCCCCGGCGGCCGGCGGGCGGCGCTGGACGGCGCCGCGCTCCAGCGGCGGCGCGGCCTGCCCGACGGGCACCCGACCCTGCATCCGCTGGCCCGGCCCATCGCGCACCGGGACGGGAGCCGCCCGGCTACAGCGGCGGCATCTTGCGCGCGATGGCCTCGTTCCTCGTCATGGCGCCGAGCGTCGTCCAGGCCCGCTCGTATTGCGGCGGCACGGCGTGCAGCGCGGCGGTCCGCCCCAGCTTCGCCGCGGCATGCAGCGGCCAGTAGGGGTCGCGCAGCAGGGCGCGGGCCAGCAGGATCAGGTCGGCCCCGCCCTCGTGCAGGATGGCCTGGGCGTGTTCCGGCTCGGTGATCAGCCCGACGGCGGCCACCGCCACGCCGGCGCCGCGCCGCACCGCCTCCGCCCCCGGCACCTGGTAGCCCGGGCCGAGCGGGATCGCCTGCCGGTGGTCGAGGCCGCCGGAGGAGACATCCACCAGGTCCACGCCGAGCGGCTTCAGCCGCCGCGACAGCGCCACCGTCTCCGCCGTGGTCCAGCCGCCCTCCACCCAATCGGTGTGGGAGACGCGCACAGAGAGGGGAACGTCGTCCGGCATCGCCGCGCGCACCGCCCGCGTCGCCTCCAGCACGATGCGGATGCGCCCCTCGAAATCGCCGCCCCAGGCATCGTTGCGGCGGTTCGACAGCGGCGAGAGGAATTCGTGCAGCAGGTAGCCATGCGCCGCGTGGATCTCGATGAAGCGGTAGCCGGCGCGGATGCTGCGGCGCGCGGCCTCGGCGAAGGCGGCGATGGTGGCGGCGATCTCGCCCTCGGTCATGGCGCGGGGCTCGGCGTAGTCGCCGAAGGGCAGGTTGGAGGGGCCGAGCGGCTCCCAGCCCGACGCCGCGCGGCCATCGGCCCAGGGCGCGTTGCGGCTGGCCTTGCGGCCGGCATGCGCAAGCTGGATGCCGGGCACCGAGCCCAGCGCGGCGATGCCGGCGGCGAGCCGCGCATGGCCGGCGACATGCTCCTCGCCCCAGATGCCCATGTCGTCGGGGCTGATCCGCCCTTCCGGCGTCACCGCGCTGGCCTCGACGATGGTCAGCCCGGCCCCGCCGGCGGCGCGGGAGAGCAGGTGGGCGAAGTGCCATTCCGTCGGCCTGCCGTCGCCGGCGCAGGAATACTGGCACATGGGCGAGACGCCGATGCGGTTCGGCAGGGTCACGCCGCGCAGCGTCAGCGGCGAGAAGAGGTCGGTCATGAGGCGGGATTCCTTGGAGTCGCGGAGGGGCAGGCGGGCCAGGGCGGCAGGCAGCCGAGCCGGTTCTCGAAGACCGCGAACCAGGTCAGCCCCGCCCCGGGCGGGCGCGGCAGAAGATACCCCGCCGCATCGGCGGGGAAACGGGTCAGCGTGACCGCGTCCTGCACGTTGCCGCCGATGGCCCCTATCCAGCCGGGACCGCTTGCCACGACGATGTCGCAATGCATGGGGCGGAAGCGGCCGGCCTCCGGGATGCGCGCTTGCCAGCCCGGCAGCGGCGCGGCGGAGCGGTCGGCGCAGACCAGGTCGCCGGCGCGCGGCGCATAGGTCGCCGGATCGTGCGGGATGAAGGGGGCGCTGGTGGGGAAGCGCTGCGCCGCGGCGATCATCGCGTCCACATAGGTGGCGTGCGCCGGGGCGGGCGGGAATTCCGTACGGTCGATCCCGGCGGCCCGCATGACGTAGCTGATGAAGGCCGCCGACCAGAAGGGCTCGCGCCACAGCGCCGCGCCCTCCGGCCGGCCGGCGAGGGCGGCGCGGTAGAGGCCGCGGTTGCGCGCCACCGCCCCCTCGTCGTCCTCGAGGGCGCGCCAGTAGGCAAGGATGCGGGGGAAGCTCGCCGGCCGTGCTTCCGGCGGGTCGGGGTCCGGCACCGGGCGACCGTCCGCGTCCAGCACCCGCGCGCCCCAGTCGCGCCATTCGGCCAGGGCGATGCGCAGCAGGCGTTCGCGTGCGACGGGTGGGTAGGACAGAGGCGGTTCAACCTGGGCGGCTGGTGTCGGGGCGGCGCACGCTACCAGCAGCAGCGGCGGCACGACCATCAGAACGGGGCCAACTGCACCATTCCAGGCACGGGCTGCGGTTTTTCGCACGCTGAGGCGTGCCCGAGCCTGGATCCACATCGCAATTTGCGCGAACAGTGCTAGGTTTGACACATGACCGAGGACGCACGGGAGGCGCCGCCCGAGGGCGGGCGCCTCATCTTCCAGAGCGAGATCTTCCGCGTGCCGGGCCGCGGGCGCTCCGGCACAGCGCCCGCCGCTGCGCGCGCGACCCTGACGGAGCCTGCCCGGACGGTTCCGGTCCATGCCCAGTGCGACGTGCTGGTGGTGGGCGGCGGGCCCGCCGGCATCGCCGCCGCCGTGGCCAGCGCCCGGCTCGGCGCCCGGACCTTGCTGCTGGAACGCTACAATCATCTGGGCGGCCTCTCCACCGGCGGGCTGGTGATCTGGATCGACCGGATGTCGGACTGGTCCGGCCGCCCGGTGATCCGCGGCTTCGCCGAGGAATACCTTGACCGCCTGCCGAAGGATGCCATCGCCGGCCCGCCGCGCGAGGCCTGGGGTTCGCGGGATTCCGCCACCGCCGCCTGGTGGGGCCAGCGCACCGCGGCCTTCCACGGCATCGTCACCCACTCCCCCACCTGCGACCCGGAGGCGATGAAGCTCGCCGCCCAGGCCATGGTGCTGGAGTCCGGCGCCGAGATCCTGTTCCACGCCTGGGGCGCCATGCCGGTGCTGCGCGACGGGGCCGTGCGCGGCGTCCTCTTCGAATGCAAGGCGGGCCGCCGCGCCGTGCTGGCCCGGGTGGTGGTGGACGCCACCGGCGATGGCGACCTGTACCATCGCGCCGGCGCGGCCTCCTCGGACGACATCGACGAGCGCGACATCCACCACAGCATGAACACCCCCTGGCTGTTCGGCGGCGTGGACATGCCGCGCTGGCTCGCCTGGCGCGCCGCAAACCCGGGTGAGTTCGCCGAGTTCATGCAGCGCGGCAAGGCGGCGCATGCGCTGTTCGACAAGCCCTTCGTCTCCTGGCGCGACGACGTGGCGCTGTTCATGGGGCCGCGCATGGCCGGCTTCTCGGCGGTGGACGTCGCCGACCAGACCGCGGTGGAGATCGCCAGCCACAAGGCCATGGGCGACCACCTGGCCTTCTACCGCGCCCACGCCCCGGGCTTCGAGCGCGCCTTCGCCCTGCTCAGCGCGCCGCAGCTCGGCGTGCGGCACGCGCGGCGGCTGGTGGGCATGGGCGCGGTGACGCGGGAGGGCTGGGACGGGCGGGTGCAGCCGGACGAGATCGGCGTCTCGCCGCCGCTCTCGCCGAGATTCGGCAATGTCTCGGTGGGCTATGGCGCGCTGGTGCCGCGCGAGCTGGACGGGCTGCTGGCGCCGGGGCGGCACCTGTCCTGCGATGCCACCAGCCACTCCTTCCTGCGCGAGATCCCGCAATGCTGGACGACCGGCCAGGCGGCGGGCGTGGCGGCGGCGCTCGCGGTGGGGGCGGGGGTGGAGCCGCGCGCGGTGGATGTGCGGGCGGTGCAGCGGGCGCTGCTGCGCCAGGGGGCCCATCTGAGCGACACGGTGGCGCTGGCGGCCTGATTCCCTTCCCCCGCAGGCGGGGGAAGGGTTAGGGATGGGGGTGGCGTCGCGGTGGCACGGCCACCCCCCCCCCCCCCCCCCCCCCCCCCCCCCGGGGGGGGGGGGGGTGGGAAAGCCCACCCAGGGGGGGGCCCGCCCCCCCCCCCCCCCCCAGCGGG
>JAIEOP010000096.1 GCA_019750465.1 Acetobacteraceae bacterium | reverse complement strand
CGCGCCGCCGCCCCCGCCGCCGCCACCCCCGCCGCCGCCCGGGCCGATCGAGGAGGCCCGCCTGCGCCTCTCGCGCATCGAGACGGTGGCCGCGCGCCGTGCGGACCCCGCGCTGCACAGCGTCGCCGCCGCCATGGAGGGGGTGCTGGATGACCTGTCGCAGCGTCCGGACCGGCTGCCGATGGCGCGGCGCTTCCTCAACGTCCACCTGGATGGGCTGGAGCGGGTAGCGCAGCGGCTGGAGGCCGGCGCCGCGCCGCCGCCTGGCCTGCCCCTGCTGCTGCAGGATCTCACCGCCACCGCGACACAGTTGCGGGAGAACCTGCGGCGCGAGGAGTCCGAGGCGCTGGAGATCCAGGTGAAGGTCCTGTCGGACCGCCTGAAGGAAGAGGGCTACGCATCATGAGCGGCACCACCACCACGACCGACCTGGCGCCGCAGCCGCTGACCGATACCGCCGCGGCCGTGCGCGACGCGACCGCCGCCACGCTGCAGGCGGCGACCGAGCGCGTGCCCGCGGAGCGGCGGCCGGAGATCGAGAAGCTGGCCGCGCAGCTTACGATCACCGATCCCGGCTCCATCCTGCGCTTCGGGCAGGAGGCGCAGGGCCGCGCCACCGCCGCCGCCGACGCCATGCTGGAGGGGGCGCGCAACCGCGAGGCCGGCGAGGCGGGGCAGACGCTGTCCAGCCTGCTCGGCACGCTGCGCGGCTTCGACATGAGCGGGCTGGAGCCGAAGACCGGCTTCTTCGCCCGCCTCTTCGGCCGGGCGCGCGCCGAGACCGCCCGCGTCGTGCAGCGCTACGAGACCATCAAGGGCCAGGTCGAGGAGGTCGGCGATCGGCTCGACACCCACCGCACGCGGCTGCTGGAGGACGTGGAGAAGCTGGAGCGGCTGTACGGGGCGACACTCGAATGGTTCCACGCGCTCGGCGACCACATCGCCGCCGGCGACATGGTCTTGCAGCGGGTGGACCGCGAGGCGATCCCGGCCGTCGCGCGGGAGGTCGAGGGCGGCGACGCCGTCGCGGCGCAGCGGTTGCGCGACCTGCGCGCCGCGCGCGACGAGCTGGAGCGCCGCGTGCACGACCTGAAGCTCACCCGCCAGGTGGCGATGCAGGCCCTGCCCTCGATCCGGCTGATCCAGGAGAACGACAAGGCGCTGGCGGCCAAGATTCAAAGCGTCATCGCCAACACCGTCCCGCTCTGGCGCCAGCAGCTCGCCCAGGCGCTGGCCATCCAGAACATGCGCGAGGCCGGGCGGACGCTGAAGCAGGCAACCGACCTGACCAACGAGCTGCTCACCGCGAACGCCGAGCGCCTGCGCCAGGGCAACGTCGAGGCGCGCACGCAGCTGGAACGCGGCGTCTTCGACATCGAGGCGGTGAAGAAGGCCAATGCCTCGCTGGTCGCGACCATCGAGGACTCGCTGCGCATCGCCCAGGAAGCGCAGGCACAGCGCGCCGCCGCGAGCAAGGAGCTGGAAAAGGCCGAGCAGGACATCCGCCGCGCCCTGACCGCCTCACGCCCGGCGGCATCCACCGCGCGCGCCCCCTGACTCCCTCCCCCGCCTGGCGGGGGAGGGTCGGGGTGGGGGTGGCGCCTCGGCGGGAGACAGGAGACTCGGCCACCGCCACCCGCCCTCCTGACCTCCCCGCGAAGCGGGGGGAGGAACACGCTCACACCACGCTCAGCGCGAAGGCCGCCACCTCCCGCACGCTGTTCGGATAGAGGCTGCTCGACCCGTCGAAGGTCTTCAGCCCCATCGTCAGGTGCACCGCGAAGCTGCACTGGCTGTGCGGCCCGAGCAGCGTCGAGAAGGCGACCGCGGTGGACGACGCGGCCGTCGCCGGCGGCGTGCCCTCGTTGTCGAAGGGCGCCGCGACGGGGATCGACCCGGACGTGCCGTTGATGCCGCGATACCAGGTGAGCCCATGGCTGAGCTGGAACATTTCCTCCGGATGGTGGGCGATGAAATCCACCTGCAGCGTCGTGGCCGCCGGTCCCGAGAGGAACTGGCACTCGCCCGTCGTCGGCGCGCCGTTGCGCCGCAACCCGCGGATATCGCCGGTGCCGGCACGATTGTCCCACCACAGCATCGCCGTCAGCCCGGCGAAGGGCACGTTGGCGAAGACGTCGGGGCTGCCCGGCGCCACCCAGCGCAGGTAGCGGAACCCCGCATCCACCCCCGGCCCCGCCGCCCCGGCCGGCCGCAGCCGCTGCCCGGCGGCGTTGAACACCTCCAAGGTCAGCAGGTAGCGACCTTCCAGCTCGCCGCCGGTCGGCAGTTGCGCGTGGAACTGCGCGTCGCGCCATTCCTCGGTCGGCGGCAGGTCGGCATCGTAGGGAATGGTGAAAAGGTTGGACTCGCCCCCCACCGGCCCCGGCGTCCCCAGCGGCACGCTGACCAGGTCGAGCCCGCTCCCGGTGAAGACCAGCTTCTGCCAGGCCCCGCCCGCCGGCGCGAGGAAGACGCGCGTCGCCCCCGGCTGCGGATTGCCCGCCGCATCGGCGGCGATGACGGAGGCGCGGTAGTAGCGCGCACCGGCGGCGCGGCAGGGTTCGGTGAACCACCAGCGCAGGTTCAGCGTGCCGCCCCAGTTGCGGTCCAGCAGCGCACCCTTCGCCGCGGCGGCACTCGCCGCGGGGAAGCACAGCCCGTCATTGTAGGCCGGCGCGCCGACGCGATCCCACCCCGCCTCGGCCGGCGTCTTCAGGTGGTAGGCATCCGTGGAGCCGATGGCGTCGAGATAGATCACCGCCCCATCGACGCGCGGGTCGTCGCCGTCGCGGCAGCCCAGCGCCTGCGGGTGGTAGGAGGTGAGCGTCGGCGTCTCGCCCAACCCGAACCACTGGTTGGCGGCGAGGCCGTTGTAGATCGTGACCGTGCTGCCGCCGATCACCTGCTTCACCACATAGGCCACCTCGATGCGGCAGTTCGGCAGCGGGAAGATCGGGAAGGCGCGCCAGCAGACCTGGAAGCTGCCATCGGGCTGGATGAAGCCCTGCCCGACCCGGCGCGGCTCGCCGCAATGCAGCAGGTGCCGCAGGTAGGGGCGGGCCTCGATGTAGGCGACCTGCTCCAGCGCCGGCAGGCGGCGCAGCGCGGCGAGGTCGCGCGGGGCGTTCAGCGCCGCCTCGTCCAGCGCGCCGCCCTTGAACAGCGCCAGGCGCTCGAACGGCGGCGGGTCGGGCGGGTTCGGGATGGGCGGGAAGCGCGGCGGGATCGCCACCACGGGGTCCAGCCGCTCCAGGATGTCGATGATCGAGGGGATGCGCGGATCCTCGATGACCAGCGGCCACCAGCAGCAGGTGCGCTGATAGACCTCGACCAGCCCCTCGCAGACCACGCCGCAACGGAAGAACGGCGGCGGGATCGGGCGCAGCGCGGGCTGCGTGAGGATGGCCGGGCCGCTCGTGGCGGTTCCGGCCAGCACCTCGGTGCGCAGCGAGAGGGCGGCGGCGGAGGATCGCGCCGTGCTCAGCGTCACCTCCTGCGCGAACTGCCACCAGGGCCACCAGGAGCAGCGCCGCACCCGGCCGGTGACGCAGCGCGGGAAGGGCGGGAACAGCGTCGCCCAGCGCGCCCGCGCGAGGTCGATGACGTCGCTCGCCTTCAGCAGCGTCCGGTACTGCTCGGTGCGGTAGAGCACCAGCTCCTCGCGGTTCAGGCGTTCGGGCGGCTTCTCCTGCTGCGCGCCGATGCCGACGAAGACGGCCTTCTTCAGCGCCTCCTCCGGGAGGGTGAAGCCGCCGCGCTCGTCCACCGTATCGGCGGCGATCGGACGCAGCTCGGCATCGAGCGCATAGACGGACAGCGCGGGCACGGGTTCGTTAGGCTCGCGACCCACCAGCAGGAGACGCGGCATGGCGGTGATCCTCCCCCGTTTGGCCGGCGGGTCTTCGCAAATCAGCGAAGGCACCCCAGTCTCGATCGGTGCCGGCGGTTGCGCGCCTTGTGCGGTAGCGCACAAAGAGCCTTGCACCACCTGCAACCCCTGAGGGGTAACGACTCCGTGAAACTCTACTCCGGATAGACGAGGCCGCGATGATCAGCCGCAGGACAGTGCTTGCCGCCCCCATGCTCGCGCCCGCTTCCCCGGCCCTGGCCCAGGGCGCGAGCGCCTGGCCCAACGGCCCCATCCGCATCATGGCGCCCTTCCCGCCCGGCGGCTCGGTGGACACCTTCGCCCGGCTGCTGGCGCCCACCCTGCAGACCCTGCTCGGCGCCCCGGTGGTGGTGGAGAACCGCACCGGTGCCGGCGGCACGCTCGGCACGGCAGCGGTTGCCCGCGCCGCGCCGGACGGGCAGAGCTGGCTGCTCTGCTTCGACACCCACGCGACCATGCGCGCGCTGACCCCGGACCTCGGCTTCGATCCGCGCCGCGACTTCGCGCCGGTGATGCTGCTGGCGACGGCGCCGATGCTGCTGACCACGCCGAACGACCGGCCCTTCCGCAGCCTCGGCGACGTGATCGCGGCAGCGCGGGCGCGGCCGGAGGCGGTGACCTACGGCACCATCGGCATCGGCAGCCTGGCGCACCTGACGATGGAAGTACTGCAGGGCCGTGCCGGGGTGCGGCTGGTGCACGTGCCCTATCGCGGCGGCAGCCCGCTGGCGACCGCGGCGGCGGCCGGCGAGATCGACCTCGCCATCGCCTCCCCCATCGGGCTTGGTGGGCAGGTGGGGGTGCGGCTGCGGCCCCTGGCGCAGAGTGGCGCGGTCCGCACCGGCGCGCTGCCCGACCTGCCGACCTTCATCGAGGCCGGCGTGGCCGGCGTGGCGGCGAATGCCTTCTGGGGCGTGCTCGGTCCCGCGGCCGTACCGGGTTCCATCCTCGCGCGCTTCCACGCCGCCCTGGTCGAGGGGCTGCGCGAGCCCGGGCTGCGGCGACGGCTGATCGAGGGCCAGGGGGTCGATGTCGTCGGCTCGACGCCGGAGGAGTTCGGCGCCTTCCTCGATGCGCAGATCGAGCTGTGGGGCAACGTGATCCGCGAGGCCGGCATCCGCGCGGGCTGATCCGGCACCTCCACCGCCTCTCATTCCCGCCGTGCCGGAGGGCCCGCGGGGGGGGTCGTCGTGCTCCCGCGCCCGCGGATCCCAGCTACGCCTCGCGCCGCGGCGGGCCCTGCTCCTGCCCGCCCAGCAGGCTTCCGAGCAGGCCGCCGAGGCCGCCGCCCACCTCGTCCTGGTGCTGCGGAAGCCGGCCTTGCGGCGTCATCCGGTCCACGAAATCGGGCAGGACACGGCTGACCTCCTGCATCAGTGTCTCGCGATCCGTCCCGGCCTTCCGTGCCAGGGTCTCCACCTCGTCGGGATCGAAGGCGGCGGCGAGCTGGCGGGGCGCCACGGGCTGGTTCGGCCCAGCCGCTATCCAGGAATCGACGTGCTGCGACAGCCCCTGCGAGCGCAGTCCGCCGAGCAGGCCGCCCAGCCCCGAGAGCAGCCCCCCAAGGCCGCCGCCCGCCGCAGCGCCGCCGCCCAGCGTGCCGGCAACGCTCCCTCCTGCCGATGCCCCGGCCCCGCCACCGAGCAGTCCGCCGAAGCCGCCCCCGGCCGTGTCGTCGCGTGGTGCCGCACCACCGCCGCCCGACCGCTTCATCACCTGGTGCAGCAGCAGCGCCAGAGCCGCCATGCGCAGCCCGCCGCCGAGGCCACCGCCGAGGCCACCGCCGCGCCGCGCGCCGCCCAGCAGTCCGGAAAGGAGGTCGCTCATCGCCCGGTCACCCCTTCTGCGATGGACACCGAACGCCGCATGCAGGCCGGCGTTGCCGGCGGTCTTGACCGGGCCCGCCGCGCGCTGTCCCATCGCCGTCCTGACTGTTCCTTGGGGAGAACGCCGATGCGCGCCTGGGCCGTTGTCGAGACCGGCAAGCCGCTGCAGGAGATCGAGCTGCCGACGCCCGAGCCGAAGGGCGCGGAGGTGCTGCTGGAAGTCACCCATGCCGGCGTCTGCCATTCCGACCTGCACATCTGGGAGGGCGAGTACGACCTCGGCAGCCGCGGCAAGATGCGGCTGACCGACCGCGGCGTGACGCTGCCGCTGGCGATGGGCCATGAGATCGTCGGCCGCGTCGTGAAGCTCGGCCCGGAGGCCGAGGGCAAGGGCGTGAAGCCCGGCGACCTGCGCTGCGTCTATCCCTGGGTCGGCTGCGGCAAATGCGCCGTGTGCCAGCGCGACGAGGAGAACATGTGCCTGACGCCGCGCTCGCTCGGCGTCTACCAGCATGGCGGCTACGCGACGCATGTGCTGGCCACGCACTGGAAGCACCTGGTCGATATCGAGGGCGTCGATCCCTCGCTTGCCGCCACCTATGCCTGCTCCGGCGTCACCGTCTATTCGGCCATCAACAAGCTGATGCCGATGGACCCGGACGAGCCTGTGGTGCTGGTCGGGGCCGGCGGGCTCGGGATGAACGCCATCGCCATCCTGAAGGCGATGGGCCATCGGCGCATCTGCGTCGTCGATGTCGATGCGGCGAAGCTGGATGCGGCGAAGCAGCAGGGTGCCACGGACACCGTGCTGGCCTCGGGCGAGGACACGGCGCGCGCCATCGTCACGGCCTGCGGCGGGCCGGTCGGCGGCGTGATCGACCTGGTGAACGGCACGGCGACCAGCCGCTTCGCCTTCGACTCGCTGCGCAAGGGCGGCAAGCTGGTGCAGGTGGGCCTCTTCGGCGGCGAGATGTCCATCCCGCTGCCGCTGATGCCGATCCGCGCGCTGACCGTGCAGGGCAGCTACGTGGGCAACGTGAAGGAACTGCGCGCCCTGATCGACATCGCCAAGCAGGGCAAGATCCCGGCCATCCCGGTGGCCAACGAGCCGCTGCGCAATGCCGACGCGGTGCTGAACCGGCTGCGCGCGGGCCAGATCATCGGCCGCGTGGTGCTGACGGCACAGGCGGCGTGACCGCACCGCGCAACGCACGACACACGGCGCGCCGCCCGCGGGCGGCGCGCAACACATGACGCGAAGCGGGCGCCGCCGCGCAATGCGTGGAACCGGTTTCGCAGCGCCGCGGCACGCTGCTGCAACGCGCGCGCCGTAGATTTCCCGTCACGGCAGGCGAGGGCAATGGGCCCCGCCGCCAGTCACCAGACGGGAGAGTCCCATGTTCCGCACCCTGTTCCTCGCCTCCAGGCTGCTCATCTGCACCGCCGGCGCGGCCCTGGCCCAGCCCATGCTGCCCGGCCCCGCATCGGCGGGCGCCGAGGTCCGCATGTCCGGCAGCGGCGATGACACCGCCTTCGAGTACCATGGCCGCCTGCCGAGCCAGGCCGGGCGCCTGGCGGCGCTCAGCGGCGGCACCGGCGGCGGGCCGGAGGTTACCTACCTTGCGCCGGTGCCGCCGGGCGAGCGGGGCCGGGTCGCCCTGCTGATGGGCAGCCGCGAGGACGCTACGGTCATCTACCTCGACGAGCAGACCGGGACGCCACGGATCCGCGGCTGAGCTGGTCCGGTGGGATGCGGCGGCGGAACGCTTCTGCGCCGCCGCCCGTCACGCCATCCGTCACACTGCCCGATGGGGCCAGGGCGCACCATGGACGGGTTCGCAGGGCGGATCCGGCGTGGCCGCGACCGCGGCGACGGCCCGGGCATGGGATGCGGGATCGGGCGCCTCCCGGGACGTGCTGGGCGCCGCATCCCGAGGGTAGGCGCCGACCACCAGCAGGTCGGCGCTGCCCGCCAGCCGGCAATGCCCCACGCCCGCGGGCAAGGCCACCACGTCGCCCGCGGCGAGGTCCACTATGGGCCCCCGCGCGCCGCCGAGCTGCACCCGCGCCGTGCCGCGCACGATCCCCAGCACCTCGTGCGCATCGGCGTGGAAATGCTGCCAGGGATGGATGCCGTTGCGCCAGGCCGGCGGCCAGCCATGGCGGGCGAACAGCGCCTCGGCCGCCTCGGGTCCTGCCCCGGCCGGCAGGGCACCGCGCCAGAGCAGCGCCGGCAGCCGCGGATTGTTCGGGATCGCGCCGTCATCGGCGAGGTGCAGGCATTCCATGGCGGGCCTCCGTCACCCGGCAGCTTTGCATGCCGCCGATCCGCGGCGGTAGGATCGCCGCAATCAGACGCGGAGAAAAGCGCATGGGTGGCATCACGACATTGCGGGATTTCGTGCGCGGCATGACGCGGCTGGCCGATGCGGCGGCCGACCAGCGCCGCCTCCTCGAGGCGGGCAGCGCGCTGCTGCGGGACCTGGTCGCGCGGGATGACTGGCTGCCGGCGGACTGCGCGGAGGCCGGCCCGACCTATCGCCAGTACCTGCTGCACTGCGATCCGCTGGAGCGGTTCTCCGTCGTCAGCTTCGTCTGGGGACCGGGGCAGCGAACGCCGGTGCATGACCACACGGTCTGGGGACTGGTCGGCATGCTGCGTGGCGAGGAGATCTCGACCGAGGTGATCCCCGGTCCGCCGGGCACGCCGATGCGGCCCGGGCGCCAGGACCGGCTGCGGCCCGGCGAGGTGGTCCGCATCTCGCCCGAGACCTACGACATCCACGTGGTGGAGAACGCCGTTCCCGACACCGCCAGCATCAGCATCCATGTCTATGGTGGCAACATCGGCGCCGTGGCGCGGCATGTCTTCGATCCGGCAACAGGCGAGCGGCGGCGCTTCGTCTCCGGCTACAGCAATGCCGCCGTGCCGAATCTCTGGGACCGCAGCCGGGAGACGGCGCTAGACTGATCTCCCCGCATGAGCGGGAGGGATGGCAATGCTGACGCTCTTCTACACGCCCGAGACCTGCGCGCTGGCGACGCATATCGCCCTGGAGGAGGCCGGCGCCGACTACACGCTGCGTCGCATCGACTTCGAGCGGCAGGAGCAGCGCAGCCCCGGCTACCTGGAGGTGAACCCGAAGGGCCGTGTCCCGGCGCTGGCGACGCCGCGGGGCGTGCTGACGGAAACGCCGGCGCTGCTCGGCTTCGTCGCGCAGAGCTTTCCCGCGGCGCAGCTCGCGCCGGTCGATGACCCCTTCGCCTTCGCCCGGCTCCAGGACTTCAACAACTATCTCTGCTCGACGGTCCATGTCGCGCATGCGCACCGCATGCGCGGCCATCGCTGGGTGGACGACGAGGCGGCGATCGAGGCGATGCGGCGCAGGGTGCCGCAGTCGGTCCACGACGCCTTCAGGGTGATCGAGGAGGGCATGCTGGCCGGACCCTGGGTGATGGGGGAGGCCTATACGGTCGCCGATCCCTACCTGTTCACCCTGGCGCGCTGGCTGGAGCGGGACGGCGTCGATCCCGCACGCCTGCCGCGCATCGCGGAGCATCGCCGGCGCATGGCCGAACGGCCGGCAGCGCAGCGGGCACTGGCGGCGGAGGCCTGATCGCGGGTCAGCCTGGCCGCGGCGCCGTGCCCGACAGCGGCTCAAGCCCGGTGCGGGCGAGTTGCGGCGCCGCCTCGGCCGAGGCGAGGAAGCGGATCAGCGCCCGCCCGGCCTCCGGGTTCGCCGCCCGCGCTCCGATCCCGGCGGAGAAGATGGTGGCGCGCTGCACCGCGTCCGGCAGCGTGCCGACATAGGTCACGCCGGGAATGAAGATGATCTCGCTGACCTGCTGGAAACCGACCTCGACCTCGCCGCGCGCGACCACGGCGGCGACGCGTTCGGAGAAGATCTTCCTCGCCTTCGGCATGACCTGGTCGTGGATGCCGAGGCGGCGGAACATCTCATTCTCGATGTAGACGCCGCTGGCGCTCGCGGAATAGCCGATCGAGGCCGCGGCCAGCAGGACGTCCCGCAACCGCTCGGGCGTCGAGATGTCGGGCTTCGGCGCACCCTCCCGCACCGCCATGCCGATCAGCGAGCGGGCGATGTCCACCCGGCTGCCCGGCACGGCCAGGCCGCGCGCGATCAGCCCATCCAGCCCCTCGGCCGCGAGCAGCACCACGTCCGCCGGCTCGCCGCGCGCGAGGCGCTGCGGGATCGCATCCGGCGCCGCGCCCATCGAGGCGCCGCGCGCCGTGCGCAGGGTGTGCCCGGTGGCCTGCTCCCATTGCGGCCCGAGGATGTTGTACGCCTCGTTCAGCCCGCCCGAGGACAGCACGTGCAGTTCGATGCTGCCTCGCGCCGGGTGGGCGAACAGCATCAGCCCGGCGGAACCGAGCAGCCGTCGTCGAGTGGTCTTGGCGCGGCTCATCGCGAGTCTCCGGACTGTGGCTGGGAAGCAGGCTTGTTGCCTGTCCACGCGGCGATGTTCCGCGGTGGACCTGCCAAGGCTGCCTGGTGCAGGATCGTCCATGTCTGCTGCGCCGTCAGCAGCAGGATGAGCAGGAGCGCGATTGCATAGAACGCGGACGACAGGGCGAAAAGGATCGGTCGCCGTTCCGAGGCTTGCCGATACTCGGCGCGCGCGCCCCGATCGATCCACTCGAGATCGCGGTTGAGCGCCTCCGTCGCATTGGCCAGAGGCGCCGGCTGCGTCCTGGCGACGGCACGGATGAGCGACGTCAGATCACCCGTAATCCAGGCTTTGCCAGGCTGTTCGGGTGAAAGCTTCTCGGTCAAGGCAGCCAATCCGCCTTCGGTGAGCATCCGGACATCCGGCGCCCGCGCCCCCAGCCGCGTGAGCGCATCAGCGGTCCCGCCCTGTACGAAGGCGGTGCGCACCGAATGCGCTATGCCCTCCACGAGCTCATGCTCGTCCTCCTGGGCCAAGCTTCGCGCCAGTGCGAGTTCACCTGCAATCTGATGCTTCGCGTAGGCGTCGCGGCGACGCGCCACGTGGGCATCAAGCGTGCCGCTGCGGATGATGTCGGGCGCGAAGACCTGCCAAATCGTGTGTGCGACGAAAACAGCGAGGGCGGCAAAGAAGGCGACCACCCAAGGTAAGGGCAGATCGGCGGAGACCAACGCGCGCTCCCCGAGCTCCGCCATCTTGGCGTGCGCAGCAGCAATTGCCGCATCGAGGCGATCCACGCTCTTGGTGGCGCGCGTCTGAAGCTCGCCAAGCTGTGGCGCGTCCGACATGGCCCTGGCCGCCTTCGAAAGCCCTTCCCGTGCTGACGCCGCGGCTTCTACAAGCTCGCGGGTAACCCGGCGCGAGGCCGCGTTGTAGCCATTGATGAATTCCCGGATGGCGGTCCAGGCCCCCGCAAGCACGGGGACCACGACGAGCATGCCGTAGGAGGCGCGGGTCAATACCTGCAACTCTCCGACGCCGCGGATCAGTTTCCAGCCGCCCCACCACGCGGGTGGCTTCGGCCGAGCCCCGCCGAAACCGCCAACGGGGGGTGACGGGCAAGGGTTGGCTGTGGCGGCAGCTGCACCTAGGGAGCCGACCGACACAGTATGCGGCAAAGCTGCCGTTATACGCTCGACGTTTTGGTCATCGCCGCTTGACGCACTCACGGCATCACACCGCGATCAGGGTAACGGCTCAGGCGACGACTCCCGCCATGACGGCGTCGGCAAAGAGCCTCGCGGCTCCGGCGCTTGCCGCGGCCTTCCCCTTGGCCAGGGCGGTGGTGGAAGGTCCGGGAATGGTATTCCCGGCGGCGGCGCCGGCATCGGCTCGACGATCGGCCAGGGCGGTGGTGGAAGGTCTGGAAATGGTGTTCCCGGCGGCGGCGGCATCGGCTCGACGATCGGCCACCGCGGATCTTCGGCGGCGGTGATGCCTTGTGGCGCTTGCCCGCTAGGCGACGGTTCGAAGACAAACGCATGCCGTCTTCGCAAGCACCCCTCCCCCGTTAGTCGCGGGCGGCCCCCACGCGCTCCAACGCCGGCATGGCCAGCTGCGTAACCGATTGCCCTTCGGGGGTTGCCGAAAGGATCACTCGGCCGCGCTGCCGCTCCGTCATCGCCCAGTTCAGCAGAGTGAGCGACTCGCGGACGACCTCAGTGGCCCGCGCCGCGCCCAGCCCTTGCTGTAGCGCGCGCATGTAATCATCGTCCAGGATGATACGCAACTCCATCGCTGTGCCTCCGTCGCAATTCCGCTCTTTCTCCGCCGAAACTCCAGCATATGCCGGGAACGCTGCGAAAAGCAACGCGGCACGAGCCTCGCGGTAATGTCATCTTGGGCGAGGCCGTGACAGCAGGCAGCGGCTACAGCTTCACCTTCAGCAGATTGCCGATCTCGCCGATCAGGCCGCGGCGGAACACCATGACGCAGAGCACGAAGATCGCCCCCTGGATGACGGTGACCCAGGCGCCCATCTCGGCGAGGTAGTTCTGCATGGTGACGATGACCGCGGCGCCGACCATCGGGCCGAAGATCGTGCCGAGGCCGCCGACGAGCGACATCAGCACCACTTCGCCCGACATGGACCAGTGCACGTCGGTCAGCGTGGCGATGCCGAAGACCAGGCTCTTGGTGGCGCCGGCGACGCCGGCCAGCGTGGCCGAGAGCACGAAGGCCATCAGCTTGTAGTCCTCGGTCCGGTAGCCGAGCGAGATGGCGCGCGGCTCGTTCTCGCGGATCGACTTCAGCACCTGGCCGTAGGGCGAGTGGATGATGCGGTGGATCAGCAGGAAGCCGGCGAGGAAGATGCCGGCGACGAGCCAGTACATGCTCATGTCGCTGTTGAGCGGAACTACGCCGAACAGGCTGCCGCGCGGGATCGCCTGGATGCCGTCCTCGCCGCCGGTGAAGGGCGCCTGCACGCAGAAGAAGTAGACCATCTGGGCCAGCGCCAGGGTGATCATGGCGAAGTAGATGCCGGCGCGGCGGATCGCCAGCCAGCCGAAGGGCAGGCCGATCAGCGCCGCCGCGGCGGCACCGGCGATGATCGCGAGTTCCGGCGACAGGCCCCAGACCTTCGCCGCGTGCCCCGCGACGTAGCCGCCCATGCCGAAATAGGCGGCGTGACCGAAGCTGAGCAGCCCGACATAGCCGATCAGCAGGTTGAAGGCGCAGGCGAACAGCGCGAAGCACAGCAGCTTCATCAGGAAGACGGGGTAGAGGAAGAAGGGCGCGACCGCGAGGAAGACGATCATCACCCCGAGGGCGGCGAGCTGCGCGCGCGAGAAGCCCCAGAAGCCCTCCGCCTCCGCCGCGGGCCCCTGGAATTCCGGTGCGCCCGTGGCGGCACCGGCGGTCATGGTGGTGTCGGCCGGCATGGCTCAGGCCCTCCCGAAGAGGCCGGCGGGCCGCGTCAGCAGCACGATGGCCATGATGACGAAGATGACGGTGGCGGAGGCTTCCGGCCAGAACACCTTGGTCAGGCCCTCCACCACGCCGAGACCGAAGCCGACGAGGATCGAGCCGAGGATGGAGCCCATGCCGCCGATCACCACCACCGCGAAGACCACGATGATGAGGTTCACCCCCATCTGCGGGTTCACCGAGTAGATCGGTGCCGCCAGCACGCCGCCGACGGCCGCCAGCGCAACGCCCGCGCCGTAGGTCAGGGTGATCATCAGGGGGACGTTGATGCCGAAGGCCTGCACCAGCTCCGCGCGTTCCGTCGCGGCGCGGAGATAGGCGCCGAGGCGGGTCTTCTCGATGACCAGCCAGGTCGCCAGGCAGAGGATCAGCGCGGCCAGCACGACCCAGCCGCGGTAGACCGGCATGAACATGAAGCCGAGGTCCCAGGCGCCCGAAAGCTCGGGCGGGATGCGGTAGGGCAGGCCGGAGGAGCCGAACTCGTTCCTGAAGATGCCCTCGATGATCAGGCCGACGCCGAAGGTCAGCAGCAGCCCATAGAGGTGATCGAGCTTGTAGAGCTGCGCGATCATCAGCCGCTCCAGCAGCACGCCGGAGGCGCCGACGACGATCGGGCCGATCAGCAGCGCCCACCAGTAGGACAGGCCGTTCGGGAACATCGCGCCGAGCGCCCGGGCGACCGGCCCGCCATTCTCCAGGAAGCAGGCGGCGATCCAGGCGGCGCTGACGAACACGCCGAGGCCGAGCCGGATCGGCTGCGCCAGCCGCAGCTTCAACCACAGCCAATCCAGCAGCAGCACCACCAGGGGCAGCAGCAGCAGCGCCAGGCCGATGCGCGCGGCATCGGCGCTGCCGAGGCTGAGCAGCATCCAGGCCACGAAGGCGCCCATCATGAACTGGGCGCCATGGGTGAAGTTGATGATGTTGAGCAGGCCGAAGATGATCGCGAGGCCGAGCGACAGCATCGCGTAGAAGGCCCCGTTGATCAGCCCGAGCAGCAGCTGCCCGAACAGCAGCGGGATGGGGATGCCGAAGATCTCGTCCATGACGATCCTGCTTCTCTGCTAGCTGCGCACCAGGGCGCAGCCGCCCTCGTTCAGGGGGCGGAAGGCGTCGTCGCCGGGCGTGGTGGTGACGAGCTTGTACACGTCCCAGGGACTGGTGGATTCTTCCGGCGACTTGACCTGGAACAGGTAGCCCGGGTGGATCTTGCGCCCATCGGCGCGGATGTAGCCCGCGCCGAAGGCGTCATCGTCGCAGGGCAGTGCCTTCATCCGGTTCACCGTCTCCACGCCGCCCGCCTTGGCCGCGGCGATGCCCATCTCAGCCACCGTCTTGAGGTAGTGCAACGTCACCCCGTAGCACCCGGCCTGCACCATGGCCGGGGGCCGGTCCTGGTTGCGGGCGCGCACGCGCGCGGTCAAGGCCCGGGTGCGGTCGTTGAGGTCCCAGTAGAAGCTCTCGGTCAGCAGCAGCCCCTGCCCGGCCTCGATGCCGAGCGCACGCACCGCGACGACGTCCATCAGCAACGCGGCAAGGCGCATGGAGCGATGCAGGCCGAACTCCCTGGCGCCCTTGATGCAGTTCACGGTGTCGGTGGAGGCGTTGGCGAAGCCCAGCACCTTGGCGCGGCTGGCCTGCGCCTGCAGCAGGAAGGCGGAGAAGTCGGTGGTGCCCGGGAAGGGCGTGCGCGCCGTTCCCAGCACCCGCCCGCCCATGCCGCGCACGAAGGCCGTCGTGTCGCGCTCCAGCGCGTGGCCGAAGGCGTAGTCGGCGGTGATGAAGAACCAGGAATCCCCGCCCTGGCGCACCACTGCCGCAGCGGTGGACTTCGCCAGCATGTAGGTGTCGTAGGTCCAGTGCACCGTGTTCGGGCTGCACTGCGACCCGGTGAGGTCGGAGGTCGCCGCCCCGGAATTCAGGTGGATCCTGTTCTTCTCCCGCGCGATCTGGTTCACCGCCAGCGCGACCGAGGAGGTGGGCACGTCCACCACCGCGTCCACGCCCTGGTCGAACCATTGGCGCACGAGGTTCGCGCCGACATCGGGCCGGTTCTGGTGGTCGGCCTGCAGCACCTCGATCTGGAAGCCGCGGTTGCCGAACTCCTGCACCGCCTGCTGCGTCAGCGCGACGCTGCCGGGGCCGACGGAGTCGCGGTAGAGGCCGGACATGTCGGTGATCACGCCGAGGCGGATGGTGTTCGCCGCCTGCGCGCGGGCACTCCGCCAGGGCCGTCCGCCGATGCCGGTGCCGATGCCGGCGGCCCCCGCCATGGCGAGAAGACCGCGCCGTCCCGTCCCGTTGGTCATCTCCGTTACCTCCCCATGTTGTTAGCCGTCAGCTCCTTACCAGGGCACAGCCGCCCTCGGTCATCGGCCGGAAGGCTTCGTCCGCCGGCGTGGTCTGCAGCAGCTTCAGGAAGTCCCAGGCGCCGGTGCTCTCCTCGGGCTTCTTCACCTCGAACAGGAAGCTCGGGATCAGGCGGCGGCCATCGGGGCGGATGGTGCTGCGGCCGAAGGCCTCGTCCTCCACCGGCATCGCCTTCATCTTGTTGATGGCCTCGACGCCGCTGGCCTTGGCCGCCGCGACGCCCATGTCGGCCACCGCCTTCAGATAGTGCAGCGTGCCGGAGTAGTTGCCGGCGGTGACCATGTTCGGCACCCCGTTGCGGGCAAGCCGGCCGCGCACGCGCTGGGTGAAGGCGCGGGTGCGGTCGTTGAGGTCCCAGTAGAAGCTCTCCGTCATCACCAGCCCCTGCGCGGTGGGCAGGCCGAGCGCGCCGACATCCTGGATGAACATCAGCAGCGCCGCCAGCTTCACGCCGCGGCGGGTGATGCCGAACTCGGCCGCCTGCTTGATGCAGTTCGTGGTGTCGCCGCCGGCGTTCGCCAGGCCGATCACCTTGGCGCGGGAGGACTGCGCCTGCACCAGGAAGGAGGAGAAGTCGGAGGTGCCGGGGAAGGGCGTGCGCACCTGGCCCAGCACGCGACCGCCGGCCTGGCGGACGAAATTCGCGGTGTCGCGCTCCAGCGCATGGCCGAAGGCGTAGTCGGCCGTGATGAAGAACCAGGTATCGCCGCCGGCCCGCACCGTGGCGCCCCCGGTGGACTTGGCCAGCATGTAGGTGTCGTAGACCCAGTGCACCGTGTTCGGGCTGCACTGCGCGCCGGTGAGGTCCGAGGTCGCCGAGCCGACGTTGACGTAGGCCTTGTTCTTCTCGCGCATCACCTGGTTGACCGCGAGGCCGACCGAGGAGGTCGGCACGTCGATCACCATGTCCACGCCGTCCCGGTCCACCCATTGGCGCACGATGTTGGAGCCGACATCGGGACGGTTCTGGTGGTCGGCCGAGAGGATCTCCACGGTGAAGCCGCGGTTGCCGAACTCCTGCGCCGCCGCCTGCACCATGGCCACGCCATCGACGCCGGCGAGATAGCTGTAGATGCCGGACTGGTCGTTCAGCACGCCGATGCGGATGGTGTTGGCGGCCTGGGCACGCGACAGCTTCGGCGCCATCGGCATCAGCGAGGCGCCGACGGCGACGCCGGCGGTGGCCAGCAGCCGGCGTCGGGTGGGCACGGGGGTCGTGGCATTCATCGAGGCTCTCCTCAGGTAGGGGCCGGGACGCGGCACGCGATCGGCCGGTCCCCGGTCAATGGGTCAGGATCGGACCAGGGCACAACCGCCCTCGGCCATCGGCCGGAAGGCCTCCTCGGCGGGGGTGGTCTGCTCCAGCTTGAGATAGTCCCAGGGGCCGCGGCTCTCGGCCGGCGCCTTCACCTCGAACAGGAAGGAGGGGATGATGCGCCGCCCGTCGGCGCGGACGCTGCCGCGGCCGAAGGCATCGTCCTCGGTCGGCATCGCCTTCATGCGGTTCACCGCCTCCATGCCGCTGGCCTTGGCCGCCGGCACGCCCATCTCGGCCACCGCCTTCAGGTAGTGCAGCGTCGCCGAGTAGCAGCCGGCGTGGATCATGTTGGGGTAGTTGTTCGGCGTGCGCGCCACGATGCGGCGCGTGAAGGCGCGGGTCTGGTCGTTCATGTCCCAGTAGAAGGTCTCGGTGCAGGTCAGCCCCTGCGCCGTCTGCAGGCCGAGCCCGTGCACGTCGTTGATGAACAGCAGCAGCGAGGCGAGCCTGATGCCCCGGCGCGTCAGGCCGAACTCGGCGGCCTGCTTCACGCAGGTCTGGGTGTCCGCGCCGGCGTTCGCCAGCCCGATCACCTTGGCCCGGCTGGCCTGCGCCTGCACCAGGAAGGAGGAGAAGTCGGTGGTCCCCGGGAAGGGCGTGCGGACGTTGCCGAGCACCCGCCCGCCGGCCTGGCGCACGAAGTTCATCGTGTCGCGCTCCAGCGCGTGGCCGAAGGCGTAGTCGGCGGTGATGAAGAACCAGGTGTCGCCGCCGGCCCGCACCGTGGCACCGCCGTTCGAGCGCGCCAGCATCCAGGTGTCGTAGGTCCAGTGGATGGTGTTCGGGCTGCACTGCGCGCCGGTGAGGTCGGAGGTCGCGGCCCCCGAGTTCAGCATCACCTTGTTCTTCTCGCGCGCCACCTGGTTCACCGCCAGCGCGACGGAGCTGGTGGGCACGTCCAGCACCACGTCCACGCCCTGGTCGAACCATTGCCGCGCCAGGTTGGCGCCGACATCGGGCCGGTTCTGGTGGTCGGCCTCGATCACCTCGACGGTGAAGCCGCGGTTGCCGAACTCGGCGGCGGCCTGGCGCGCGCAGGCGACGGCGGTGGGCCCGGTGTTGTCGCGGTACATGCCCGACATGTCGGTCAGCACGCCGATGCGGACGGTGTTCGCCGCTCCCTGCGCGCGGGTCAGGCGCGGGAGGGCGGTGGACAGCGTGGTGACGGCGGCGGTTCCCAGCCAGGCACGACGTGAAAGCTCCATGGGTCCCTGTCTCCTGTTCTTGTGGTTACCCCGGGCCGGTGATCGTTGTCACCGGCCCGTCCCGACGGAGCCGTCCAGTCGCCGGGTGGCGGGCCGCCGCCCCGTTCAGCTGCGCACCAGCGGGCAACCGCCCTCCGCGACCGGGCGGAACGCTTCCTCGGCCGGCGTGGTCTGCAGCAGCTTGTAGTAGTCCCAGGCGCCGCGGCTTTCCGCCGGCGTCTTCACCTCGAAGAGAAAGGAGGGATGGATCTTCCGGCCATCGGCGCGGATGCTGCCCGGGCCGAAGGCGTCGTCATCGGTCGGCATCGCCTTCATGCGCGCCACCGCCGCCCTGCCATCCGCCTTCGCCTGCGCCACGCCCATGTCGGCGGCGGCCTTCAGGTAGTGCAGCGCGGCGGCGTAGCAGCCGGCCTGGCCCATGCCGGGGCGCAGCCCCTGGGGCATGTTCGGCAGCACGCGGGCCGTCAGCGCGCGGGTGCGCTCGTTCAGGTCCCAGTAGAAGCTCTCGGTGCAGACGAGGCCCTGCGCCGTGTTCAGCCCGAGCGCATGCACGTCGGAGATGAACATCAGCAGCGCCGCCAGCTTGATGCCGCGCCGGGTGATGCCGAATTCGGCCGCCTGCTTGATGGTGTTGATGGTGTCGGCGCCGGCATTGGCCATGCCGATCACCTTGGCCCGGCTGGCCTGCGCCTGCAGCAGGAAGGAGGAGAAGTCCGTCGTGCCCGGAAACGGCGTGCGCACCTGGCCGAGCACCCGCCCGCCCGCCGCGCGCACGAAATTCCCGGTGTCGCGCTCCAGCGCGTGGCCGAAGGCGTAGTCGGCGGTGATGAAGAACCAGCTGTCGCCGCCCGCCTTCACCATCGCCCCGCCGGTCGACTTCGCCAGCATGTAGGTGTCGTAGGTGAACTGGATGCCGTTCGGCGAGCACTGCGCGCCGGTGAGGTCCGACGTCGCCGGGGTGGAGCCCAGGAAGACCTTGTTCTTCTCGCGCGTCACGCCGTTGACGGCGAGCGCCACGGAGGAGGTCGTCACGTCGATGATGACGTCCACGCCGTCCTGGTCGTACCACTGCCGCGCGATGTTCACGCCGACGTCGGGGCGGTTCTGGTGGTCGGCGAAGACGGTCTCCACCGTGAAGCCGCGGCTGCCGAAATCCTGGATCGCCTGGCGCACGCAGGCCAGCGAGCCCGGCCCCGCGATGTCGCGGTAGTGGCCGGAGGCGTCGTTGAGCACGCCGAGCTTGATGGTGCTGGCAGCCTGGGCGCGGGCGCGGCGCATTGGCAGCGCGCCGAGCAGCGGCACGGCAGCGGCGCCGGCGAGCAGGCGGCGGCGGTCGATCGTCATGGCGTGGTACTCTCTCCATCCCTGGCGCCGCATCCCCGCCCCCTGCCGGGAACGCCGCGCGATCGGTCCCTGTGTGCGGCCGCGGTCCGGTTCAGGTCCGGATCAGCGGGCAGCCGCCCTCGCCGAGCGGACGGAAGGCGTCCTCCGGCGCGGTGGTCTGCAGCAGCTTGTAGTAGTCGAACGGTCCGCGGCTCTCCTCGGGCGACTTCACCTCGAAGAGGTAGGCGGGGTGCATCTTGCGCCCGTCCTCCCGGATGGTGCCCGGGCCGAAGGCGTCGTCCTCGGTCGGCATCGCCTTCATGCGCGCCACCACGGCGCGGCCATCGGCCTTGGCCGCCGCCACGCCCAGGTCGGCCACCGCCTTCAGGAAGTGCAGCGTGCCGGCATAGTCCCCGGCATGGCTCATGGCGATCGGCACCTGGCCGGCGACGGCGCGGGCACGGCGCGCGAAGCCGCGCGTGCGGTCGTTGAGGTCCCAGTAGAAGGTCTCGGTGCAGACCAGGCCCTGCGCCGTGCCCAGCCCCAGCGCATGCACGTCGGTGATGAACATCAGCATCGACGCCAGCTTCACGCCGCGCCGCGTCAGCCCGAACTCGGCCGCCTGCTTGATGGAGTTGATGGTGTCGTTGCCGGCATTGGCCAGCCCCACCACCTTGGCGCGGCTGGCCTGGGCCTGCAGCAGGAAGGAGGAGAAGTCGGTGGTGCCGGGGAAGGGCGTGCGCACGCCGCCCAGCACGCGCCCGCCGGCGGCACGCACGAAATTGCCGGTGTCGCGCTCCAGCGCATGGCCGAAGGCATAGTCGGCGGTGATGAAGAACCAGCTGTCGCCGCCTGCGCGCACCGTGGCGCCGCCGGTGGACTTCGCCAGCATGTAGGTGTCGTACACCCAGTGCACCGTGTTCGGCGAGCAGGCGCGCCCGGTCAGGTCCGACGTCGCCGTGGAGGTCGGGATGATGACCTTGTTGCGCTCCCGCGTGAGGTCCGCCACCGCCAGCGCGACGGAGGAGGCCGCGAGGCTCAGCACCATGTCCACGCCGTCCCGGTCGAACCATTGCCGCGCGATGTTCACCCCGACATCGGGGCGGTTCTGGTGGTCGGCGACCAGCACCTCCACGTCGAAGCCGCGGTTGCCGAATTCCTGCACCGCCAGCCGCGCGCAGGCCACCGTCACCGGGCCGTTGATGTCGCGGAAGGTGCTGGACATGTCGGTCAGCACGCCGATGCGCACCGTGTTGGCGGCCTGCGCCCGGGCGGGCCGGAACGGCAGGGCGCCGAGCGCGGGAACGGCGGCGGCCCCGGCAAGAAGGTTGCGGCGGTCGATCGCCATGGCGGTCCCCCTTCCCCGGCTCAGCTGCGCACGAAGCCGCAGCCGCCCTCGGCGAGCGGGCGGAAGGCCTCCTCGCCCGGCGTCGTCTGCAGCAGCTTGTAGTAGTCCCACTCGCCGCGGCTTTCCTCAGGCGCCTTCACCTGGAACAGGTAGGCCGGGTGCAGCTTGCGCCCGTCCTCGCGGATGCGGCCCGGGCCGAAGCAGTCGTCGTCGCAGGGCATCGCCTTCATGCGGTTCACCGTCTCGAGCCCGCTGGCCTTGGCGGCCGGCACGCCCATCTCGGCGACCACCTTCAGGTAGTGCAGCACGGAGGCGTAGCCGCCGACATGGTTCATGCAGAGCGGCACGCTGATCTGCGGGCGGATCTTGCGGGTGAAGGCGCGGGTGCGGTCGTTGAGGTCCCAGTAGAAGGTCTCGGTGCAGATCAGCCCCTGCGTGGTGGCCAGCCCCAGCGCATGGACATCGGGCAGGAACATCAGCAGCGATGCGAGGCGGATGCCGCGCCGCTGCAGCCCGAACTCGGCGGCCTGCTTGATGCAGTTGATGGTGTCCGTGCCCGCATTGGCCAGCCCGATCACCTTCGGCCGCGTCGCCGCCGCCTGCACCAGGAAGGACGAGAAGTCGGAGGTGCCCGGGAAGGGCGTGCGTACCTGCCCCAGCACGCGGCCGCCGGCCTGGCGCACGAAATTGCCGGTGTCGCGCTCCAGCGCATGGCCGAAGGCGTAGTCGGCGGTGATGAAGAACCAGCTGTCGCCGCCGTCGCGCACCGTGGCGCCGCCGGTCGACTTCGCCAGCATCCAGGTATCGTACGTCCAGTGCACCGTGTTGGGCGAGCAGGCGCGGCCGGTCAGGTCGGAGGTCGCGGAGGAGGAGTTCAGGAAGACCTTGTTCCTCTCCCGCACGATGTCGTTCACCGCGAGCGCGACGGAGGAGGCGCCGCCATCGACGATCACGTCGACGCCGTCCCGGTCGATCCAGCTGCGCGTCAGGTTGGAGCCGACATCGGGCCGGTTCTGGTTGTCGCCGAAGATGACCTCGATGTTGAAGCCGCGATTGGCGAACTCGGCGGCCGCCTGCTTGATGCAGGCCAGCTCGGTGGGGCCGGTGACGTCGCGGTACATGCCGGAGAAGTCGCACAGCAGGGCGATCTTCACCGTGTTCGCCGCCTGCTGCGCGCGGGCGCGGCTCCAGGGCAGGCCGCCCACCCCGGCGCCGGCCGCGGCCGTGCCCGCCAGCGCCTTCAACGCGCCGCGCCGGCCCGTCGCGCCCACACCAGACCCCGAACCCGTCATTGCCGTTTCTCTTCCCTCATGCACCTCGGCGATTCGCCGCAGCCCTGCGCGCGCGGCGCCCGGTTCAGACGCCGAGATAGGTATGCAGCCGGTCCATCGACGCCGCGAGATCCTCGTTGCGCACCATGTCCACCACCCGGCCGTGCTCCATCACGTAGTGCCGGTCCGCGACGGTCTGCGCGAAGCGGAAATTCTGCTCGACCAGCAGCACGGTGAAGCCGCGGCTCTTCAGCTCGCGGATGGTGCGGCCGATCTGCTGCACGATCACCGGCGCCAGCCCCTCGCTCGGCTCGTCCAGCAGCAGCAGCTTCGCGCCGGTGCGCAGGATGCGCGCGATGGCCAGCATCTGCTGCTCGCCGCCGGAGAGCTTGGTGCCCTGGCTGTTCGCCCGCTCCTTCAGGTTCGGGAACAGCGCGTAGATGGTATCGAGGTCGAGGCCGCCGGGCTGCACCACCGGCGGCAGCAGCAGGTTCTCCGTCACGTTCAGCGAGGCGAAGATGCCACGCTCCTCCGGGCAGTAGGCCAGCCCCATGCGCGCCACCAGGTCGGAACGCATGTCGATGATCTCGCGGCCCTGGAAGCGGATGCTCCCCGTGCGCCGCCCGACCAGCCCCATGACGGAGCGCAGCGTGGTGGTCTTGCCGGCCCCGTTGCGGCCCAGCAGCGTCACCACCTCGCCCTGGCGCACCTCGATGTCGACGCCGTGCAGGATATGGCTCTCGCCATACCAGGTCTCGAGGCCACGGATCTCGAGCAGCGCGCCGCCCGCCGCGCCCGGGTTCGTGCCGGCGCGCGCGCGGTCCATCACCTCAGACATTCTCTGGCACCCCCACGCTCGACGCCTCGGTCCCCAGATAGGCGGCGATGACCTCGGGGTTGCGGGCGACGGCGGCGTAGTCGCCCTCCGCCAGCACCCGCCCGCGGGTCAGCACCGTGATGGTGTCGCAGAGGCCGGCGACGACCTTCAGGTTGTGCTCCACCAGCAGCACGGTGCGCCCGGCCGCGACGCGCTTGACCAGTTCCACGATGCGGTCGACGTCCTCATGCGCCATGCCCGCCGTCGGCTCGTCGAGCAGCATCATCTGCGGGTCCGTCGCCAGCGTCGTGGCGATCTCCAGCGCGCGCTTGCGGCCGTAGGGCAGCTCGCCCGCGGTCAGCCGCGCATAGGGCGTCAGCCCGACATCCTCCAGCAGGGCCATGGCGCGGTCGTCGAACTGCTTCAGCAGCGTCTCGGTGCGCCAGAAGTCGAAGCTTCCCCCGCGCTGGCGCTGCAGCGCCACGCGCACGTTCTCGAGCACCGAGAGATGCGGGAACACGGCCGAGATCTGGAAGCTGCGGACCAGCCCCAGCCGCGCCACCTCGGCCGGCTTCAGGCCGGTGATGTCGCGCCCGTCGTAGCGGATGCTGCCCCGCGTCGGCGGCAGGAATTTCGTGAGCAGGTTGAAGCAGGTCGTCTTGCCGGCGCCATTCGGGCCGATCAGCCCGTGAATGGAGCCTCGGCGCACGTTCAGGGCCACGTCGCTGACGGCGACGAAGCCACGGAATTCCTTGGTCAGGCCTTCCGTCTCCAGGATGAAGTCGCTGGCCACCCCGTCACGTCTCCCCAAGGATCGCGGGGTCAGGCCGCGACGCGCGCGCCATACGGCCGAAGCCCCGCTGTTGCGAGGGTGTATGGCTGTGGTGCGACACGGATGCAAGGCCGCCGCGTGCCGCAAGCATGGCTCGGCGTGCGCCTGAGCCGCGCGAGTCCAAAACGCGACGATTCAACCAGAGCGCGTCACCGCAGCCCGTCCTCGCCCTCGATCTCGGCGATGGTGAGCCCGCCGATCCGCGGATGCGGCCGCCCGCCGGTGGCGAGCGCCAGGCACACCAGGATCTCCGCCGCGCGCGGCGCATCCGGGACGCGCGCCTCGATGGCGTCGAAATGGCTGCGGACGAAGGCGGCGTCCTTGTGGCCGAGCGGCACGTCGATGGGCGTGCCCGGCCCGCCACCCTTCTTGGCCGAGGGGATCAGTGCCGGGCCCCGGCCCAGCGCCGCGCGCACCGGCGCACCCATGCGCGGGTGCAGCAGTGCCGCGGCATGCTCCAGCTCCCCCGCCTCGCCGACCACCGCGGCCTTGCCGAAGCCCTGCACCTCGGTGCCCGGGATGCCGAGGGCGGCGACGGCGCGGGCCGCCAGCAGCGCGCCCAGCTCCTCGCCCTGGGCGACCAGCTCCGACAGGTCCTCGACGAAGCGGCCGGCGCAGGGGTTGAGGATGACGGCGCAGGCAATGGCGCGACGCACGGGCGGGCTGACGGCACGGCCCATCTCCAGCCGCGTCTCGTCGAGGATGGTGACCAGCTTGCGGATGGTCGCGGCCATGTCCCGGTCTTCCTTCCCAGCCGATCCAGCGGATTGGGCGTAGCGTAGGGCGGCGATCACGCAGCCGGCAACGTGGTCGGCAGGCGGGAGCGGGCAGCGGCTCCATGCCGTGCGCCGGCGCCGCCTGCCGGCCCGCGCCGTCAACCGCGCGCAGCCCGCATCTCCGCGCGCTGCCAGGCCG
>JAIEOP010000400.1 GCA_019750465.1 Acetobacteraceae bacterium | reverse complement strand
CCGCCGGCCCGTCCAGCCGCGCCGCCAGCGCCGCCGCGTCCAGGTCCGGCCGCAGGTCGAGCGCCACCGTCACCGGCCCGCCCGCCCGCGCGATGGCATCGCGGATCGGGCCGGAGAGCGCATAGACCGCGCCGCCCTCGATGCCCGCCTCGGTGATCACGGCCTCGCCGCGCGCCGACCGCCCCGCGAAGGCCAGCGCGATGCGCTTCAGCGGCGTGCCCGCGAAGCGCGTCCGCAGGTGCCCGGACCAGGCGACGTGGAAGCCGCAATTGGCGGGGCGCAGCGGTGTCACGGGGACATCCGGCAGCAGCGCCGGCCAGGCGCCGTCCGACCCCAGCCGCGGCCAGGAGGCGCCGCCGAGCGCCAGCACCACCGCCTCCACGCGCAGCGCCAGCGGCCCCTGCGGTGTCGTGAAGGCGGGCGCACCGGCGGCGTCCCAGCCACCCCAGCGATGCCGCGGGCGCAGCGCCACGCCGAGCCCCTCCAGCCGCGCCAGCCAGGCGCGCAGCAGCGGCGAGGCCTTCATCGCGCGCGGGAAGACGCGTCCCGAACTGCCGACGAAGGTCGGCTGCCCCAGCCCCTCCGCCCAGGCGACCAGCGCAGCCGGGGGGAAGCGGCGTATCGCCGGCTCCAGCGCGGGCCGGGCGGCGCCGTAGCGGCCGAGGAAAGCCTCCAGCGGCTCGGAATGCGTCAGGTTCAGCCCGCCCCGGCCGGCGATCAGCAGCTTCCGCCCGGGCGAGGGCATGTGGTCGAGGACAGTGACCCGCGCACCGCCGCGCGCCAGCACCTCGGCCGCCATCAGCCCGGCCGGGCCGGCGCCGATCACGGCAATCGTCGGTGCGGCGGGACGGTCCAGCATCGCGGGTGCCGACCACCGCCGTCCGCGGTCGTCAAGTCCGGCCGCCGCGAACCACCGGCCGTCCGGGCCGTTATCGCCGCGCAACACGGGACAGGAGAAGACGATGGCGGATGGTTTCCTTTCCGGGCTGGTGCGTCGCGCCGGCGACTGGCGCGACGAGGCGGCCGAACGGGCGGAGCCCCGGCTGCGCAAGGGCTACCGCCGGGCGCGGCACGAGGGCGGCGACGCCCTGGACGAGCTGCGCCGGCTCTGGTCGCAGATCGAGGAGGTGGTGGAGCGGCGCGTCGCCCCCGCCGCCGGCCGCGGCGCGCGGCGGGCAGGCGAGGCCGCGTCCGACTACGCCCGCTCCGCGGGCGAGGCGGTGTCCGACTATGCCGGCCGTGCCGGGCGCGTGGCGGCGGACTACGGTCCGCAGGCGCGGGACGCGGCGCTGCACGCCGCCGACTACCTGCGCGGCGCCGCCCGGGCCCGGCCGCTGCTGGCGATCGGCATCGCCGTGGCCGCCACCTGGATTGTCGCGGGAATGCTGCGGTCTGATCGCCGGCGCTGAGCGGCCTGCGTCAGCCTGCGCGAACGCCCGGCGGACACGAGCGCCCGGCGGACACGCGGCGCCTTTCGCCGTACGCCTCCGACCGACGGGCGTGCCATCACGGCGGTCTCAGGCGGTGGCCGGCGCCTCGGCGCGGGCATCGATCCGTTCCCGCAAGGCCTCGCGCAGCCAGAGCGTCACCGTGGTGCCGGCGCCGGGCGTGCTGGCCAGGTGCAGCGCGCCTCCGGCGGTGATGACGAAGCGGCGGGCCAGGGACAGGCCAAGGCCGGTGCCCTGGCCCATGGGCTTGGTCGTGAAGAAGGCCTCGCCGACGCGGGCGAGCACCTCCGGCGACATGCCGACGCCGGTATCGCTCACGGTGACGCGAAGATAGCGGCCCTGCGCCAGGACGACATCGGCCGGCACGTCGTCATTGCCCGGCGCATCGATGGCGACGGGCGCCAGGGCGATGCGGATTTCGCCGCCCTCGCGGCATTCCGCCATGGCATCGCGCGCGTTGCCGGCGAGGTTGAGGATCACCGTCTCGAACTCCGCACGTTCTCCGGCGGCGCTCGGCAGCGGCCCGTCCGGCAGATCGATGCGCACGCGGGTGCCGAGCCCGAGGGCGTTGTCGGCGAGCAGCGCCTCCACGCGCCGGAGCGCCGCCGCGGGGTCGAAGGCGGCGGCGGCGCTTCCCTGGCGGCGGGAGAAGTCCAGCATCCGATGCGTCATGCGGGCGCCGCGCGCCGCCGCATCGCCCACCAGGGTGGCGAGCCGCCGCACCTCCGCCGGATCATCCGCCCGCCGCTGCAGCAGCCGCGCGGCGGAGGCGAAGGATTGCACCAGGTTGTTCACGTCATGCGCGACGCCGGCGGCGACATGGCCCAGCGCGCTCATGCGTTCGGCGGCGTGCAGCCGGGCTTCCAGCGCGGCGCGCGCCTCGGCTTCGATCTGCGCCCGCCGGGCGGCGGCGGCAGCCGCCCGCAGCGCGGCGGTCTCATGGATGGCGCTGCGCCGGGCGCGGGCGGTGAGCGCGAGCAGCAGGGCGGAGGCGAGGATGCAGGCGAGCGCGATCGGCGGCAGGCGCTGCAGCCAGGCCGCGCGCACGGCGGAGGCGTCCTGCGCGAACAGCACGGCCACGGGGTAGTTGCCCACCCGGCGTCCGGCGTAGCGCCGGACCTCGCCGTCGATCGGCGAGATGGCGCGGCCGATCCTGACCGGCCCGGCCGCCTCGGAATTCCGCAGCGCCTCGGCATAGGGCAGCACGATCCCGACCGGATCGGGCAGCGGCGGGAACCGCGCCAGCAGCGCGCCGTCGGTGCGGACCAGCGCGATCGCCTCGCCCTCCACCTCGACCAGGTGAGCATAGAATTCGGCGAAGAAGGCGGTGGCGAAGGCGGTGGCGATGACGCCGCCATCCGGCCTTCCGTCCGGTCCCAGCCGCGCCCGCGCCAGCGGGATGGCGAGGGTGCCCGACGGCCGGGAGCGCACGAGGGCGCCGATGAAGGTGCCGGGCGGCGCATCGTCACGGGCGAGTGCCCGGACATAATCGCGGTCGGACACGTCCAGCGGCGGGTGGATGGGCAGGCGAGGGGCATGGCGGAAGCTGGCGATGTGCCCGTCCGGTGCCACCAGCGACAGGCCGGCCGAGGGCGAGCCCTGGCTCAGCGCGACCATGAAGCGCAGCACCGCGTCGGAGGTGGCGATCGCCTCCCAGCCCATCCCCGCCGTATGCGCCTGCAGCGCGGTCAGCAGGGATTCCTGCTGCTCGAAGGCGCGCAGCGCGTGTTCCTGCAGGATCGCGACCCGGTGCCCCAGCCGCTCGCGCGATTCCGCGTCCGACTGCCGCCAGGCGAAGGTGGCTGCGATGATGAAGGCAAGCGCCGGCAGCAGCAGCGCCGCCGCCCACAGGCCGCGGAAGCGCACGCCGCGATCCGGCCCGCTGCCGGTCGCGGGACCCGCGTCCGGGATGTCTGGCAGCGTACCATTCCGCGACGGCGCGGCATGCTCCTGCATGGATGCGCCCTCCCGTTTCGGTCCCGGCTGCACGGGGGACGACACTATCGGCGGCGCCCGGGGCCAACAAGGCGGGGCTGCCGTCTCGCGCAGGCGTGAGATGCGCGGCCTGCAGGGGCGCACCCTCGACGCCCGCGCGGCGGAGGCCCATCTTCGGGCGGCATGGCGCCGCGCGGCGCCCCGCACACGGACCGCCATGAACCTCCTCGTTCCGCCCGCCCTGCAATTCATCCCGGAGCGGCGCCCCGCCCCGCCGCCGGCGCGGCCGCTGCGCGTGGTCTCGCCCTTCGAGCCGAACGGCGACCAGCCGGGGGCGATCCGCGACCTCGTCGCCGGCCTGCAGGCGGGGGAGCGCGACCAGGTGCTGCTCGGCGTCACCGGCTCCGGCAAGACCTTCACCATGGCCAAGGTCATCGAGGCGGTGCAGCGGCCGACGCTGATCCTGGCGCCGAACAAGACGCTGGCGGCGCAGCTCTATGGCGAGATGAAGAGCTTCTTCCCGGACAACGCGGTGGAGTACTTCGTTTCCTACTACGACTACTACCAGCCGGAAGCCTACGTCCCGCGCACCGACACCTACATCGAGAAGGACGCGCAGATCAACGAGCAGATCGACCGCATGCGCCACAGCGCGACGCAGTCGCTGCTGGAGCGCTCGGACGTGGTGATCGTGGCGTCCGTGAGCTGCATCTACGGCATCGGCTCCGTCGAGACCTATTCGCGCATGGTCGTGAAGCTGGAGGCCGGCGGGCGCATCGAGCGCGACGCGCTGATCAAGGGCCTCGTCGAGCAGCAGTACCGCCGCAACGACAGCTTCTTCGCCCGCGGCACCTTCCGCATCCGCGGCGAGACGGTGGACATCTGGCCCTCCCACATGGAGGACCGCGCCTGGCGCGTCTCGCTGTTCGGCGACGAGATCGACGGGCTGCGCGAGTTCGACCCGCTGACCGGCGAGGTGACGGCGGAGATGGCGCGCGTCGCGATCTACGCCAACAGCCACTACGTCACGCCGCGCCCCACCCTCCAGCAGGCGATCGGCCAGATCAAGACGGAGCTGCGCGAGCACCTGGCGCTGCTGGAATCAGGGGGCAAGCTGCTGGAGGCGCAGCGCCTCGGCCAGCGCACGCAGTTCGACCTGGAGATGCTGGAGACGACGGGGAGCTGCAAGGGCATCGAGAACTACAGCCGCTACCTGACGGGCCGCCGCCCCGGCGACCCGCCGCCGACCCTGTTCGAGTACCTGCCGGACAACGCGCTGCTGATCGTCGACGAGAGCCACGTCACCATCGGCCAGCTCGGCGGCATGTACCGCGGCGACTTCGCGCGCAAGTCGATCCTCAGCGAGTTCGGCTTCCGCCTGCCCTCCTGCATCGACAACCGGCCGCTGAAATTCGAGGAGTGGGAGAGTTTCAGGCCGGAGACGATCTTCGTCTCCGCCACCCCCGGGCCGTGGGAGATGGAGCGCACCGGCGGCACCTTCGCCGAGCAGGTGATCCGCCCGACCGGGCTGGTCGATCCGGTCACCGAGATCCGCCCCGTGGAAGGCCAGGTGGACGACCTGCTCGCCGAGTGCCGCGAGGCGATGAAGCGCGGCGGGCGCGTGCTGGTCACCACGCTGACCAAGCGCATGGCCGAGGACCTGACGGAATACATGACCGAGGCCGGCATCAAGGTGCGCTACCTGCACTCGGACGTCGATACGCTGGAGCGCATCGAGCTCATCCGCGACTTGCGGAAAGGTGTGTTCGACGTGCTGGTCGGCATCAACCTGCTGCGCGAGGGGCTCGACATCCCCGAATGCGTGCTGGTCGCCATCCTGGATGCCGACAAGGAGGGCTTCCTGCGCAGCACCACCTCGCTGGTGCAGACCATCGGCCGCGCCGCGCGCAACGCCGAGGGGCGCGTCATCCTCTATGCCGACCGCATGACCGACAGCATGGCCCGTGCGCTGGAGGAGACCGAGCGCCGCCGCAACAAGCAGATCGCCTGGAACACCGCGCACGGCATCACGCCGCAGAGCATCAAGCGCGACATCGCCGACGTGCTGCAATCGGTCTATGAGCAGGACTACGTGACGGTGGAGGCGGTGGAGGGCGCGGGCAGCGCCGCCGAGTTCGTCGGCAAGGACCTGCGCGCCACCATCGCGGAGCTCGAGAAGCGCATGCGCGCCGCGGCCGCCGACCTGGAATTCGAGGACGCGGCCCGGCTGCGCGACGAGATCAAGCGGCTGGAATCCATCGAGCTCGGCCTGGAGCCGAACCTGGCCGGGCGGTCGCTGCAGGATGCCGTGCCGGCCAGGGCGCCGGGCGGGACGCCGAGCCGGCGCGAGCGGCAGGACTGGAAGCCGAAGCCACTGGGGCCGGGCGGCGGGGGCTACGATCCGGAGAAGCGCAGGGGCGCCGCCCGCGGCGGACGGCGGCGGGGCTGAGGCCGCCTCAGCCCAGCGCCCAGTGCTGCGTGGCGAAGCCGCGGCGCGGGATGTCCCAGGACAGCGGGACGGCGGGCAGCACCGAGACGTCCTCCGGCGCGTAGAGCACCAGCTCCTCGTCGGCGCCCAGCGCCGTGACATCGGCCTCGTAGTGGATCACCCGCGTCGCCTCGTCCACGCGCCGCGCCAGCGGAAGCGCGCCGAGGTCGGCGCCGCGCAGCAGCCGCACCCGGTCCCAGCGCACGCCGAGGAAGGTGGGCGCCTCGAAGCGCAGCGCCGCATGCCCGCCGCGGCGCACGCGCAGGCGCGGAAACAGTCCGGGCCCGACCCACCATTCGGTCACGCCATCGGTGCGCAGCACGGCCGGGTGCATGTCCCGGGTCAGCCAGATGCCGGCGCCGTCCGGCCCGGCCCAGGCCTGCTGGCCCGGCGGCGGCGGGGCCGTGCCGTCGGCGCCGCGGGTGAGCAGCCGGTGCCGCCAATCGGCGAAGCGGCGGCGCGCGAGCTGCCAGAGCAGGCTGTCGAGCGCGTAGCATTCGGGATGCGCCACGAGCCAGGATCGCAGAGCGGCGGCGGTCCCATCCTCGGCGCCGGCAGTGGCGACGTTGATGCGCAGGTCGGGGCTGTCCTGCGCGTGCCGCGTCTCCATCGCCCAGAGCGCGCAGAACTCATCCAGGCTCTCGGCCGGGGCGATCCAGCGCAGCGCGTCCAGCGACTCCTCCAGGTGGCGCATCAGCCAGAACTCGATGCCGCGGACGCGCTCGGCCGGAGACGGCAGGCGATGGGCGGTGACCAGGGTGCGCACCTGGAATTCGAACATGTGGTGCGCGAAGCGCTCGAGGAAGGCGCCGGGGGCCAGCGCGCGCGAGGCCGCGTGCAGCGGGTGGTGCGGCTCGCGCCGGATGTGGCGCCAGTGCGAGACGGCCTGCGCCACCGGGTCGCGCACCACGCACATCACGGCAAGGCCGGGCGGGGCATCCTGCAGCACCGCATTGCCCGGATGGCCCGCGAAGAAGTCGTTCTCGGCCGCCAGGCGCCGCAGCGTCGCCGCATCCGCCACGTCCGTCTTCAGGACCGAGACGCGGCCCGGCGGGAAGCCGGCGGCGAGCCGCGTCGCCAGGGTCTGGCCGGCGGTCTTCGGGATGTGCAGCAGGTAGATCATGGCGGGCCGGCCGGGGCGGTGCGGATCAGCGCGGATCGGCCTCGGACAGGTAGAGGATCGTGTCCTCCTGCCGCTCCAGCACCTGGGCCGGGGTGCAGGGCAGGGCCACGCCGTCGAAGGTCACCTCGCGCAGCGGGAAGCGCGCCGCCATCTCCGCCAGCGTTCCCCGCGGGTCGCGGCAGCGCCCGGGGTTGAACTCCATCACGATGCCGATGCCGGGGCTGCGCGCGATGAGCGCCTGCATGCCGTGCCAGACCTGCTCCTCCGCCCCCTCGACGTCGATCTTCACGAAGTCGGCGCGGCCCGGCACCACGCCGTCGAGGCTGACGATCGGCACCTCGTGCCGCGCGAACTGTGCGGGATCGAGGCCCTGCGGCACCGCCTGGCCGGGCTGCACCACGTAGCCGTTCTTCGGGTCGCGCAGCGGCACCACCATGGGCAGCGTGCCGCCATCGCTGGCGCCGACCGCCGCGGCCCGCACCTCGGCCACGTGCCAGAAGCCGTTCACCGAGACGTTGAGGCCGAGCAGCTCCACCAGCCGCGGATTCGGCTCGATGGCATGGACCCGGCCGGCGGGGCCGACCAGGTCGGACAGCAGCACCGTGTAGTAGCCGTGGTTGGCGCCGACATCGAGCACCACCTGTCCCGGCCGCACGTTGCGCCACATGAAGTCGGTGATCCAGTATTCCCAGTAGCCCTCGAACATGAGGTGCGGGACGAAGCCGGTGTCGCGCAGGTCCACGTACATCTTGTAGCGCCCGAGCACGCGGCAGATGGCGGTGATCGGGTCCACGGGCACCACCATGCAGCGCGCCCGCATCAGGCCCTCCGCCGCGACCCGGTCCTGCAACGCCGCAAGCTGCGCGGTGGTCACGATGTCGAGGCGGTCGGGTGGGGGCATCGAATCCTGTCCAGCGAAGGGCTCTGCCGCGCCGCGCGCCCGGCGCGGCAGCACGCGCCGGCGAGCAGCGACGTCAACCGGCGCGCACCGCATGCGGCACCATACCGCCCGTCCACCACGGCGCAACCGCCGCGTGTGGCGGCGGTGCGCAACCCGCCTGCGCGCCCGCGCGTTTGCCTGCGGCAGAACCGGCGCGGGAGCTCAGCGACACCCGTGGACACCTACACCGGCCGCATCGCCATCGACCGCGGCGCGGCGGAGGTCTTCGCTTTCCTCGCCGACATCCGCACCATGCCGCACTACCTGCCGACGGTGCGCAAGGTCGGGCCGCTCGGCCCCGATCGCGTGGCGGTGGAGGGCGAGTCCGACGGCCACGCCTACCACGACGAGGGCTGGCTGACCGCGGAGGCCGAGACCGGGCGGCTGCGCTGGGGCACGAACGGCACGAAGGACTACGAGGGCGAGCTTTCCGTGCACGGCACCGGCGGCCGGGCGGAGGTGGAGGTGCGCTTGACCCTCTCGCCGGACCGCCCGATGGCGCGCCGCATGCAGCAGCAGCACGGCAGCCTCGCGCACGGCATGCGGATGGCGCTGGACCGCACGCTCGGCGCCATCAAGGCGGCCTGCGAGGGCGGGGCCGGGGCCGCGGCGGAGAAGGACACCACGCGCAGCGCCGACGACCTGCGCGACAGCCGGCCCTTCGGCCATTCGGCGACGCTGAACCCGGATATCTGATGCCAGGCCGGCGTGCCCGCTGGTCGCCCTATACGGTCGCGCCGCCGTCCAGCACGAGCGCCTGCCCCGTCACGTTCCCCGCCTCCGGCCCCACCAGCCAGGCCATCGCGCCTGCAACCTCCTCGGCCGTGGTGATGCGGCCCGTCGGCGTGCCGCGCGCCGCCTGCCCTGCCGTCATGCCGAGCTCGCGCCAGCGCGCCTCCGCCATCGCCGTGCCGACCCAGCCCGGGCAGAGCGCGTTCACGGTGATGCGCCGCGGCGCCAGCTTCAGCGCCAGTGCCCGCGCCAGGCCCACCACGCCGTGCTTCGCCGCGGTGTAGGCCACCTGGTCCGGCACCGCCCGCAGCCCGAGCACCGAGGCGAGCAGCACCACCCGCCCACTGCCGTCATCCGGCAGGATCGGCGCCGCCGCCGCGCAGCAGCGCCAGGCGCCATCGAGGTTGCTCGCCATGATGCCGCGCCAATGCGCCTCCCCGGGATCCTCGGCCGGGTCGCCGCCCGCGGTGCCGGCGGCGCAGACCAGCACGCCGAGCTGAGGCAGCCCGGCGAAGAGTGCGCGCACCGCTTCAGGGTCCGTCACGTCCAGCGCGGCGAAGCGCACGCCTCCCGGCAGCGGCTCGGGCGGCGCGGCGCGCGCCGCGGCGATCACGTCGAAGCCCAGCCCCGCCAGTCGCGCCGCGCAGGCCCGGCCGATGCCCCGCGTGCCCCCCGTCACCAGCGCAAGCCGCCGACCCCCTCCCCTGCTTGCGGGCGAGGGCTGGGGTGGGGGTTCTTCTGCCGCCTCCCACCCGATCATTCCGCCGTGGTCCCGCCATCCACCGGCATCACCACGCCGGTGACGAAGCCGGCATGGTCGCTGGCCAGGAACGCCACCACCGCGGCGATCTCCAGGGGGTCGGCGAAGCGGCCGAGCGGCACGGCGGCGGCATAGGCGGCGGCGCTGCCGGCGGCGTAGCGGTCCGGATAGCGCGCGGCGAGGTCCTCGATCACCCGGCGCAGCATGGGCGTGTCCGTGCTGCCGGGGGCGACGCAGTTGAAGCGGATGCGCTGGGGCGCCCAGTCCAGCGCGGCGGAGCGCGTGAGCTGCGCGATCGCCGCCTTGCTCGCGCCATAGGCCGCCGAGACGCGCTTGCCGATGAGCGCCTGGTCGGAGGCGATGTTCACCACCGCCCCGCCGCCGGCGGCCACCATGTGCGGGATCGCCGCCTGGAGGATGGCGAAGGGGGCGAGCACGTTCACCCGCAGGATGCGCTCGGCCTCGGCGATCGGCGTATCCACGATGCTGCCGAGGATGGTCGCGCCGGCGTTGTTCACCACGATGTCGAGCCCGCCGAGCCGCGCCACCGCGGCCTCCACCGCCGCCGGCAGCGCCTCCAGCCGGGCGAGGTCCACCTCCGGCAGGTCCATCCCTTCCACCCGCGCGCCGGAGGCTTCCAGCACATCGAGGATGGCGCGGCCGATGCCGCCCCTGTGGCCGGTGAGGACGGCGCGCTTGCCGTCCAGGCCGTTGATGCGCGGCGGTGTGGGCTTGGTGCTCATGACCCCGGCTTTCGCACCCGGGCCGCCGCGGCGCAACCGCCGATGGGCGGGGCTGACATGCCGCGCCGCAGCGCCTAGATGCCACGGGTCCATGACCTTCCCCATCCCCGCCACCATCCCCGCCACCATCCCGCGGGCCGCCCTCGTCACCGGCGGGGCGAAGCGGCTCGGCCGTGCCATGGCGGTCGCGCTGGCGGAGGCCGGCTTCGACCTGGCGATCCACTACAATGGCAGCGAGGCCGAGGCCGAGGCGACCGCCGCCGCGATCCGCGCGCTCGGCCGCCGCGCCGTCGCGCTGCACGCCGACCTGATGCGCGAGGACGCGGTCGCCACCCTGCTGCCGCGCGCCGCGGCGGCACTCGGCGCCCCGCTCGGCGTGCTGGTCAACAATGCCAGCGCCTTCGAGCGCGATTCCTGGCACGACGCGACGCGCGGGAGCTGGGACGCGCACCTGGAGCCCAACCTGCGCGCCCCCTTCGTGCTGATTCAGGCCCTTGCCCGCGCCCTGCCCGCGGCGGCCGAGGGCGTGGTGGTGAACATGATCGACCAGCGGGTCTGGTCGCTGACGCCGCATTTCGTCTCCTATACCGTCTCCAAGGCCGGGCTCTGGGCACTGACGCGGACGATGGCGCTGGCGCTGGCGCCGCGCATCCGGGTGAACGCCATCGGCCCCGGGCCCGCCCTGCCCAGCCCGCGCCAGACGCCGGAGCAGTTCGCCCGCCAGGCCGCCTCCGTCCCGCTCGGCCACGGGACCGGACCGGAGGAGGTGACGCGTGCCCTGCTGGCCATCCTCGCCCTGCCGGCGATGACCGGGCAGATGATCGCCCTCGATGGCGGCCAGCACCTGCAATGGTCGCCGGCCGGCGCGGCGGAGGCGCTGCCGGAATGAGCGGCGGCGCCATGCCCCCGGGCGGCCCCCTCGGCTTCGCCCCCGATGCCGAGCGCGCGCTGCGCCTGGTCTTCGTGCGCGGCCTGGCGCTGACCGCGCGGCTCGGCGTGCACCCGCACGAGAAGGCCGCGCCGCAGCGCGTGATCATCGGCATCGAGCTTGCGGTGGCGGACGAGGCGGCGCCGGACGGGGTGGGGGTGGACGACCTGCGGCGCGTGGTGGATTACGACAGAATTGTGAAGGCGGCCCGCACCGCCGCCGGCGCCGGTCACACATTGCTGGTGGAGAGCCTGGCCGAGCGCATCGCCGAGCAGGCGCTGGCCGATCCCCGGGTGCATCGCGTGCGCGTCACGGTTGAGAAACCGGATGCCTTTGCCGATGTTGCCGCGGTGGGCGTGGTCGTGGAGCGGCTGCGGCGCTGATCGCACCCCACCCAGGTTTGTCCACCGTACGGGACCCCCGCCGAAGCCGTGCCGCGCGTCAAGCCCAATGTTACGCCTGACAGGCCCGGATCGTAACGCACGGCGCGAAAAACCCGTGATTTCAGCGCATTGCCAATGCTGCCGAATTATTGGGCAAACCTCTGTGACAGGCGGATGACTGCGGATTCGGGCGCGAAACCGGGCATGCCTCCACAGACTTGTCCACAGCTTCCGTGGAGAACTCCCGGCGCCCCGCCGGGCACCGGGCGGCAAGCGCCCCCGGCCCCCCGAGCGCCGGCGCGCCGCTTGCCCTGCGGCGCGCGCGGCGCCTATTGCCCCGCATGATCGAGGACGATCCGGCGCCCGCGCCCGGCGACCCGGCCGCGCCGATGCCCGCACCACCGGCTGCCCCGGACGCCGAGGCCACGGACCTCCTGGCCGCGGAGGGTGCGGTCCTGGAAGGCGTGCGCGTCATCCTGGCGGCGCTGCCGACCCTGCCGCTCGCGCCCGGCGTCTACCGCATGCTCGATGCCCGGGGCGACGCGCTCTACGTCGGGAAGGCGCGCGCCATCCGCCGGCGCGTGGCCGCCTATACCCAGATCGCCCGCCTGCCCGAGCGCCTGCGGCGCATGGTGCACGAGACGCGCAGCCTGGAGGTGATCAGCACCGCGTCGGAGGCCGAGGCGCTGCTGCTGGAAGCGAACCTGATCAAGCGCCTCCGGCCGCGCTACAACATCGTCCTGCGCGACGACAAATCCTACCCCTGGCTGGTGCTGCACGAGGACCATCCCTACCCGCAGATCGCCAAGCACCGCGGGGAGCGGCGGAAGGGCGCCAGCTATTGGGGTCCCTTCGCCTCGGCCTGGGCGGTGAACCAGACGCTGACCGCGCTGCAGCGGGTGTTCCTGCTGCGCTCCTGCCGCGACACCGTGTTCGACACGCGCCACCGCCCCTGCCTGCTGCACCAGATCAAGCGCTGCTCCGCGCCCTGCGTGGGACGGATCTCGGAAGCCGACTATGCCGGGCTGGTGGCGCAGGCGCGGCAGTTCCTCTCCGGCGAGACGCCCTCCATCCAGAAGGATCTCGCGCGCGAGATGGAGGCGGCGGCCGAGCGCCTGGAATTCGAGCGCGCCGCGGCGCTGCGCGACCGCATCCGCGGCCTGACCCATGTGCAGGGCCAGGACCGCATCAACGTCGAAGGCGTCGGCGACGCCGACGTGGTGGCGCTGCACCAGGGGCCGGGGCAGTCCTGCGTGCAGGTGTTCTTCTTCCGCGGCGGCCGCAACAACGGCAACCGGCCGTATTTCCTGACCCATCCGAAGCAGGAGCAGCCGGCCGAGGAGATCCTCGGCGCCTTCCTCGGCCAGCTCTATGACGACCTGCCGCCGCCGCCCACCGTGCTGCTGAGCCACGAGCCGCCGGAGGCCGCGCTGATCGCCGAGGCGCTGTCCATCAAGGCGGGGCGCCGCGTGGCGCTGCACCGCCCGCAGCGCGGCGACAAGCGCGGCGTCGTGGAGCACGCCGAGAGCAATGCGCGGGAAGCCCTGGAACGCCGCATGGCGGAGGGCACGGCGCAGCAGGCGCTGCTGCGCGGCGTCGCCGAGATCTTCGACCTGCCGGCCCAGCCCGAGCGCATCGAGGTCTATGACAACAGCCACATCCAGGGTGCGAACGCCTATGGCGTGATGATCGCGGCGGGTCCCGCCGGCTTCCTCAAGCAGGCCTACCGCAAGTTCGGCATCAAGGGCGAGATCAGGCCCGGGGACGACTTCGCCATGATGCGCGAGGTCTTCGAGCGCCGCTTCGGCCGCGCCGCGCGCGAGGACCCGGGCCGCGAGAGCGGCACCTGGCCCGACCTGGTGCTGATCGACGGCGGCCTGGGCCAGCTCAACGCGGCGCGCGAGGTGCTGGCGGAGCTGGGCTGCGACGACATCCCCCTCGTGGCGGTGGCCAAGGGGCCGGACCGCGACGCCGGGCGCGAGTGGTTCCACCGCGCCGGCCTGCCGCCCCTTCAGCTGCCGCCCCGCGACCCGGTGCTGTACTACCTGCAGCGCCTGCGCGACGAGGCGCACCGCTTCGCCATCGGGACGCACCGCGCGGGTCGGTCGAAGACGCTGGTGCGGAGCGAGCTGGACGACATCCCGGGCGTGGGGCCGGCGTTGAAGCGGCAGCTGCTGAACCATTTCGGCTCGGCGCGCGGGGTGCGCAACGCGTCGCTGGCGGACCTGGAGGCGGCGTCGGGCATTGGGCCGGCGGCGGCGAAACGGATTTTCGAGCACTTCCATCCAGGTACGGAGTGCTGATGCGCCGGGCGCCGCGACCTCGGGGGAATCGCATTTGGCCACCAACGAAAGAATGTTGCGCCATGGTACATTCGCGCGTGTAGGATTGGCGCTTGGCGGTGGTTCCGGATTCCTCAGCGCCGATCGAATCGCAACAAGCGGCCTTGTGCAATTGCCCTGGCCGCGACCTGCGGCGCCGTTGACACGCTGGGAATGCACGTTCTTCCATGCGCTCCCGGCGCAGGAGAACACTCCGTTCGATGAGCGGTCATGACACGCACGCCGCTCCGGGGAGCCGGCTGAAGCGATGGGCGGCCTGGGTCGGAGCCGCGACAATCTTTGTCGGCGCACTGCTCGAGTTCACCGACCTTGTCACGGAGGCGCCGGGCCGGCTGCGCAAGCTGTGCGAGACCGTGTCCCTGTGTCGGGACGAGGAGCAGCAGCCTTCGCCGGACCAGCACCGCCCGGTCCAGAGGGCTGAGCCCGCGCCGGGTCCGCCGGCGCGGAGTGTCTGGGACATCGGCATTACAGTCTGCGGCGCCGCCGAGAGTGTCGTGGAAACCGTTTCGCGACACTTGCGCGAGGCCGGGTTCACGGGGCAGCGGCAGCCGACCTATTTCGCTGTGCGACCCGAGCGCGGCGATTGGATCGCCAAGCGCAGCACCGTCTTCCACTACCACGATGCCGCGGTATCGTCAGCGGAATTCGCCAGGGCGCTTCTGGTCCAGAGAACCGGCTGGGGCTTCGTCGCTGCGCGGGGCGGCGGGCTGGGCGTCGTCCCCGGCTACGAGGCGCAGACCCTGTTTGTGCACGTGGCCGGCGCCGGATGCCAATAAGGGGGAGCCGAAGACGCCACCCCCGCGCTCGCCCCGGCCGGCGCCGCTTGCTACACAGGCTGCGGCATGCCGACCGACCTGCCTAACCTGCTGACCCTCTCGCGCATCGCGGCGATCCCGCTGCTGGTGGCGCTGGTCTGGCTGCGCACGCCCTGGGGCGACGTGGCGGCCTGCGCGCTGTTCTCGGCCGCGGCCATCACCGACTATTTCGACGGCAGGATCGCCCGGCAGCGGCAGACCGTCTCCTCCTTCGGCCGCATGCTGGACCCGATCGCGGACAAGCTGCTGGTCGGGGCCGCGCTGATGCTGCTCGCCGGGTTCGGCCGGCTCTCCGCGCTGGCGCTGCTGCCGGCGATCATCATCATGCTGCGCGAGATCCTGGTCTCCGGCCTGCGGGAATACCTGGCGGCGCTGCGCGTCGGGCTGCCGGTGACGCGCCTGGCCAAGTGGAAGACCGGGTTCCAGATGGGCGCGCTCGGCACGCTGCTGGCGGGCGACACGGCGGCGCAGGCGCTGGGCCTCGGCGTCCTGCCGGTCTCGATGATCGGCGAGGCGATGCTGTGGACGGCGGCCGCCCTGACGCTGGTGACCGGCTGGGACTACCTGCAGGCCGGGCTGCGCCATGCCGCCCCGGATGCGGCGGCGCAGGATGCGGAGCAGACCGCGCCCCCCGGGCGGCCAGAGCGGGTGCTCGGACCTTGAGGTGCCGGGGGCGGCGGCGCATGTTGGGGGCAGCGCCCCGGGACAGCGCGCGGGCAGCGCGACAGGAGCGGACGATGCGGGACAGGGTGAGCGCGGTGATGCTGGGCGGGGGCCGCGGCGGCGCGGTCCGGCCCGCCCTGGCGCTGGGCGCGCTGGCGCTGCTCAGCGGCGCCTGCAGCGGCTTCAACGACGGCTCCTACCGCGTTGCCTCCGCCCTTGCCGACACCGGCGGGCGCATCGGCATGCCCTGGGGCACCATGCGCCCGGCCATGCCCGAGCAGGCGACCACGGTGGAGCGCGTCGCCCTCGGCGTGCCGCCGGGTTCCACGCTGCTGCCGGAGGCGGGCGATGTGTGGCCAGGGCCGCTGCCGCCGCGCGCCACCCTGGCCAATCCGGACGCCGCCCTGTCCGGGATCCCGGCCTATGCGCCCGCCACCGGCCGCCGCGACGACACCTCCGACGCGCTGCCGCCGCCACGACCGGCGGCCGGACCGCCGCGTGGCCTTCCGCGCGGCAGCTCCAGCCCCCCGCCGCCCGCCATGGTGACCATCCCGCCCGACCCGCGGGAGCGCATCGGCCTGGTGCCGGCGCCGCCGACGCCGCCCGGCATCCCCGCCGTCCCGCCGCGCGCCGACGGGCAGGTGATCCACACGCCGAACGGGCCGGTCGTCACCTCCGGCGGCACCGACCGCATCCAGAGCTTCAACGTGCCCGGCGGCGGCACCGGAACGGCAGTCCGCGACGGCAACACCACCACGCTGATCGGCCCGGGCAGCCGCATCCAGGCCATCCCCGCCGCGCCGCGCTGAGGGGCCGGAGGTCGCCATGCGCATCCTGTACTTCGCCTGGGTGCGCCAGCGCGTCGGCGTGGCGGAGGAGGAGGTCGCGCCGCCCGCCGCCGTGCACGACGTGGCCGGGCTGATGGCCTGGCTGGCGACGCGCGGTCCCGGCCATGCCGCCGCCTTCGCCGAGGGGCGCCAGATCCGCGCCGCGGTGAACCAGGAATTCGCGGCACCCGGCGACCCCGTGGGCGCGGGCGACGAGGTGGCCTTCTTCCCCCCGGTGACCGGCGGATGAGCGCGGCCACGCCCGGCAGGGCCGTCCCCACGGTGCGGGTGCAGGAGGCGCCCTTCGACCTCGCGGCCGAGGCGGCGGCGCTGACGGCGGGGCGCGTGGATGTCGGGGGCCTCGCCAGCTTCGTCGGCCTCTGCCGCGCCGATGACGGGCTGGCGGCGCTGGTGCTGGAACACTATCCGGGCATGACGGAGCGCGCGATCCGCCGCATCGCCGAGGAGGCCTGCGCACGCTGGCCCGCGCTGACCGGCTGCACCGTCGTGCACCGCCACGGCAGGCTGGAGCCGGGCACGCCGATCGTGCTGGTGCTCACCGCCTCCTCGCACCGCGCCGCGGCGCTCGAGAGCTGCGCCTTCCTGATCGACTGGCTGAAGACCGGCGCACCCTTCTGGAAGCGCGAGGAATTCGCCGATGGCCGTCCCGCGCGCTGGGTCGAGGCCAGGGCCGAGGATGACGCCGCCGCCGCGCGCTGGGCGGACGCGTGAGCCTCGGCGCCGCGCCGGTCGCGCGCATCGACCTGCCGAGCCGCGACATCGGGCGGCAGCGCGAATTCTACAGCCGCGTGCTCGGCCTGGCGGCCGAGGAGGGTGCCTACGCCGCCTTCCGCTGCGGCGCGCTCCGGCTGGTGCTGCGGCCGCGCGGCGATGCGCTGTTCCCCTCCGGCGGCGCGGCGGCGGGCGGGGCGCTGCTTGCCTTCGCCGTGCCGGATGACGAGCTGGAGCGCTGGCACCGGCGCATGATGATGGCCCGCGTCGCCGTGCTGGAGGCGCCCGGCGCGAACGGCGCCGCGCCGCGGCGGCTGCGCGTCTCCGACCCCGAGGGCAACGTGGTCGAGCTGTTCGCCGCTGCGCCGTGAGGGCGGCCCCGCTGGCCGTGCCCGGCGGCGCCGCGCTGCTGCTCTGGCCGGCCCTGGTGAACGGCTACCCGATCGTCTTCACGGACACCGGCGGCTTCCTGCACCAGACGCTCGGGCCGCTGATGATCTGGGACAAGCCCTGGATCTACGGCCCGCTGCTGCACCTGCTGCACTGGCGCTGGACGCTCTGGCTGCCGGCGGTGGGGCAGGCCCTGCTCGCCTCGCACCTGGTCTGGCTGGCGGCGCGGGCCTGGCGCGGCGAGGTGCGGCCGCTGCCGCACCTGGCGCTCTGCGCCGGGCTGGCGATCGCCACCACGCTGCCCTGGTCCGTGGCGCTGCTGATGCCGGACATCCTGACGCCGGCCGCCGTGCTGGCGCTGGCGCTGCTGGGCTTCGCCGCCGACCGGCTGGGGCGCATCGAGCGCGCCTGGCTCGGCCCGCTGGCGGCCCTGGCCATCGCGGCGCACCTGTCGCACCTGCCGGTGGCGGCCGCGCTGGTGGCGCTGACGGGGCTGCTGACCCGGGCCTGGCGGCCGGTGCTGCGCGTCGCCGCGCCGCTCGCCGCCGCGCTGCTGCTGCTGCTGGCGACCAATGCCGTCGGCCATGGACGGGTGGGGCTGTCGCCGCACGGCGCGACCTTCCTGCTGGCGCGGCTGGTCGCCGATGGGCCGGCCGCCCGCACCATCGCCGCCGAGTGCCCGGCGCGCGGCTGGTATCTCTGCGCCTGGGCCGGGCGGTTGCCGGACGACGCGGACGTGTTCCTGTGGGCGCCCAACAGCCCGGTGAACCGCGACGCCGAGGGCCGGCCGCGCATGCTGGGCGGCGCCCTGCTCTCGCCCGAGGCGCGGGAGATCGTGCGGGAGACGCTGCGGCGCGAGCCCCTGGCTGTCGCCGCGGCGGCGCTCCGCAACACGCTGCGGCAGCTGGTCACGGCCGGGGTCGGTGACACGCTCCACCCGCGCGACCTGGACGTGACGGTGGCGCGCCGCCTGGCCGAGGGCTTCCCGGCCGCCGAGCAACAGCGCTTCGCGGCGGGCCTGCAGGTCGCCGGCCGGCTTGAGGCGGTCGGCGTGGCGCTGCGGCCGCTGCATGCCGCAGTGCTGGCGCTTGGCGCGCTGGGCTGCCTGGCGGCGCTGTGGCGCGCCGCCCGGGCGCGGGATGCGCGGCGGCTGGGGCTGATGCTCTGCGTGCTGGTGGGGGTGACGGCGAATGCGGCGGCGACCGGCGCGCTCAGCGGGCCGCATGACCGCTACGGCGCGCGCATCGCCTGGCTGCTGCCGCTGGCCGCGGTGCTCGGCTGGCGCGTCCCCGGCGGATCGCGCCGCGCGGCCTGAACGCGCGAAGGCCCGCGGCACGGGGCCGCGGACCGATCCCGGGGCTTGGTGCAGGGCCGGGTTCACCCATCCCCGGACGCGACTCCCCGTCGCCGATCCGGGCCGTCCCCGGCGGGGGGGTCCCGCTGGCGCGGCGGCGCTCGATGATCAGCCGCCGCGCGGGCGATCGGTGATCGGCGGAATGTACTGCTGCGGGATGCCGCCGCCGAGCTGGGCCGGCGACTGCGGACCCGAATAGGAAAAGCTCGGCCGACCCGGGCGCTCGCCGCCGCCACCGGCGGTGCCGGTGAAGGTGCCGACGCCGGTGGAGGTGGCCTCGCGCTGGCTCTGTGGGATCTGGTCCGTGGCCACACGCGCGGCGGAGGCGCCGGCGGTGCCGACGGTGGTGCCGGCGATCGGCGGCTGCACGTTCGGATTGCCGGCGCAGGCGGCGAGCCCGAGACCGAGTGCCGCGAGCGCGGCTAGGCGATAGGAATTCATCATGGGCCCCCTTCGGACAGCTCCGGTGACTGGAGTTCGATGCATCTCACCCGATCGGCACGCCCGTGCCAATAGCGTAATTGCTCCGCCATGTCGTGTATGTGCGTGGATTGGCGCGATTTTTCCTGTGCCGTTGCCGTGATGCCCGCTTCGCGACCCGGCGAAGCGGCGCCACTGTCCCGGCGTGAGGCAAACCTCCGGAGGTTTGCGCCCGAACAGGAGCCTAGGCAGGCTTGCATTTCAGGAGCTTGGGCCGCACGACGTGTGGGCCAAGCTACGAAAGCCTGCTTAGGCTGATGCAATGCCCCAATCCGATGCCGCCGATGCGGCGCTGGTGTTCCTCATCTTCATGCTGGGCGGGGTGGTGAAGGGGGTTGCCGGATTCGGCCTGCCCACCGTCAGCCTCGGCCTCCTCGCGCTGACCCGGCCGCTGCCGGAGGCGATGGCGCTGGTGCTGCTGCCGACCCTGGCGACCAATGCCTGGCAGGCGCTGGCCTCGGGCGCGCTGCGGCCGGTGCTGCGGCGGCTGGCCGGGTTCCTCGTGGCGGCCTGCCTCGGCACGCTGGTCGCCGCCGGGCAGCTCGCGCGGGCGGATGCCGCGGTGCTGGCCGGGCTGCTCGGGCTGCTGATGGCGGCGTCCGCCGCCGTGGCGCTGCTGGGGCCGCGCTGGCCGCTGCCGCCGCCGGAGCAGGAGCGCTGGCTCTCGCCGGTGTTCGGCGCGGTCTCCGGCGCGATCGCCGGGCTGACCGGCAGCTTCATGATGCCGGCCGCCCCCTGGCTGGCGGCGCTGCGGCTGCCGCGGGGCGAGTTCGTGCAGGCCTTCGCGCTGGGTGCGGTGGTGGCGACGGTGACGCTCGGGCTGGCCATGGCGGGGCAGGGGCTGATCCCGCCGGGGCTGGGCCTCGCCTCCGTGCTGGTGCTGGCACCGGCCTTCCTCGGCATGGCGGTGGGGGCGCGGCTGCGGCGGGTGCTGTCGGAGGCGGGCTTCCGCACCACCATCCAGATGTGCCTGCTGGTGCTCGGGCTGTACCTGGCGGTGCGGAACCTTCTCTAATCCGCGGCCTGGTCCTTCGCGGCGACGAGATCCCCTACCCAGGGCCAGCGCTCCAGCGTGACCGGGCTGTCCGGCGCATAGGCGATGCAGGAGCCGACCATGGCGGGCAGGCGGCGCGGCGCGGCGGCCCCGGGGGCGGCGTGCCGCGCCGCCTCCGCGCGCTCGCGTCGGGCGCGCAGCGGGTAGAGGGTCTGGTAGGCGACGGTGGCCATCTGGCCCAGCAGCTCCCGCAGGTGGGTGCAGCCGATGGCGCCGCCGACGCGCTCCACCACCGCGCGGTTGAAGCCGGGACCGACCTTCAGGCCGGCGAGGCGGGCGAAGTTCGGCGCGGCCGAGGGGCAGACGGCGTAGGGGGTGTGGTCCATCGCCGCGTCGCAGGCGACGACCAGCATGTCCTCGTCGATGGTGAGCCGCAGCCACATGCCATGGATCGGCTCGCCCGGCGGGGTCTCGCGCCGTCCGGTGCCGTTGTGCGGGCTGCTGGTCTTGGTGTCGACCAGGTGGGCCTCGATGTCGAGGAGGCCGTCGCTGCGGCGGTAGCCGCGCAGGGCGATGTCGCGCGCATGCAGCAGCTCGCGGTCGGCGGGGGCGGGGAGGGGCATCGGGGCTCGGGCGGGAGGTTGCCGGGCAGCTATGCCATGCTGCGGTGCGGTGGGGTAGGTGGCGAGGCAGCGCCGGCGTGCGGCCACGGCGGGATCGGCTCGCGACGTTGACAGATGCGCATCGTTGCAGGGCGACGTAAACCGGTTCCGTCGCGTGATTGCGGTTCGGGGGTCCGGGCCGGGGGCAGTATTCGCATGTTCGCGCCGCGCACCGAGTTGCCGATCCTGGAGCCAGGCTTGCGCACTCTCACCGCCGCCGTCGCACCGAAGACCGGGCGCCATCTCGAAGCGGCAGTCCGCAGGAGCCTCCGCCCGCTCTGGATCACGGCCGTGCTCGTGCCGCTGCCTGCCTTCGCCGGCGGCGCCTGGTGGGTCTGGCAGCAGACCGAGGCGCAGACGCGGGCGCGGCTGGTCCGCACGGTGGAGATGCTGCACGCGCAGGCGCAGCGCGCCTTCGAGACGCAGGACGCGCTTCTCACCGCCGTGCAGATGCACAGCGCCGACATGTCCTGGGAGGAGATCGCGGCCAGCCGCGAACTCGACGCCTTCCTGCGGGCGCTCGTCGAAAGCGCGGGCTGGATCAGTGCCCTCGGCCTGATCGCGCCGGACGGCCGGCTCGTGCAGATCACCACCGCGCCCTTCCCGCCTGCCGTCGCCGCCAATTTCTCGGACCGGTACTTCGTCCGCGCGCATCGCGGCGCGATCGTGAACGGCGAGGCACGCTTCGTCGGGGAGACGGTTGCGGGCCGCGTCGGCGGGCGCGTCGTCGTCCCGCTGAGCCGGCCCCGCCTGGGGCCGGACGGAATGCCGGATGGGGGCGTGATCTGGGCGACCTTCCAATCGGCGGATTTCGCCAGGTTCTTCGCATCGATCATCGAGACCCCACGCGACACTGTCATGCTCCTGCGAACGGACGGCAGCGTGCTGGCGCGCCACCCGCAGCCGGATCCGCCGGTCGGCCAGCGCGTGCCGCCGGACGCCGCGGCGATGCTCGCGGCGGCCGATTCCGCCGCTCACGGGCGGGTCGGCTTCGCGACGGGCGCCTCCAGTTTCGAGCCGGAAACGGGGAGAATTTTCGCCGCGCGCCAGCTCGAAGGTCAGCCCGTGGCCGTCGTGTACGGGCTGCACACCGCGGGACCACGGGCCGACTGGTTGCGGCAGGTCGTCGTCCTCGGGGCCGTGACGACGGTCGCGGCGCTGCTGTTGCTGTGGATGACGCGCGTCGCCGGTGCGCGCGCATGGCGCGAGGCGACCGCGCTGGACACGGCCAGGCAGGAAGCCGAGCTTCGTCTCGAAGCCGAGGCGCGGTTGCGGCACGCGGAGCGGGTTGGCGCGCTTGGCCGGGTCGCGGCCGGCGTGGCGCACGACATGAACAACCTGGTGCAGAGCGTGCTGTCGGCGGCCCGGCTCATCGCGCGCCGGGCGGACGATCCCGCCGAGGTGCGGCGGATTGCCGGCATGATCTCGGAGGTCGGTGCACGTGGCCAGCGCATCGCCCGCCGCATGCTGGGCTTCAGCCGCGCGACGCCCGCCGCCGGTGACGGTCCCCTCGACCTTGCCGCGAGCTTCGAGGGGCTGGAGGAGTTGCTCGGGGGGCTGCTCGGATCGGGCATCCGCATATCCTGCACGGCGGAGCCCGGCCTGTCGCATGCGATGGTGGATCGTGGGGAGTTCGAGACCGTGCTGGTGAACCTCGCGGTGAATGCGCGCGATGCCCTGCCGGATGGTGGAGAGGTTCGGATATCGGCCACCGCCGACGAGTTCCCCCCGCACCCGGTCGGGCGGGACAGGCGATGGCTGCGCGTGACGGTGGCGGATACCGGGCAGGGGATGTCGCCGGAGGTGCTGGCGCGCGCCGGAGAGCCGTTCTTCACGACGAAGGGGGAGGGCCGCGGAACGGGCCTTGGCCTTGCGATGGCGCGCCAGTTCGCGGAGCGCGCGGGCGGGATGATGCGGATCGAAAGCGCGCCGGGGAAGGGCACGACCGTGACGCTGTGGCTACCGGCAGCCGCCACGACGCCAGCCACGGCGCCATAGCCTGCCGTCAGGCCGTGCATCCCTCCTCCCGCAGCAGCCCCTCCACCAGCTCCACCCCCACGTCGTCCGCCGTGAAGCACTCCCCCGGCCCCCGCAGCAGCACGAAGCGCAGCCGCCCGTCGCGCACCTTCTTGTCCTTGCGCATCCGCCCGACCAGCGCCGCCACCGCGAAGCCCCGCCCGAGGTCGCGGATGCGCGCCGGCATTCCGCATTCCGCGAGATGCGCCATCACCCGCCCCGGCAGCTCCTGGCTGCAATGGCCGAGCCGCGCCGAGAGCGCCGCCGCCAGCCCGAGCCCCACGCCCACCGCCTCGCCATGCAGCAGCGTGCCGTCGAAGCCGCACTCGGCCTCCAGCGCATGGCCGAAGGTGTGGCCGAGGTTGAGCAGCGCGCGACCGCCCTCGGCGCTCTCCTCGCGCTCGTCGCCGGCGACGACGGCCGCCTTCAGCCGGCAGCTCTCGATGACCGCATGCGCCAGCAGCGCGGGGTCGGCGGTGCGCACCAGCGCCGCACCGTTCGCCTCGCACCAGCCCCAGAATTCATCGCCCGCCAGCAGCCCGTGCTTCGCCACCTCGGCATAGCCGGCGCGCAGCTCGCGTGGCGGCAGCGTGCCGAGGGTCAGCGTGTCCGCCAGCACGATGCGCGGCTGGTGGAAGGCCCCGACCAGGTTCTTGCCGGCCGCCAGGTTCACGCCCGTCTTGCCGCCGACGCTGCTGTCCACCTGGGCGAGAAGGGTCGTCGGCACCTGCACGAAGGGCAGGCCGCGCAGCGCCACCGCGGCGGCGAAGCCGGCCAGGTCGCCGACCACGCCGCCGCCCAGCGCGACGACGCCGGTGCGGCGCTCGATGCCGGCGCCCAGCATCTCGTCCAGCACGCGGTTGAGCGTGGCGAAGCCCTTGCTGGCCTCGCCCGGCGGCACGGCGATGACGGCGGCGATGCCGAAGCCCGCCTCCTCCAGCCCGGCCCGCAGCGTGGTCAGGTGCAGCGGCGCCACAGCCTCGTCGGTCACCACCACCACGCGCCGCGACGGCAGCACGGGGCCGAGGTGCGCTCCGGCGCGCGCCAGCAGCCCCTCGCCGACCAGCACCTCGTAGCCCCGTTCGCCGAGCGTCACGGGCAGGCGCTGCGGCGGGCGCCAGGATTCGATGGCGTCCAGCGTGCGGCGGGTGGTGATCTCGGGGCTCTCGTCGGTGGCGGCGATCACGATGTCGGCCTCGGCATAGAGGGGGTGCCGCGCGGCCATCAGCCGCTGCAGCACCTCGGTGGGGTCGGCGTTGAGGAACATCGGCCGGTGCTCGCG
>JAIEOP010000162.1 GCA_019750465.1 Acetobacteraceae bacterium | reverse complement strand
TCACCTGGGCATCGGCGCTGGTCGAGCACTGCGTCGGCACGCTGCTGCGCGAAGCAGAGCGGCTCGTCTCAGACAACGACACCGAGGCGAACCACAAACGCGTCCTGGAAATCATCCGCACTGCTGGCGAGATCAGCCGGAACGCCCTGGTCCGCAAGACTCAGTTCCTCTCGAAGCGTGAGCGAGAGGAGATCTTCGACGCGCTCGTCGAAGGGGAACTGGTCGCGCGCACCATGCGGCGGACCGGCACCAAGTCGGTGATGATGTTCGCGGCCTCCGGCGTGCCGCTGGCGGGCGGTTCGGTGGAGGGCGCACCTTGACGAATTCAATCTGTCAAAGCGCAGCAGCACCAAAAAGCCGAGCTTTGAGGCCGAGTTCACGTGAATACGTCAATACGTCAAAACGTCACGCGGGCACACACGGGGCCATACCGGTCACGCGTGTTCGGGGAGAGAGACCCCTTGATGAATTGATGTATTGATGAATCCCCCAATAGATCCCCCTGGCCACCTGCGCATGCGCGCGAATGGTGACCGCCTTCCCGTGCAGGGATCGCAGCGGATCAGCGGTGGTCCTCAAGCGCCGAGGTCCAGCCTCGACCGCGGCACCTGCAGCGCCACCACCACGCCCGAGATGGAGATGCTGCGCCGCCGTGTCTGGCAGCAGCAGGGCGTCATCTCGCTGCACCTCGAGGACATCACCGATCCCTGGCTGCGCCAGGCGATCCAGAACGAAGCCGTGCGCCGCTGGGGGCCACGGCAGCAGGAGAAGATTCATGGCCGGTAAGCGGAAGGCAAAGACCTCCAAACGGGACGAGGCGCTCGGCCCGTCGAAGTGGCGGCTCCAGCATGGCGGGTTCTCGGAGCCGGTTCGTGAGGCTGATCCGGAGACCGGCGTCCCGGTCCAGCATCGTCGTGCCGTCGACACGCTCGGGCTTATGCTGGCCAATGGCAGCATCACGCCGCAGATGCATGAGGCCGGGGCGATGTTCCGTGTGACCTTCCGGCTCGCGGCGCTGGACGGTATGCGCACGACGCAGCTGCTGCGCATCCAGGGTGGCGGAGGCGATCTGCTGAGCGAACGCCAGGCTGCTGCGCGGCGTCGGTTGGCCGCGGCGATGGACCTTTTCGGCGGCGCGGACAGCGCCGGCGGAAGCTGCCTGTGGCACGTGCTCGGCCTCGAGTGCTCCCTGCGGGAATGGGCACTGCGGCAGGGGTGGTCGGGACGTCCGGTCCATCACGTCCAGGCGCAGGGCATCCTGCTCACGGCGCTCGGCGTGCTGGCGGCCCATTACGGCCTGCAACCGCGGGAGCGTGCCGCTTGAGCCTCAGCCCAGGGCGGCCTTCAGGTCCGCCATCGTGGCCATCAGCGTCATCGGGTCGATCGGTGACGGCATGAAGCCACACGCCTGGTAAAAGCGCTGGGCGTCGGCGTTCAGGGCCTGCACCAACACGCCGCGCACCGCCAGCACCTCGCTGGCCTGCAGCACGCGCAAGATCGCGTCCCGCAGCAGGGCCCGGCCGATGCCCTGGCCGTGCAGGCTGCGGTCCACCGCCAGTCGGCCCAGCATCGCCATGGGGATCGGGTCGGGCATGTTGCGCTTCACACGCCCTGGAGCGGCGGTCACGGCCACCGCCCCAGCCGCCAGGCAGTAGAACCCCACCACGAAGCCGGCGCGGCACACCACGAAGGTCCTGGACGCGCCGGCCGCCTGATTCGCCCGCGCACGCCGACGTAGCCACTCATCGAGCGTGGCCTCGCCGCTGTCGAACATCGCCAGGTCGTGCTTGTCTTCGAGCGGCGCCGGGGCGCTGAGCCCGTCGGCACTCACTCCCACGGTGGCGCGGTCTCCAGCAGCTTGCGAAGCCGGCCGTTCGGGTTGGGCGGCGCGTCGAGCAGCGCCTGGAACTTGGCATACGCAGCCGGCTGGGTGCGGAACAGCGTGCGGTCGAGAATGGCGTCGGTCGCAGCGCGGCGCGCAGCCTCCAACATGAACTCGGAGCGCGACTTCCCCGAGAGCACGGCGGCCTGGTCGATCAGAGCACGCTCCTCGGGCCGGACGCGGATATTGATCGCGCCGACGGTGATGGCGGGCTGGGCCTTTGCGGGGCGTCGGGTTGGGGTGGTGATGCGCTTGGCGGGTGTGGGCATGGTGGCCTCCGGGGCTGGTTCTACGACTCTGTGTGGACATTGTCCACCACGCATTCGTCGCGCCGCTGAAAGCGGATTGCGGCACCGGAACCAGAAGGGATAGTGTCTCGATAGTCGTTGAATTGCGACCGCAGCCGAGTGGCTCCCGAGCCACCGGCCCGCTGATCAGCCACAGTGGCTCTCGAGCCGCAGGGTCCTTCCTGGCCCCGCTGTATGCGGGGGGCGGAAGCGCGCAACATCGCTAGCGCCAGGCCATAAAACAGGGTCGCGGTTTGCAGCCCTTTCCTTGCGCGATCCAACAGATAGCTCGCAAACCATGCCGCGCTGAGTTTGCAGCCGCGGCCGCATGGTTTGCACCCACCCCTAAATCTGGATGGCCCGATGACGCTCCCCTGGATGGCGGCGAAGATCCTGCTGCGTCCGGTAGCGGAACTGCGTCCGCATGCCGGCAACGCCCGCGTGCACAGCGCCGAGCAGCTGGAGCAGATCAAGGCCAGCATGCTGGCCTTCGGCTTCACCAACCCGCTGCTGGTGGATGAGGCGGGCGTGCTGATCGCGGGCCATGGCCGGCTCGAGGCCGCGACGGCGATCGGCATGGCCAAGGTGCCGGTGATCGTGCTGCGGCATCTGTCCGCCGCGCAGAAGGAAGCGCTGCGCCTCGCCGACAATCGCATCGCGGAGAATGCGACCTGGGACCAGGCGCTGCTGCGGGATGCGCTCGTTGCGGTGCAGGCGGCGCAGGACATCGACCTCGCCGCGCTCGGCTTCTCGGCGGATGAGCTCGCGGACATCCTCGCGGCGGCTGGAGATGCCGTGTCCGACGGCGACGCGCCCGAGGCCCTGTCCGCGGATCCCGCCGAGGGGGGCGGCGCGGCTGGCGCGGCAGGCACCGAGGATGCGCAGGCGGAGGATCCCGCCGACGCTGATCCGGAGCCGCCGCGCCAAGCCGTCACCCGCCCCGGCGATCTCTGGCTGCTCGGCGAGCACCGCCTGCTCTGCGGCGACAGCACGGACGCCGCCAGCGTGGCGCGCGTGATGGGCGAAGATCGTGCGGCCCTGCTGTTCACGTCGCCGCCCTACGGCAACCAGCGTGACTACACCACCGGCGGCGGCACGGACTGGGACGCGCTGATGCAGGGTGTGTTCCAGCATCTCGACGCGGCCATGCGGCCAGACGGCCAGGTGCTGGTGAACCTCGGGCTCATCCACCGCGACAGCGAATGGCAGCCGTATTGGGCCGGCTGGCTGGACTGGATGCGCGCCCGCGGCTGGCGCCGGTTCGGGCTCTACGCCTGGGACCAGGGGCCGGGCCTGCCCGGCGACTGGAGCGGGCGCCTAGCGCCGGCCTTCGAGTTGGTCTTCCACTTCAACCGCCAGTCGCGCCAGGCAAACAAGATCGTGCCCTGCAAATGGGCCGGCACGCCGAACAAGGGCAGCGGGCTGCGCGCCGCCGATGGCTCCATCTCGGAATACCAGCACGCCGGCCTGCCCGTGCAGGACTTCCGGATCCCCGACAACGTGCTGCGCCTGACCCGCCACAAGGGCCGCGGCATCGAGACCGAGCACCCTGCGGTGTTCCCGGTGGTGCTGCCGGAATTCCTGATGCGGACCTACACCGACGAGGGCGAGGTCGTGTTCGAGCCCTTCGGCGGCAGCGGCACCACGATCCTCGCCGGCCAGCGCACCGACCGCCGCGTGCGCGCGATCGAGCTGGCGCCGGCCTATGTCGACTTGGCGCTTGCCCGCTGGCGGATGCTGCATCCCGACCTGGCGGTGACGCTGGCCGATGACGGGCGCGATTACGACGCCGTTGCCCTGGCGCGGCAGGAGGTCACCGCCGATGCAGCCTGACCTCGTCGTCTCCAACCTGCCGGTTGCGGCGCTGTTCCCCTATGCCGAGAACGCGCGCACCCATTCCCCGACGCAGGTGGCGCAGATCGCCGCCTCCATCGCGGAGTTCGGCTTCGTGAACCCGGTGCTGGTCGACGCCGAGGGCGTCCTGATCGCCGGCCACGGCCGCGTCATGGCAGCAAAGCAGCTCGGGCTCGCCTCCGTGCCGGTGCTTCGGCTTGGCCATCTTTCCCTGGCGCAGGCGCGCGCACTCCGTCTGGCCGACAACCAGATCGCCCTGAACTCTGGCTGGGACGAGGCGCTGCTCGCCGCCGAGATCGCGCGGATTCGCGACGAGGCGGTGGTCGACCTGGACGTGCTGGGTTTCTCCGGGATGGAGCTCGACCGGCTGCTGGCGGCTGCGGACGCCGGCCTCGGCGATGACGCCGACGAGGCCCCGCCGCCGCCCGTGGTGCCGGTCACCCGGACCGGCGACCTCTGGCGCTGCGGTGAGCACCGCGTGCTGTGCGGCGACGCGACGAATCTGGTCGACGTGCAGCGCGCTCTCGGCACCGGCCACTTGGCCGACATGGGTTTCGTCGATCCACCCTACAACGTGGCCTACGAGGGCGGCACCGCGGCCAAGATGACCATCGCGAACGACGCGCTCGGCGGTAGCTTTCCCGAGTTCCTCCGTCCCGCACTGGCCAACTTGCTCTCGGTCACCAAGGGCGCCTGCTACGTCTGCATGTCCTCCTCCGAATGGCCGACGCTGCATCGCGTCTGGCAGGAGGCCGGCGGCAAATGGTCCAGCACCATCATTTGGGCGAAGAACACCTTCGCGCTTGGCCGCGCCGACTACCACCAGCAATTCGAGGCCATGCTCTACGGCTGGAAGGCCGGCGCGCAGCACTACTGGTGCGGCGCGCGCGACCAGGGGAATGTCTGGCACTTCGACAAGCCGGCCCGCAACGACCTGCATCCGACGATGAAGCCCGTGGCGCTGGTCGAGCGCGCCATCCGCAACAGCAGCAAGCCGCGCGACACCGTGCTGGACTGCTTCGGCGGCTCCGGCACCACCATGATCGCAGCCGAGCGCACCGGGCGGCGCGCCGTGCTGCTGGAGATCGACCCCGCCTATGCCGACGTCATCGTGCGCCGCTGGCAGGAGGCGACGGGCGAAGCAGCGGTGCTGGAGGGTGACGAGCGGATCTTTGCGGACATCGCGTCGTGCCGGGCCGCCGCCGCGTCGTAGCGTGTCACCGCCAGAGTCGCCGGACGCGCAGGAAGACGCGGTATCCGATCTCCAGGACGGAAAGCACGATCGGCGATGCCGCGAGCCGCCCGGCCGATGCGAGCTTCGGGAGTTGCTGCCAGATTTCTGCGAAGGCGGCGGCACCGGACGCCAGACTGCCATCGGCCCGCCGGACATGCATGCGCGCCAGTGCCGCGTCGCGCGACAGGCCAGGACCGAGACCGTTCGCATCGCACGCGGTGACGTCGACGAAATTGAGCCGGTCGGCGCCTTGGACCTTGCGGTACTGACCGATCTCGCGTGAGCAGATCGGGCACGCGCCATCGTAGTAGACGGTCGTGGTGGGTGCGGTGCTGGACGTGTTCATGCCGCAGACATGGCCCCTCGGTTGCTCTGCGCCAGGGCGCCAATCTTGGGAGCGGCGGGGATCATCTGTCGATCCGAAAAGCTAAATCAAAGCAATAAGATAACGCTGCAACTTGCTTGGCTCGTGCGCGCCACAGCGCGAATGGTCCGTCACGCGCAGGGGATGCCCTGCAGCAACAGACGGAGACCACCATGACCGACCGCGAAGCCCGCGCCGCCCGCAACCAGGAACGCAGCCTGGCCGCCTTCCTCGCGAAGAAGGCCGAATTCGACGCCCTCCTCGCGGAACTCCAGCAGGCCAGCGAGGACCATTTCGGCGCGGATCCCGAGACGGTGCTCTGGGGCGAAGCGGCCTGGCTTTCGGATGCCACCGCGAAGCTGAAGGACATCGCGGACCAGCATTTCCGCCGCGGCGAGTACGCCTGCTGAAGCAGGCCACTCCCGCACCGCCCCGACCGGGTTCTGCCCGGCGGGGCTCCCGGCAGTAGGGGCCGATGACCGGCACCCGGAACCGGAGACCACCACGATGACCAAGCTTTCCGACAGCCAGCGCGTGATCCTCAGCGCCGCCGCGCAGCACGAGATGGGCCTCGCCCGCGCGCCGAAGACCCTGCCCGCCGCGGCCCGCAACGCGGTGTTCCGCAGCCTGATCAAGAACAACCTGCTCACCGAGATCAACGCCCCGCGGGACTTCGTCGGGCTTGGCTGGCGGCAGGACGACGACGGCACCTGGATCGTGGCGCGCATCACCGATGAGGGGCTGCGCGCCATCGGCATCGACCCGAACGAGGGCGACGCGGTGGCCGGCGAGCCCGACTGCTCCGGCATCGAGGGCAGCGTGCCCGACACGGCGCCCACGGTGGCGCCGGCCGCGAAGCCCGCGACACAGGACGCCACGGTCGCCGAACCCGCCCAGGCCGCGCCCCTGGCGGAGGAGATCGCCCTGCTCGACCAAGCCCTGGCGGCGCGCACCGCCACGCCGCGCGCCAGCCTGCGCGATGCCGCCACGACGGTGCTCGCCGCCTGGGATGACGAGGCTAACCGCGAGGGCGACATGATCGGCGCCCTAGACGCGCCGATGGAGGCCCTGCGCACCCTGCTTGCCGGCAAGCCCGCCCGCGCCCCGCGGGACGCCAACGCGCCGCGCAAGCCGCGGGAGGGCACAAAGCAGGAGCACGTGCTGGCCATGCTGCGCCGCCCCGAGGGTACGACGGTCGCGCAGATCGCCGAGGCCACGGGGTGGGCACAGCACACGGTCCGCGGCTTCTTCGCCGGGCTGAAGAAGAAGGGCCACAGCATCGAGGTGCGCGAGCGCATCCGCCAGGTCGGTCCCAACAAGACGGGCGCGAAGGGCTCCTTCACCATCTACGCCCTGGCGGAGTGAAGCATCTCAGCCACGCCGCTGAACATGATCGGGAGCGCCGGGGATCATCGAGATTCCCGGCGCCTTATCGAGTTGGCTGCGCTCCGACACAGCGCGAACCGTCCGTCACGCGCAGGGCCATCCCGCCCCGCCGAGACGGAGACGACGATGAGCACCACCATCCTCCCGCACCAGACTGCCGAAGGCCCGCAGGACCGCGCCACCTGGCAGCAGCTTCTCGCCACCGCGCCGCGCAGCACCGACAGCGTGGGACGCGCCACCATTCAGGTCTGCACCGCCAGCGACGGGCGCGGGATCTTTGCCACGGTGGACTACGCCACCTGGCAGACCGAGAAGGAGGAGGGCTGATGCCCTCCGAGCGCCGCTGGATCATCCTGGCGCAGGACGGCCGGCACGTGACGATGGGCCGCGCCGCGCCGCCCAGCGAAGCCGAGGTCGAGGCCGCCGCCGCGGCGCTTGCCGCACAGGGGCTGGCAGGCTGGCTCGCCACACTCGACGGGAACTACTGGTCGCGCCGCCGCGTGGCCCTCGCGCCGGTGCAGATGCTCGGCGACGGCGCCACGCTGGACTGGTCCGCCGCCATCACCGCCTTTGAAGCCGCCCGCCAGCGCGCCCTTCGTCCCCTCTGAGAAGGCCGGCATCGCCATCACGCGCGGCGGCTTGCGGGCCCCCATCGCGGCTCCGCGATGGGAGGCAGAGTCGCCGCCATGCCGGAACTGACCGCCTCAACCCGAGAGGCTGCGCGGCGCCTCGGCGTCAGCGACACCGCCATCCACAAGGCCGAACGGGCGGGCCGCATCGCCCGCGAGCCGGACGGCAGTTGGGACATCGACAAGACCCGCCGCCGCCTAACCGAGACCGCCGATCCCGCCCGCTCGCCCCTGGCCAGCGGCGCGGGCGCGGACGGCACGCCCTTCGCCCGGCTCAAAGTGGCGCAGCTCGCACTGAAGGTGGAGGCGCAGCGCCTTTCGCTGGATGAGACCAAGCGCCGCCTGGTCGATGTCACTGAGGCCAACGCCGCGCTCGACGAGATCGGCAGCACCATGCGCGACGCGCTACTGAACTGGCCGGCCCGCGTCTCCGGCCTGATCGCCGCCGAGATCAGCGTCGACCCGCATCTGCTGCAGACCATCCTGCAGAGCCACATCAACGACCTGCTGACGGAGGCGGCCGATCGCTTCGATCCAGCAGGCCTCGGAGGGGACCGGTCTTCGCAGCCGTGAGCATGTGCGCCGGCGTGTCGGCGCCATGCTCCGGCCGCCGCCGCAGCTCACCGTGTCGGAATGGGCCGAGCGCCATCGCATGCTCGGCAGCCGCGCCTCGGCTGAGCCGGGGCCATGGCGGACCAGCCGCACGCCCTACCTCAAGGACGTGATGGACGCGCTGTCGGCGGTGCATCCGGCCCGGCGCGTCGTGTTCATGAAGGGGGCGCAGGTCGGCGCGACCGAGAGCGGCAACAACTGGCTCGGGTACATCATGCACCATGTGCCGGCGCCCGCCCTGGCGGTGCAGCCGACCGTGGAACTGGCCAAGCGCTTCTCGCGCCAGCGCATTGACCCGCTGCTGGAGGAAACGCCGGCGCTGCGGGAGCGGGTGGCGCCGGCGCGGGCCCGCGACAGCGGCAACACCATGCTGTCGAAGGAATTCCCTGGCGGCATCCTGGTGCTGACCGGGGCCAACAGCGCCGTCGGGCTTCGCTCGATGACGGCGCGGTTCCTGTTTCTCGACGAGGTCGATGCCTATCCCGGCGACGTCGCCGGCGAGGGTGATCCGATCGCACTCGCTGAGGCCCGGGCCCGCACCTTCGGCTGGCGGCGCAAGGCCTTCCTGGTCTCGACGCCGACCATCGCCGGCCGCAGCCGGATCGAGCGGGAATACCTGGCCAGCGACCAGCGTCGCTTCTTCGTGCCGTGCACGGCGTGTGGCGAGATGCAGTGGCTCCGCTTCGAACGGCTGCTCTGGGAGAAAGGGGCGCCCGAGACGGCGCGGTATCATTGCACCGCCTGCGACCACCCGATGCAGGAGCACGACAAGACGGCAATGCTCGGCGGCGGCGAATGGCGCGCGACGGCGGAGGTCCAGGATCCGCACACCATCGGCTTCCACATCTCGGCGCTGTACTCGCCGGTCGGTTGGCTGTCCTGGGCGCAGATCGCGCGGGATTGGGAGGCGGCACAGGGCAAGCCCGAGGACATCAAGACTTTTCGGAACACCGTCCTCGGCGAGACCTGGCAGGAGCAGGGTGAGGCGCCGGATTGGGAGCGCCTGGTGGAGCGCCGCGAGGATTTCGCCATGGGCGTCGTCCCGCCCGGTGCGCTGGTGCTCACCGCCGGCGTGGACGTGCAGGATGATCGCCTGGAATGCGACGTCTGGGGCTGGGCGGAGGGGTTCTCGTCCTGGCTCGTGGACCACGTGGTGATCCCCGGCAGCCCGCGGGATCGGGAACCGTGGGATGAACTCGCCAAGCTCCTGGCGCGCGACTGGCCGCGCCATGGCGGTGGCGCGATGCGCATCGCTCGGCTCTGCGTCGATACCGGCGGCCGCGACACCGCCGCCGTCTATGGCCACCTGCGGCGCCTGCGGGATCCGCGGATCGCGCCGACCAAGGGCATCGACGGCTGGAATCGCGCGCAGCCGGTGCAGGGCCCGACGCCGGTGGACGCGCTGGTCAACGGCCAGAAGCTCCGCCGCGGCCTCAAGCTCTGGACCGTCTCGGTCTCCACCTGGAAGGCCGATCTCTATCGCCGGCTCTGGCTCGGCCGCGGCGACGCGGAGGAATGGCCGCAAGGCTGGGTGCATCTGCCGCGGGCGATCGACGTCGAATGGGTCAAGCAGTTGGTCGCGGAGCAGCTTCGCACCACGAAGGACCGCCGCGGCTTCGCGCGGCAGGAATGGGCTAAGCTGCGCGAGCGGAACGAGGCGCTGGACTGCGCCGTGCTGGCGCGTGCGGCGCTCTGGCTGCTCGGTGCGGATCGGTATGGCGACCGCTTCTGGCAGCAATTGCGGGACCAGATCGCCGATGCACCGCTTCTGCCGAGCGAACTTCCCACTGCAGGGAATGTCGCTGACCCATCACCGCCATCGCAGACCGCGCCGGCGCCTACGCCTGATGCCGCACGCCCCCGCGGATGGCTGGCACCGCGAAGCAACTGGCTTCGCTGAAAGGAGGACGATCATGGATCCGACCGTCCTCGCCTGGGCGCTCGCCCAGCCTGCCGGCACCCGCGCCGCCGTGCTCGCCGCCGCCTTCACCGGCGGAACCACGCGCGTGACCTTCGACGGCCGCACCGTGGAGTACCGCTCCCTCGACGAGCTCGGCCGCGCCCTGTCGGTCCTGCACGGTGCGGAGAACACCGCCGCCCGCCGCCCAAGCGTCACCTTCGCCAGCTTCTCCCGCGAGGGCAGCAAGTGATGGGGCGCATCCGCGATGCCTGGCACGCGCTGCGCGGCTATGCCGCAGCGCAGGACAGCCGCGCCTCGAGCTGGGCGGCATCCGGCAGCAGCGCGACGGCGGAAGTCGGCGCGGCCACGCCCACCGTGGCGCGACGTGCCCGTGATGCCGTCCGCAACGACCCCTACGCCGCGCGCATCGTCGATCTCTGGACCGGCAATGCCGTCGGCGCCGGTATCACCACCCGCTGGCCGGACAAGGCCCATGCCGAGGCTTGGCGCCGCTGGTCCGACAGCACTGCCTGCGACGCCGAGGGACGGCTCGACCTCTATGGCCTTCAGGCTCTGGTCATGCGGGCCGTAGTCGAGAGCGGCGAATGCTTCGTCCGCCTGCTGCCGGCCGACATCACGCCGGCGAATCCGATCGGTCTCCGCCTCCAGGTCCTGGAAAGCGACCATCTCGACACGGCGCGGCAGGGCGTCATCGACGGCGTCCCCACCCTGCAGGGCATCGGCTTGGGCGAGGCTGGCGAGCCGGTGGGCTACTGGCTGCACCGCGTGCATCCCGGCGCGTCCTGGGTGCTGCCGGGCGGCGCTACTTGGTTGAGCAGCCAGCGCGTCCCCGCACGCGATGTGCTGCACATCTATCGCAAGCGTCGGCCCGGTCAGTTGCGCGACGTGTCCTGGCTTGCCCCGGTGCTCACCCGGCTCCGGGACCTCGGCGACTACGAGGCCGCGCTGCTCATGAAGGCCAAGATCGAGGCCTGCCTCGCGGCCGTGGTGTCCGAGGATGGCGACGACGCCATGACCGGCCCGGCCTCGGGTCTTCTCCGCGACGCCCAGGGCCGCACGGTGGAGAGCTTCGAGCCGGGGATGATCCTGTATCGCCGCGGCATGGGATCCGTGGAGGTTGTGAATCCCTCCGGCGGTGGATCGCATGCGGCATTTGCACGCCGTGCCCTCGAGGCGTCAGCCGTCGGTACGGGCCTGACCTATGACCAGGTGGCGGGCGACCTAACTCAGGCGAACTACTCCAGCCTGCGCGCCGGCAAGATCGAGTTCCGCCGGCTCTGCGAGCAGGTCCAGTACGGGATGCTCATTCCCATGCTCGTCCGCCCCATCGCAGATCGCTTCCACGCGCAGGGCGCGCTGCTCGGGCTGTGGGGCGCCGATGTGCCGGACGGCCTGTCGCACGTCCCGCCGGCGCACGAGATGATCGACCCGCTCAAGGACACCACGGCGCTCATCGCGCAGGTCCGCGCCGGCTTCGTGCCGCAGCCCGAGGCCGTGGGCGCCTTTGGCTACGACTTCCGCCAGGTGGTGGAGATGATCCGCGAGGCCAATGCCCTGCTGGATGAGGCCGGCATCTCGCTCGACACGGATCCCCGCCGCGTCGCCAAGTCCGGCGCTGCCCAGGATGCCGCGCAGCTCGCCGCCATCGAGATCGCCGCCACCGGCGCCGCATCGCCGCGTGCGGATGCGGGCGCTGCCCCAGGAGCACAGCCATGATCGCAGGCGCCTACGACTGGACCGACGACATGCTCAAGATCAAGAGCATGCAGAAGAAGTTCCGCGACAGCTTCAACGGGACCGAGATCAACCCGGCCCGCTGGGAGATCGCGGCCACCGGCGGCGGCATCACCCACACCGTGGCGGATGGCGCCGTCACCATCTCCACCGGCACGACCCTCGACGATGAGCTCACGCTCACCAGCCGCACCACCTTCACCATTCCGCTGCGGGTCATGGTGGCGGTGAACATGAGCCAGCGGATCGTCGGCCAGTCGGTCTGGCTCGAACTGGTCAGCATCGATCCCACCACGGCGCAGCCGGACGGGCGCAGTGCCGCCGCCTGGCGGCTGGATGGGGCCAGCGCGACGCTTGCGAACTACGAGGTGCAGAGCGAGGGCGCCCCACGCCTCGGCAGCACCTCCGGCAGCACGATCCCGACCACCGCGCCCGCAGGTTGGTCGGTGCTGGAACTCGAGCCGACCAATGACGAATGCTACTTCCACGGGCGGCTGCTCGACACCACGGCAGCGCGCTCGAACTCCTATGTCCGGCACCAGCAGATCCCGGAGCCCAATGCGCTGTATCGCTTTCGCATCCGCGTGCGGAACCGGCAGTTCATCAGCGGCGTCTCGGCGGTCGCGAACAACGGCGGTGGGGCGGTGCGCATCACTCGCGCGACGCATGGCTTCGCGACGAACGATGTGGTCACGGTGGCGGACGTGTCGGGCGTGCCCGGGGCGAATGGGACCTTCACCATCACGGTGATCGACGCGAACAGCTTCGATCTGGTGGGCTCGACCTTCACCGGCGCCTATCTGAACACCGGCTGGGCGTCGGTCAGTCGCAACCTGGCGCCAGTCTCGAACACGGACATCAAGGTCCAGTTCGTCACCATCGCGGACTACGCCGAGCTGACGACGGAGATCACCGCCGGCCGCGGCCAGTCGGTCGCCGGACAGGGGCTGGGCGTGAACGTCCTCAGCACCATCCCGCCGAGCGTCACCCCGGTGGGTGGCCAGGCGCGCAACACCAGCGGCGCGGTGCCGGTTCTGGCGGCGACGGGCTACTCGGCCAACCCGGTCGCTGTGACCACGGCGCGCGGTGTGGATCTGCTGGCGACGCTGATCGGCGGGCTGGTCACCAAGCCCTACGCCATCCCGGAAGCGGACTGGCAATACGCTGCGGCCGCGGGTGGGATCATCAACACCACCGACGTGGTACTCCGGGCCGCGGCGGCGGCCGGCATCCGGAACTACGTGACCTCGATCGACATCCGCAATGCGCACGCGACGGTGGCGACGGAGGTGGTGATCAAGGACGGCGCGACGGTGATCTGGCGGCAGCTGTTGCCGGCCGCGATGGCCGCGCCCGTGGAGATCAACTTTCCCACGCCGCTGCGCGGCACCGCCGCCACGGCGATGAACGTCGCCTGCATCACCACCGGTGCGCAGGTCTACGTCAACGCGCAGGGCTTTGCCGCGCCGTAGCGGCGCCGCCCCAGGAGAACGCCTTATGACCGAGCCGATCGAACCGGAGGGGCCCAGCCCCGCGCCGGAGCGAGAACCTGCGTCGGATCGACTTCCCCCCGCTGGGCAGTCGATCACCGCCTGCCGGGCTCTCGCCGCGCCCGTCACCGTCAATCGCGCAGCCCGCACTGTCGAGGTGGTGTGGTCCACCGGCGCCCGCGCCCGCAACTTCGTCCCGCCCTACGGGCCGATCCTCGAAGAGCTCGACATGGCGCCCTCAGCGGTGCGCATGGACGCGCTCCGCTCCGGCCGCGCGCCGGTGCTGGACACGCACCGCCGTGCCGGGACGCGCGACGTGCTGGGCCGCGTCACCGCCGCCCGGCTCGAGGCCGGCCGCGGCTACGCCACGCTCCAATTCAGCGGCGCCGACGACGTGGAGCCGGTCTGGCAGCGCGTCGCGGACGGCACGCTGCAGTCCGTCAGCGTCGGCTATCGCGTTCATCGCTACGAGCCCCGGCCCGACGCCGCCACCGGCCAGACCATCCACCGCGCGGTGGATTGGGAGCCCTACGAGATCTCGATCGTGCCGGTCCCGGTGGATGGCCTGGCCGTGATCCGTGGCGAGGGGGACCAGGGCACCCCCGCCACCGCCATCGAACCCGCCCTGACCATCCCCGAGGAACCACCCATGCCCGAGACGACGCCGGCTTCGCCGGATCCCGCGCCGGCGCCGCCCGCGCCGCCCACCATCCCGCACCAGGAGAACCCCGTGACCACCACCTCTCCGCCCGAACCGACCCGTGCCGCGCCGGCGGCGCCCGATCTCGAGGCCATCCGGGCCGAGGCGGAACGCGCCGCAGTCGAGCGCATCGCCGGCTATGAGCCGGTGCTGGCCGCCGCCCGTGGCCTGGTGACCGCCGACATGCTCGACACCATGCGCGAGGCCGCCATCCGCGACCGCGTCTCGCCCGAGGTGCTGCGTGGCCGCCTGTGGGACGCCTTCACCAGCGGTGCCGCGCGTCCCTCCCTGCCGGCGCGCCCCGACACCGGCCCCTCCAACGAGGACCCGTCGCAGCTTCTCGACGCCATGGCCGAGGCGCTCGCCGCCCGCACCATGCCCGGCTACCAGGCGCCGGCGACCGGCCGCCACACCGAGTTCCTGGGCTGGCGCCCCTCCGACATGATCGGCGAACTGCTCCGCGCCCGCGGCGAGCGCAACGTGCCGCGCAACCCGACCATCCTGGCCGAGCGCGCCTTCCACACCACCAGCGACTTCCCGGCGCTGCTGTCGGCCGCGGCCAACAAGATGCTGCTGGCCGCCTACGCGCCGGCGGCACCCACCTACCGGACGCTGTTCCTCCGCCGCGATTTCCGGGACTTCAAGCCGCACCGCCACCTCCGCGTCGGTGACTTCCCGACGCTGCTGCCGCTGTCGGAGAATGGCGAAGTCCAGGCCGGCATCATGTCCGAGAGCCAGGAGCTGGTGTTCCTGCAGACCTTCGCCCGTCGCATCCGCGTCACGCGCCAGATGCTGGTGAACGACGATCTCGGCGCCTTCACCGACTTCGCCTCCATGATCGGCCGGCGCGTCGCCGATTTCGAGAACGCGACCGCCTACCAGCTGCTGAATGCGGCGAATGGCGATGGCCCGACGCTCATCACCGGCGCGGCCGCGGTTTTCGGCACGGCGGCGGCACGCGCCAACAAGGCGGGTGCGGGCACCGCGCTCGACCTGCCGAACCTGGCCCTTGGCCGTGCCGCGGTGATGCGCCAGAAGACCCTCGACGGCCTGCCCATCGCGGTGGGCGCGCAGATGCGCCTGCTGGTCGGGCCGAACCAGGAACTCGCCGCGCGGCAGCTCACCGTCTCGGTGCAGGCGACGCAGACCTCGAACGCGAACGTCTACGCGGGCTTCGTGCAGCCGCTGGTCGAGCCGCTCATCCCGGCAAACCGCTGGTACCTGTTCTCGGATCCGATGGCGGCGCCGGTCTACGTCTACGGCTACCTCAATGGGGCGGAGGGGCCGCAGGTCACCACCGGCAATGTCCAGGGCGTCGACGGCGTCGAGGTCAGCGTGATCTTCGACTTCGGCGTCGGCGCCATCGACTGGCGCGGCGCCTGGTTCAATCCGGGCACCTGATCCCCTCCGCCCGCATCAGTCCATCCATCATCAATCCACGCAGCGGGCGTCCGTCGGGACGCCTTCTGCGCTTCTGGAGACCTCATCCCCATGCGCAACTATGTGCAGCCCGGCGACAGCCTCGCACTTGCCGTCCCCTATGCGGGCGGCGTCACCTCCGGCCAGGGCGTCCTGGTCGGCGCGCTCTTCGGTGTCGCCGCGGTCGATGGCGTGCAGAACGCCGTCATCGAATGCCAGACCAAGGGCGTCTTCGACATCACCAAGGAGCCGGCGCTGGCCATCACCGCCGGGGCGCGCCTCTTCTGGGACAATACGAACCGCCGCCTGACCACCACCGCCACCGGCAACTTCCAGGTCGGCCTCGCCACGGTCGCAGCACTCGCCGCGGACACCACCGTGCGCGCCGTGCTGCTGCGTGTTCCGGCGTCCGGCGCATGAGCATCGATCCGAAGGCCACGCGGGGCTACCGCAACCGCAACCCGGGCAACATCGAGCATGTCCCCGCCAACAAATGGCAGGGCCTTGCCGACCCACCCTCAGACGGGCGATTCTGTCGCTTTACCAGCCATGAGTTCGGCATCCGTGCGCTGGCGGCGCTGCTGGTCACCTACCAGGACCGGCACAAGCTGCGAACGCCGCGCGCGATCATCGAGCGCTGGGCGCCCAAGGTGGAGAACGACACCGCCGCGTACATCGCGGTGGTGGCGCGGCGGATCGGTGTCGGGCCGGATGACGCGATCGATCTGCACCGGCACGATCACCTGCGCCCGCTGGTGGAGGCCATCATCCACCATGAATGTGCGGGCCTGTCCTATCCGGCCGGCGTGATCGACCGCGCCCTGACCCTGGCCGGCGTCCCGCCCGCGCCACCTGTCACTCTGCGGGAGGTGGCAGCGGCGACCGGCACCGGCCGCGGCGCCGTGCTGGTGGGCGCGGCGGGCATCGCCACCGCCGTGGCGCAGGCCGCTCCGGCGATCCAGGCGCTGGGCACGCTGGCGCCCGCCGTCGCCATCGCGGTCATCGCCGCCGCGGTGGTCGGGGTCCTCGCCTGGCGGCTGCGGCGGCCAGCGTGAGCGCCTTTGCCGCGGCCATGGATGCACTGGCTGCGGATCCGAACATCGGGACGGATGCGACCTATCGCGCAGGCGGGACCGGGGCACCGGTCCTGCTCCGCGTGGTCCGTTCGTCGCCGGACCGCCTCGGCGATGCCTTCGGGACGAGCGTGATCCAGGCCAGCGACGTCCTGACCGTCGCCATCGCCGTGCTGCCCAGCGTCACGGCGGACGACACCTTCACGCTCGGCACCGACACCCTGACCGTCCAGCACGCCGAGCGCGACGCCGCGGGCATCGTCTGGCGCGTCTTCTGCCGCCGATAGGAGCACCGCCATGATCGACCCGGAGCGCATCGGCGGCATCGTCGGTGAGGCGCTACTCGCCGGCGCTCTGGGTGCGCTCGGGGCGATGGCACGCTTCTCTTCCACCGACCGGCCGCTGCTGACCCGCGCCTATCTGCTGCACGCGCTGGCTGGCGGCAGCCTCGGCACCGGCGCCTGGCTGATTGCCCATGCCTTCGAGCTCGACGGCTGGTGGCTGTTCGCCGTGGCCTGGCTGGCCGGCACGCTGGGCTACGCCGCGCTGCACGACCTGCTGCTGCGGATCCTCAGCCGCAAATTCGGTGGGCGCTGATCCATGCGGCTCGGCGTCGCCATCGTCGGCGACCTCCGCAAGGTGCTGGCCGATGAGGTGAAGGCGGGCGAGCGCGCCGCCATGACCGCCATCCGTGCCGAGACCGACCAGGTGAAGGCCGAGCTGCGCCGGCAGGTCACCACCGCTTTCTCGGGCAACGCGCGCGGCATCGCCAATGCCTGGCGGTCGATGATCTTCCCGCGGAGCGGCCAGTCGCTGCGGCCGGCGGGGTTGGTCTTCACCAAGGTACCGAACGTCATCGACGCCTTCGAGCGGGGTGCGCTGATCCGCGCCAAGGGTGGTGGGAAGTTCCTGGCCATCCCGACCGGCTTCAACGCGGCGCGCGGCAGGCGCGGTCGCGGTGAGAAGGGCATGCGGGTCACGCCGGCGCAGATGGTCGCCTCCGGCCAGGCCTTCCTGCGGCCATTCAAGTCGGGACGGGGCTTTGTGTGGTGCCTGCCACTGAGGCAGGGCGAGCAGACCGGGCGGCGGCGCAGGACCCGGCTGGTGGCGGGCGGCGTGACCGAGGTCGGCACCGCCAACCGCAAGGGGCGCGAGGCCTGGGCGCGCGGGCTGCTGGAACAGGGGATGGTGCCGATGTTCCTCCTGCTGCCCCAGGTGAAGCTTGCCAAGCGGCTCGACGTGCGTGGCGCCGCTGAGCGCGGGCTGCGACGTCTGCCGGGCCGCTTCGTGGCGGCCTGGGAACGCGAGAGCGGGAGGGCCGCGTGAGCACGCGCGAGACGGCCATCACCGCGCTGCACAGCCGGCTGGTCACGTCGCTGGCGGTCAGGAACCCGGCGCCGGTCGTGCTGCGGGGCGAGACTATCCCGCAGCGCATTCCCACCGGCGGCCTGGTCGTGGTCCGCGATGGCGAGACGGTGGAAGAGACGCCGATCCTCTCGCCGCTCGCCTGGCAGATCGAGCATCGCGCCGAGGTCGAGATTACCGTCGCCGGAGCCACGCCCGCCGCGCGCAACACGCTGCTCGATGCGCTGCTGGTGGATATCGCCGCCGCCATCACCGCCAACCGCACCCTCGGCGGTGCCGTCGAATGGGCGCAGCCCGGCAGCGCATCCTTCGAGGACGTCGAGTTCGAAGGCGCAGCCGCGGCCCGCGCCGCCGCCATCCCGATCACCCTCTGGTTCACCGTCGCCGGCTCGCCGCTGGCCTGATCCCCCTCCAGGAGAAAGCCCATGCCCCGTGCCATCGGCGCGAATTGCCGCCTGCTTATGCTGCCCGAGACAACCTACGGCACCGCGCCCGGCAGCAACTGGCGGCGCATGCCGTTCCTCTCCTGTGATCTCGGGGCGGAGCAGCCGCTGTTGGATGCGGACGTTATCGGCGTGGGCAGCAACCGCGATCCGGCGGCGCCCTTCCTCGACACAGTGACCGTCGCCGGCCAGGCGGTGGTGCCGGTGGACCTGATCAACATCGGCCACTGGCTGCGGCTGCTGCTCGGTGCGCCGACAACCACCGGCACGACCAACTTCATCCATACCTTCGGCTCGGGCGCGGCCTCGCTGCCGAGCAACGCGATGGAGATCGGCTATCCCGACGTGCCATCCTTCGACGTCTGCACCGGCGTCCGCGCCGACACGCTGGAGATGGACTTCACGCCGACCGGCGCGGCGACCGCCACCTTCGGGCTGCTGGGCCAGGGTTCGGTGCGCACCGGCGCCACGTCAGGCGGGACGCCCACCAGCGCGGCCTATACCGCCTTCAACAAGGCCCAGGGATCGATCACGCGCAGCAGCGTGGCGCTCGCGCAGGTCACTGGCGCGCGGCTCACCTACGCCAATGGGATGGAGGCGGTGCGCACCATCCGCGCCGACCGCCGCGTCGAGGGTGTGGACCCCGGCATCGCGCGCTGCACCGGCCAGATCACCGTGCGGTTCGAGAACACGACGCTGCTCGCCCAGGCGCAGGCCGGCACCTCGGCGGAGTTCGCCATGGCCTTCACCATCGATGCGAACCGCAGCCTGACCATCACGCTGCACGAGGTCTATCTGGCGCTGGCCAAGACGCCGATCGAGGGGCCGGCCGGGGTGGAGGCCAGCTTCGATTTCCGCGCCGCGTTCAACGCGACGGCCACGCGGATGATGACGGCGGTGCTGCGGAACCAGCAGACGGGCACTGAGTACGCGTGATCGCAACAGCAGCCGGGGGCAAGTCGAATTCGGGAGATAACCGATCGATTATGCCGATCTGAGTGCAGCGGGTCGGTCGATCAATTGTTAAGCTGTCGGCATGCTGGTCTAATATGCTTGAGCATTCTCGAGGGTTCGCGGAGTCCGCATCCTTAAGTTTTTGCTCTCCAAACCAGCCGAGCTTGGCGGCTGCGGACCGGTCCATCTCGCAGCTGGACAGTCCCGCTAGACACGCTGAAGGTAGAACTAATGACCTTTGCAACCATAAGACGAATCGAAGACGCGCCAGACCAGTTGTTTACGAACCTGGATGGGCGCGACGCCGCTGTATGGCTGATGCCGGCCTATGCCGCCGCAGCTGGCCCCCATGCGACCGCGCGCATCCTCGGGTTGCCGTGGAGCCTGGTGCTATCTGAAGCTGGAGACGCGCCGCTGCTCGCCGCCCTTGAAGCACAGGAGGATCCTGACGATCCACTCGTGCGTCGCCGGGGGCTGATCCTGCTTGTAGACTCGAACCCCGCTGATGTGCCGCTCCCGCGGCGAAGCCTTCCCATCTTCCTCCTCAACGGACGGAACGGGCCCGCCTCCACTGGGCTAGCCGCGCTAACGCGCAGGCTGACAATGCTTCAAGAGCTCGGGCGCCGGTCGATCAAGCAGCTCATCATTCTTGCGGGTCCGGAGGCAGGTCTGCCTCCACATCTCAGCGATCTTTGGGCGGAGGGCCTGCGCGCCGCCATCACGGTGGTCAGCGATGCGCCTGACGCCGAGGCATTACTGCAGGCATGGTGCGATGCCGCCTCTGCGACAAACGTCTGGCTCATACCGAGAACGGCTGCATCGTTCTCGGAGGACTTGGTCCAGCGCTACCGTTCTGGCCGCGACGGACGAATTCATCTCAGAGTCAGGGACTCCAAGGCGGCTCTGCGAACCGTCGACGTGTCCAGCGCTGACGATCCCCAGCACCCAGTGCTCGGACGCTATGAGCTGATCTCGGCAGACCTCTTGCTGCGACTTGGGCCTGAGGACCTCAAGACCAGCGAGGTTCAGGGATTTTTTCAGAACTCTGCTGGCTCGTGGCGGCCTTATGCCGCCGGCCTCCCATGGCAACGAGCGCCCGAGGCCTGGGCTCGGCTTCGAGCAGCGTTGCGAAACCTTGATCGAGATGGACCTAGCGCCAACCGAATCTTCTATGTCCAGGCCGAGTCTGGTGCTGGCGCGACGACATTCCTGAGAAGCCTCGCATGGAGTGCCGCTGAGCAGGGCTATCCGACGTTGGTCGCGGGGCGGGCACCGTTTACGCCGACAGGCTTGGAATTGGTGTCCTTCTTAGAAAAGGCGGCGCGCCTAGCGGCGGCCCAGGCGGCGGAGGAGCAAGTTAAGCTCTACCAAGCGCCGGCACTGATAGTCTTTGATGGCCATTGGGAAGGGCGTGAGGACCAACTGACTCGGTTCGCGCGGGAGTTCGAACAGAGCGGCAGGCGTGCCTGCTTCCTCATCGCGACTGGGCCATATCTGCCCCTAAGCATGATGGGCGACCCGCGATTTTCGCTCCTGGCGGAGCTAACGCACGAGATATCTTCAGAAAATGCATCAGAACTCGGCCGCCATTTGAATGCTTTTTTACGAAGCCATGGCGGAACCCGTTCCGAGGCTGAATGGCAGCGCTTCTTTGAGGCATCGAGTGTCCAGTCGGACCGCGGGATAACTGCCTTCTGGATCGCGCTGTCGTTTTGGTTACAGCGTCTGTTCGATATGAGCGAGACTGTGCAAGCGTGGGTGTATCGCCAGTTCAAAGATACTGTTGCTGACCCCGAACTTCGCGCCGCCATCATCAGCATCGCAGCCTTCAGCACGGAGCGGCTGCCGCTGCCAGACGCCATGTTGCCGCTGGGTAAGCGCTGGCCTGTCTCGGAGCGACTCGCTGATCTGCAGGGTCAAGCCGGCGCGCTCGGCCTGATGCGCATTCGGGGTGAACGTGAGCGCTACTGGGCACTGATCCACGACATCCTGGGACGTTTTCTGCTAACCTCACTCTTCTACGACCGCGAGGCACTTGAGGCCTTAGGCTTCGGCGATGCCCAGAACCCCGAGCACCTTCGGTTCCTCGTGTTTTGTCGGCTCTCCACCCTGCCGGTGCTGGAGCGGCCGGACTTGAGAGAGATCGCCGACGGCTTCGCTATCTCCATCTTCAAGATCGATCCGGCCCACGGTCACTCGACGTTCGCTCCTTACTGGCGTGAAGCGCTGACTGCGCTCGACCAGATGCCACGCTCTCTGCGAACCACTAGCCGAACCTTTCTGCATCATTCTGCTATCTCGCGGCGGCGGATCGCCAAGGACACCGGGGCCTTCCACCTCACCAACGATGAGAGGGCGGAGCTGCTTGTCCGCGCAGTCGCAGACATCGAGGCTGCGCTATCTATCAACGACGAGATTGGTGGGGAGTCCGACCTCAACCTTCTGAACTCTCTGGCGCATGGCTACCACGACCTGGCGGAGGCGGAGCAGGCGCGACAAGCAGGGGCAGAGCGCATCAATGAACTTCAGGCGAAGGCGCGGGACGCGACGCGTCAGGCTTACCGCTTGAATCCAGACAATTCATTCGTCATCGAGACCTACGCTCGCACGCTCATCAGCGAGGCGCGCACGACCCCAGATATTGCTGCTGAGAACGCGATCGAAGTACTCGGTATCGTCTATGCCGCCAACATGCGTAGTCAGTCAGCGCAACGCAGCTTCGCTCTTGGCCGTCTGGCCGATGCTGCCATGGACATCCTGCTGGCTACTTCACCCCAATCTCTCGAGGAACGGGAGCCGCGTACAGAGGCCGAAGCCATTGTTAGAGCGCTCCGTGCCCTTGCGGCTAACGTCGTCCGCTTCGAAGGGATGGATCTGGCCGACTACCCGCCGGACAATCGCGTGCGCACCGCGGAGCTGCTTGCGTCGCCTGAATTGCGGGGCAACGTTCAGGCAGTGAAGCTTCGGTATCTACTCGCCTGCCTTGACCAGCCCTACGACTTCGCCGTTCAGCTTGAGCTGCTCCAGTCCCTCGACGCCGGCAGTGTGAGCCTCAGCCCACAACTTCAGCTCGAATACGCCGTGCTCCTCCATCAGCGTGATCGACATCACGAAGCGGACCGGTTGTTCCGCCGACTCCGCCAGCTATGGAAGCAGGAAGAGCACTATGTAGAGATCCCGCCACGACTCCGTTGGTTGCTTATCCCCGAAAAGCAAGTCCATCGGCAGGTCCACGCACGTGTTTCGGCTAGCGGTGAGGGACGATACTTCGCCCGTGTCCGGGAGTTCCAGGACGGTGAAGTGGTTTTCCGGCCTCAGGAGTTCGGGCAAAGCGAAATCAGACCGGGTGTCGCAATAAGTGGCTACATCACCTTCGGTCACAATGGTCCGTTTTTGCGTCCTCTGACGGCCATTTGACATGGCCGGGATAGTCCAACTTTGGGCTCAGCAGCTCAGCTGGCGAGTATCTAAAGGAAACGTCATTGTCGAAGGTCAAAGCGACGTATTTTACTTTGAACATGCAGCTCGGCTTTACAAGAGCGCCTTCGGAATTGACCCCTTGGGCGAAGATCTATCAGTGATTGCGGCCGGACAGGCCGACGCCGGTGGCGTGGACGGGGTGAATGACAGGTTTCGCGCCGCGCACCAGCTTGCTGCTGTGGATGTCCACCCGGATGGCGCCCTGAAGTACCGGTTCATTGGGCTCTTCGACAACGATGAAGAGGGGCGGCGAGCCTTCGGTCGCGGCGCAGGCTTGAGCCGGCATATCGTTGGCTACAGGGACCTGTTCCTCTTGCACCCCGTCATGCCGCTCGCAAACGGCGCGACTGCGGCGACCGTCAAGCAACGGGCTATCGACCTGAACAGGGACTATCTCCAACTGGATTGGGAGATCGAGGACCTTGTCTCGCCCGAGATATACCGCGTGTTCGAGGCAGACCACTCACACGAGATCAGGCGGTCGAAAACGATCGCGGGGAAGACGCACCGAGATCTTACCTGGGCGGGGAAGGTTAAGCTGAGGCAATGCGTTAAGGATTACGCGGAGCTCGCAGACCTCCACGAATTCATTGTGCTGATCCGTGCATTGAGGAACTATCTTCGCCTGCGGACGGACCAAATAACGCTTCCCAAGGCGGGGCATTAAGCAAACAGCTTGGTTAGACGGCGAGACCGTCTGATACCGGCCACGGTAGGAGCCAACCGCTAGAGAACTTGCAGCGCTGGCTGCGTCTCGTGCGCCCTCTTCATGTCGGACCTCTGCGATGCCGCATTTAACAGCCGTCGCCGTTTCTCCGAGATCGGCCTTTGTCTGGATCAGATGCCGGCCCGTTACAGCATCAGCCTCAGCGATCGAGTTCCCCAATCGAAATCAAAGGATATTGTGAATGCTCACCCTCGACCTCCCGGTCGAGCCGTACTGGCTTGACCTGCCGCGCGGCGTCCGCGTCGAAATCCGCCCCGTCACCACGGCCGTCATGGCCGCGGCCCAGGCCGGCTCCGTCCGCCGCCTTGGCGCGCTGCGGGC
>JAIEOP010000098.1 GCA_019750465.1 Acetobacteraceae bacterium | reverse complement strand
GCGCACCGCGCCCGCGGCATCCCCGGCCGCGCCCGCGCCCTCGCCCCAGGCGGCGAGGAAACCGCCGGTCGGGCTGATCCTCGGCGCCGGCGGCGGACTTGCGGTCGCCGCGGTTGCCGCCTGGCTGGTGCTCGGCCAGGGCGGCGGCGACGGGCGCGCCATCGAGACCGCGGAGCAGCGCCAGGAGCAGATCCGCCGCGACGCCGAGCTGCGCGCGCGGGAGGACGCCGACCGCCTGCAGCGCCAGGCGGCGCAGGAGCAGCAGCAGCGCGAGGCGGCGGCCCGGCAGGACGCCGAACGCCTGGGCGGGCAGGCGCAGCAGCAGACCCAGTCGCAGCCGCCCGGCCCCGATGCCGCGGCCGAGGCGGATCGCCGACGCCAGATCGAGGCGCAGCAGGCGGCCGAGGCGGATCGCCGACGCCAGATCGAGGCCCAGCAGGAGGCTGCCGCGCAGGCCGCGGCCGAGGCCGAGCGAAGGCGCCAGGCCGAAGCGCAGCAGGCGGTCGCCGCCCAGGCCGCGGCCGAGGCGGAGCGCCGCCGCCTGTCCGAGGCGCAGCAATCCGCCGCCGCGGCCGAGGCGGACCGCCGCCGCCAGGCCGAGGACCAGGTGGCCGCCGAGCGCCGACGCCAGCAGGAGCAGGAAGCCCAGCTCCGCGCCCGCGCCGAGCTGCGCTCCGCGGCCGCGGCCGCGGCCGCGGAGCCCTGCAGCCTGCTGAGCTGGAGCGTTACCGATGACCGCGCCACGATCAGCGGCATCATCCGCCGCGGCGGCGAGGCGGCGGTGCAGCAGGCCTTCACCAGCCGCGGCGTTCCTGCGGGAGCCGTCTCCCTGCAGCTGCAAAGCTTCGAGGGGCCGTATTGCGAGGCCCTGGACGCCATCCGCCCCGTCGCCGCCCTGTTCGCGGAGGCGCCGCCGCGCGCCCGGGTGCTCGGCACCGCGCCGCTGGCCAGGGGCGAGCTGCTGCGCCTGTCCGTCGAGATGCCGGACTACCAGTCGCAGCTCTATGTCAGCTACTTCATGAAGTCCGGCGAGGTCGCGCACCTGGTGCCGTCGCGCACCGAGCCGGCGCGCGCGCGCGTGGCGCTCGGCGACCCGGCGCCGGGCTTCCCGGGCTGGGAGGTCGATGAGCCCTTCGGCACCGACCTGGTCGTCATCTTCGCCTCGGAACGGCCGATATTTCCGCAGCGCCGGCCGGTGGTGGAACAGCAGGCGGACTACCTGGCGGCGCTCGCCGCGCGGCTGCGGGCGCTGCAGGGCCAGGGCGCGCGCGTCACGGCGCGGGTGCTGCCGGTGGAGACCGTCGCCAAGCGCTGAGGATCGGCCCGCTGCCGCATCACGGCAGCGGCATGCCGCTGCGCATCATCTCGCGCAGGCGGGCGACCTCGGCCTCGGTCCTGCCGACATGCCGCGCGGAGAAGAAGCGCGGATCCGGCGTGAACACCAGGTACGCCATGGCTTCGTTGGCCATCAGCGTCTCATTCGATTCGTCATAGCCCTCGCGCCCCAGGAAGCTGCGGAAGGCCTGGCGGTCGCGCTCCTGGAAGCGCTCGCGCCAGACCTGCAGGACATGGGCGCGCAGGGCGGGCAGGGTGAAGAAATGCCCGTGCCCGATCTCGTGCCGCAGGATCGCGGCGCGCATGGCGTGGTCCATGCGGTGGTCCGGGTTCGCCGTGGAGATCAGCGCGACCTCGTCCCCGGCCGCGACCAGCGCGCGGGCCTCGTGGAACCGGTCGCGCACCCAGAGCTCGGCGGGGTTGAGGGCGATGCGGTCGCGCTCCGCCAGCGCGAAGAAGCGCGCCAGGTCGCTGCCGTTGTAGTCGTGGCCGAGATACCAGGTGGCGGCGGCCTCGCCCTGCTCGCGGATCGCCCTGGCGAGCGCGTCGTCGTCGAGCAGCCGGTCGCGCGGCAGCCCGGCCTTCTCGATCAGCGCGGCCATGCGGTTCAGCGCCGCGCCCTGCTCCTCGAGGGTCGGGAACAGCAGGATGAAGACCCGCGGATTCTCACGCAGGCGCAGCACGCGCGGCTCCGCTGGGAGCAGTGCGACGAGTTCCGGCTCGGAAAGCGGGGGCGGATCCGCGTGGGGCGGCCGGGTGGCCTCGGCCGGCGGGGCGGCCAGCGGATCCGGCAGGATGACCAGCGGCGCGGCCGTCGCGGCCTCGTCCCGAGGCGGGTCGGCCGGGCGACCTGGCGCGCCCGCGGCAGGTGGCGGGGCGATGCCTGCCGGCGGCACCGCATCCGGCGACGCGACGCCGGCCGCTGGGCGGTCCTCCCGGGGTCCGATCCCCTCCCGCCACCACAGCGCGGCCACGCCGGCGGTGGCGAGGATCAGCAGGGCAAGCAGGCCGGCGAGCACGGCGCCGCCGCGATGCGGCGGCAGCTCGCCTCGGCCGGAGCCGTGGGCGGGGCTGCCCGGCACTTCCGATCGCGATGTCGTTGGGGTGGCGGCCTGCGCGGCGGACCGGGCGAGGCCGGCCCTGGTCAGGCGGACCGTATCATCCCCGGAGCCGCCCTCCATCGGGTCGCCGACTCAGTTGCCGATGTTGACGATCTGAACCCGACGGTTGCGCATCTCCGGGGTCTGCGGCGGTGTCTGCACGATCATCTGCGAGGAACCGAAGCCGATGGCGATCAGGCGTCCGGCATCCACGCCAAAGGCGCTGATCAGGTAGGCGCGCACCGCGGCGGCGCGGCGTTCCGACAGTTGCTGGTTCTGGGCCGCGTCGCCCACGGAGTCGGTATGGCCTTCGATACGAAATCTGAAAGGTGCCAATTCCCGATCGGTGAGGGCGCGGCCGAGCGGGGCGAGGGCCCGCTCCGCATCCGGTGTCAGGGTCGCGGAGCCGGAGGGGAAGGTGACGGTCATCGAGACCGAGGGCGCATCGGCCGTGGTGTCGCGGGCGGCCGGCACCGGCGGCCGCGGTGCGGCCGCGATGGTGGCAATTGGCGCCGAGGGGGCATTGGCACGTGGTGGCGGCGCCGGACTGGTCCGCCAGATCGGCGCAGGGGCGACCGGGGACGCCACCGGCGTGGGATCGCCCCCGGGGATGCGGATGCCGCGGGTGCCACCGCCGACCGAAGGCCGCAGGCGGTCGATCAATGCCTGGGCGGCGGGGTCGCTCTGGGCGCCCGCGGGTGTTGGGATCGGCACGCTCGCGGCGATCACCGCGACGGCGCCGAGCAGGGGTGCAAGGCGGGTCATCGTGGATCAGGCTCCGGGGAGGAGGATGGTCTTTGCGGGGGAAGCAGCGCTGCGGCCTGCGCCGGGCGTGCTGCACAGCCATGCCGCAGTGCGGGGGCCATGGCGCATATCAGGCGCCGAGGTTCACGATCTGGACGCGCCGGTTCCGGCGCTCCGGCGTCTCGTCCGGCGTGGCGACCAGGGGCTGGTCCTCGCCGATGCCGATCGCCTCGAGCCGGTCCGGCGGGACGTTGAAGCGTTGGATGAGGTAGGCGCGCACCGCGGCGGCGCGCCGCTCGGACAGGGCCTGGTTGCTCTCGCGGGTGCCGACGGAGTCCGTGTGGCCCTCGATGCGGAAGCGGTAGGGCGTCAGCGCCTGCGAAGTAAGCGCCCGGCCCAGCGCCTCCAGGCTGCGTGCGGCCTCCGGCGTCACCGTGGCGGAGCCGGTGGGGAACAGCACGGTCAGCGACGCCGCCGGCATGCCGGGCGGCGCGGTCGTGGCCGGTGCCGCGGGGGCGATGGGGCGGGCGCTGGGGGCGGCGACCTTGTCCTGCGCGGCGCCTGGAGCAGGCCGCGGGGCAACGGCCGGCGCGGGGTCGGTCGGCACGCGGATGCCGCGCGTGGTGGAGCCCGGCTGCAATTGGTCGATCAGCCGCTGCACTTCGCCCTCCGCGCTGGAGCGCTGTGCGGCGGCCGGCAGGGCAACTGCCGCAGCAAGCATCATCACGCCCACCGAAGCGGCAAACTTGGCCATGCTCACGACACCCCTACGCTGAATTAGCGTATCTTAACGCATCGATATGAGCCGAACAGCGGTCATCCGCACGAAACCCGGATCGCCTCTCCTGCCCGGGGCCGGATCACAGGAAAGTGACGCCACGATTCCAGCCACCAGCCAACCATTGCCAATATCGCATGATTTTTGCAGGAAGTGTAGTGCCTATCGTGGCTCGAAGCAGGGTTCCGTCCCAGGCCGGTTGCGACCGCGTCCCGGCGGCAGGCTGAGCCAACTGGTCCAGCCAAGCCGGCCGCCGCCGGCCAGGCCCAGGCGCAACGGGGCAATCGCCGGCGCCTGCAGGGTCGGCGCGATGGCGAAGCCCGTATCGAGGCCGACGAACAGCCGCGCCAGCGCCACCACCCGCGCGTGCAGCGGGCGCCCGGGCAGCAGCATCTCGAACTGCCGCGCATCCACCGGCCCGATGCGGATCACGAAGCGCGCCTGCGCGTCCCAGCTCTGCACGCCGATCAGCGCACCCTCGCCGAGCCGCGCGTGCTGGCCCTCGGCGCCGGCGCCACGCCCGCCGCCGGCCAGGCGGGAGCGCTCGGTGGGCGGCAGCCGCACCCAGCGCCCGGCGAATTCCTCGAGGCTGACGGGCGCGCCGGTCTCCTCCTCGACCAGCGCGGCCAGCCGGGCGGCGGAGCGCGAGCGGGAGGCGAGGTGGCCGGCATGGTAGAGCACGTTGTCCCGCGGCACGCCGACGCGCGCCGCTAGGCCCGGCGTTTCCAGCCCCGCCGCCGCGGCCAGCACGCGCCCGGCCGGCAGGGGATCGCCGGCGGGGCGGTACTTCGCGCCGGCCAGCACGTAGAGCCCGGTGAAGCGGCTTCCCAGCATGTCCACGAAGTGGTGCAGCGCGCGCGAGCGCTTGCGCAGCTCGGCGGCCACCGTCGCCGTGTGGTGGCGCGGCAGCACGCCGCCCGGACCGATCAGGCCGAAGGAGGAGACCACCAGCTCGCGCTGCTCGGGGCGCGACGCGATCACCTCCCCGGTCGGGAAGCCCAGCCGTGCAACGGTGCGGTAGCGGAGCGCCAGCGGGTCCCCGCCCGGCGCCGCCACCCGCACCGCCTGGTCGAGCGGGAACAGCCCCGGCGTGGCGGCGAGGCGGGCGCGGGGCGAGGGCGCGGCCTTCACCGGCGGCTTGGCTGGCGTGGCCGCGCTCATCGCGCCCCGCCCTGGGCTGCGTGCCGCGTCACATCAGGGTCCGCGTGCCGCTGCGAGGGGCGAAGCGGGCGACATGGCCGGGCCGCCCGCGAAGGGCGACCAGCGTGCGCACGAAGGCATTCACCGAGACCTGCTGCGCCAGGAACCGCTCCAGCACCGCCGCCATCAGATAGAGCGCCCCGCCCTGCCAGGCCTGGGCGTCGAAGGTGAGCGTCACGTCGAGGCCGCGCACCAGCGCCCCCGGCCGCCCGCCCGGCAGCCGCGCCACGCCTGGCGCCGCATCCACCGCCAGCAGGGCCGAGAGCGCGGCGCGGCTTTCCGCGGTGTCGCGCAGGTCGTGCAGGCGCAGCATCTCGCGCAGTGCCGTCGCGCCTTCCTCCCCGCCGGTGACCGAGAGATGGTTCAGCGCGAGATGCGAGATCAGCTTCCAGGCGCCGCGCTCGCGCAGGTTGGGGCGCAGCGTCGGCGTGGGGGGCACGACGGCTTCCGCGCTCGCGGCCGCGGAGCCGGCGGCGACGCGCAGCCGCGGCTGGCCGCCGCCGAAGGGCAGCATCGCCGGCAGGTCGCGGTTGCAGCAGAACGCCTCCACCGTCAGCACGCCATCCGCCGGCGCCGCCGGGTCGAAGCCGGCATCGCGCAGCATCAGCACGGTCTGCGTGCCGCCCAGCGGCGCCGGCGCGGCGCGGCGGGAGGCGACGTAGTTCACCGCCGGCCGGCCCTGCCCGGGCCCCGCCGCGTCATGCGCCGCGTCCATGGCGCGGCCGAGCCGGTGGAAGGGCAGCACCGGGCGGCGGCTGCCATCGGCGCGGCTCTCGCGCACCTCCTCCACGCTGTAGACCTCCAGCGCGATGGGCCGCCGCGCATCCGCCAGCACCGGCCATTCGGCGCGGGTTCCATCCAGCGTGATCGGCTCGCAGCGCTGGGGGAAGAGATTGATCGCCGGCGTGCAGCCGAGCGCGAAGCTGTCGGCCCCGACGCTGCGCTCCAGCGCGGGCATGGCGCGCGAGAGGTAGACGAACACCTCCATCCGGTCCGAGCCCTGCACCAGGCTGCGCGCCTCCAGCCCGTCCAGGTCGATGTAGAGGAACTTGTCGGGGAAGGCGAAATATTCGGTCAGCAGCCGGTGCCCGCCGAAGGCGCGCTTCGGCCAGGGCAGCGCCGCCTCCTCCGGCTCGAAGCCGGCGGCGCGCACGGCATCGGGGCCGAGGATGGTGGGCCGCGGGTCGGCCGGGCCATCGGCCAGCGCGACCGAGAGCGTCGCCGTGCAGAGCAGCTCATGCAGCGTCGCCGCCGCGGCGCCGACGCCGCGCAGGTGCAGCCGCAGCCGATCGAGCGACAGCGCCGAGACCGGCAGGTCGGGCGCGATGGTGCGGAAGGTCAGGCGCAGGCAGGCGACGGCCCCGGCGGCGCGCGGATTGGCCGGCGCGGCCAGCGGCAGGCCCATCAGCCGCGCCCCTTCCAGCACCAGCGGCCATAGCGTGACCTCGTGGCAGGTGCGGAAGCGCACCGGTTCGCCGCGCACCGGGTCGGTCTCCACCATGATGCCGCGCGGCACCCGCGCCGGCGCCCGCAGCTCGGGCGCGCCGGCAAGCTTCACGGTCGTCATCGACGGCACCGGCGCGAGCAGGTGCGGCGAGAGCATCTCCAGCAGCGCGTCCGACAGCTCCGGCAGCTCGTCGTCGAGGCGGTGCTGCACCCGGGCGGCGAGGAAGGCGACGCCCTCCAGCAGCCGCGCGACGAAGGGATCGTCGACCGCCTCGGCCGAGAGCCGCAGCCGGCCCGCCACCTTCGGGAAGGCATCGGCGAACTCCGCCGCCTCCCGCCGGATCGCGCCGAGCTCGCGGTTGTAGTAGGGCAGCAGGGTTTCGGACATGCGCGGCTCAGCTCTCGCGCACGGCGACGTCGAGCGTCGCGGGGCGCAGCACCGTCTCGAAGGAGACCGGCTCGGGCACGGGGTCGGAGCGCAGCACGGCCTCCACCTTGATGCGCAGCGTGCGGTCGACCAGCGGGTCGCGGGTGTCGCGCGGCAGCTTCGACAGCGTCACGCGCACGGCGGAAAGCCGCGGCTCGAATCGGCGGATCGTCGCCTCGACTTCCGCCGCCAGGCCCTGCCGGCGGTCCTCGTCGGTGAAGCTGCCGGCGGTGGGGTCGGGGATGCCGTAGCCGAGCGGCGAGACGCCGAGCTCGGCCATGCCCTGCGGCAGCGGCTTGCGGCCACGCCGGGCGTTCAGCAGCCCCTCGAGATCGCGGCGCACGGCATGGCGGATGGTCTCGATGGCCATCTGCGTGGTCTGCGCGGGGTCGCGCGGCGCATCGGGGTCGCTGTCGAGCAGGCGGTCCAGCACCGGCAGCCGGATGCGCGCGCCGGTGAGGCTGAGGTCATCGCTCATGCCGGATCCATCAGGTGAAGCGCAGCACGGCGGCGTCGCGCAGCGGCAGCGCCTCCTCGCCGGCGAGCAGGATGCGCTGGCCGACGCCGCGCACCGGCCCGGCGGCGGCGCCGTCGCCCGTCCAGTCGGTCTCCCGCCCGAGCAGCAGCGCCGGCGCCGGCGTCGCGCCGGCCAGAGGGTAGATGGCGGGCAGATAGACCACGCCCTCCGTGCCGTCCTTCAGGGTGATGGCGGTGCGCCGCCAGTACAGGTCGCGCGGCCGGCGCGCCGCCTCGAATTCCAGGCTCTCCAGCCGCTCCACCGGCACCCAGATGTAGTCGCCGCCGGTGGTGATCACCTCGATGGTGGGCGCGAAGGCGTCGTCCACGTCGCGCAGGTCATCGAAGGCCTGGGTGCTGCCATCGCCGAGTTCGACGGTGCCGGGCGTGCGGGCGCGCAGCATCTCCGCCTCGGCGGCGGCGGCAACCGCGGCGGCCATGTCGCCGAGGCGGGTCTCGGTGACGGCGCGCAGCGCGGCGACCTGCGCCGGCGTTGCGTCATCGCCCTGGAATTTCGGCGGCGCGCCTTCGGCGAAGACCTGGCGCCGGGTTTCCTCGGCACGCAGCAGGCGGCGGAATTCCAGCACGGCGGGGGAGGGCTGCTCCTCGATGACCGCATCGAGGGCACGATCGGCGCGCTCCACCTGGCCGGAGAACAGCAGCATTTCCGCCAGCAGCCAGCGCAGCCCGGCCTCGCGCGGCTTGGCCCTCACGGCGGCGGTGGCGGCGGCGAGCGCGGCGGGCAGGTCGCCGGCCTCGAAGGCATCGCGGATGCTGGTCATCGGAATCCCCGTTGTCCTGCGCCCGGCCAGGCCGCGCCGCGCGGCGGTGGTCGGCGGGTGCTGTTCATGCGGCCTTGGCGCCCGGCGCGTCGAGCTCGGTCACCAGGCGGAAGGCGGCGCCGACCTCATCGAGCTGGTAGTGCGGCTGGAGGTGGATGGTGCAGCCGAACACGCCGGGCTTGCCGGGCAGCTCGGTCACCTCCACCCGCGCGTTGCGCAGCGGCTGGCGCGCCCCGGCCTCGCCGGTGGCGTTGCCGCTGGCGGAGGCGAATTGCAGCAGCCATTCCTGCAGCCGCCCCTCGATGTCGTCGGCGGTCTGGAAGCTGCCCACCATCTGCCGGCCCATGATCTTCACGCAATGCGCGAAGCGGCTGACGCAGAGCATGGCGTTGAACTGGGCGGACAGGCGCTGGTTGCCGGCGGCGACGACGCTCTGCTCGGCCGGCCCGCCCATGCGCGGCGGGCGGTGCAGGCTGGGGGCCGCGGCGAAGACCGCCTCCGGTAGCCCGGCATCAAGGCCGATCATGGGCAGCAGGCCGGATTCCACCAGCAGCCGCTCCTGGTCGTCGGTCAGCGCGACCTCCACCGGCGGGCGCGGCGGCGGCGCGCCGGGCGGATCGGAGGGCAGGCGTTCATGCGGCAGCCGGTCCACCACCCCGCCGAAGGCAGCCTCGCCGATCGAGGCGCCGCGGATGTCGGCGGGCCAGCCCCAGCTGGCGAAGGCGCGCATGACGATGGCGGCGAAGGGATAGACCGGGCTCATCCAGGCACGCGCGCCGGGCTGGCCGGGATCGGGGCGGAAGCGGAAGCGGTCGGGGCGGGTGCCGTCATCCGGCCAGGCGCCGCGGGCCAGCGCGCGCGGCAGCAGCACGCCGAGGAAGCGCGTGTCCTCGCGGTCCTGGAGGTTGCGCCAGCGCCGGCGCTCCGGCCCGCGCAGCGGCTCGACCGGATCGACCGCGGCGCCGAGCTCGGCGAAGTCGTCGAGGCCGAGCAGCGCGGGATGCGCGCCCACGACGGTGGGCGAGAAGGCCGCGGCGGCGACCGCGGCCAGCCCGTCGAGGCCGGCGACGTCGTCGGTCGGGCTGCCCGGGCCGGGGACGGGGCGCAACATCCAGTCGCCGCAGAGCAGGCCATAGGGCTCGCCGCCGGCGGTGCCGAACTCCTCCTCGTAGACCTTCTTGAAGAGCTGGCTCTGGTCGAACTCGACGGCGCGCTCGAAGTCGCGGCAGAGCTCGGGCCAGCGCAGCACCAGCATGCGCAGGCGGATACGGGTGGCGCCGCCGGGGGGGATGCGGCCGGTGACCCACCAGAGGCCGCGCCAGGACCCCTCCAGCCGACGCAGGCGCTCGTCGTGCTGCACCGCCTCGAGCTGCGCGGTGACGGCGGCGTCGATGGCGGCGATGTCGCGGTCGACCGCTTCCTCCAGCCGCGCCATGGCGATGCGGCGCGGCGCCAGGCCGTCATCCAGATCCGCCACAGGGGCGCCGTCCAGCACGCGCGCAAGCGCCTCTCGCCCGAACCAGCGGAGCAGCGCCTGGCGCGGCGACGGCTCGGCCAGAAAGCCCGCCAGCGCCTCCGCCATGCCGGCGCCCGATCGGCCGAAGAAGGCACCGGCCAGCACGCCCTCGCAGGCCGGCGGTCCGAACGACTCGGCTCCGGCGGTGGATGGGATCGGTGTGGCGGGTGGCGGCGGAAGCTCCGCCGCCACGCCGGCTACTGCGGGCAGGTCCATCGGCCGCCCCCGGGTTGCGTCCCGCGCGTGCTACTGCTTCTGCGGGATGCGCGCGACCATGCGCATGGAGGTGGTGAGCTCCTCCATCTGCAGCCAGGGCTGCAGGTAGGCGATGGCGTTGTAGGAGCCGGGCTTGCCGGGGATCTCCTTCACCTCCACGCGGGCATCGCGCAGCGGGTACTTCGCCTTCATCTCCGGGCCAGCGGAGGGGTTGCTGTTCACGTAGTTCATGATCCAGCGGTTCAGCCAGGCCTCGCAGTCTGAAGCCTCCATGAAGGAGCCGATCTTGTCGCGCGCCATCACCTTGAGGAAGTGCGCGAAGCGGCTGGTCGCCATCATGTAGGGCAGGCGGGCGGAGATGGCGGCATTCGCCGTTGCCTCCGGCCGGTCGTACTTCTTCGGCTTCTGCACGGACTGGGCGCCGAAGAACACCGAGTAGTCGGTGTTCTTGTAGTGGCAGAGCGGCAGGAAGCCGGCGTTCGAGAGCTCGAACTCGCGCCGGTCGGTGATGCCGACCTCGGTCGGGCACTTGGTGTCGCTGTCGCCATCATCCGAGGTGAAGACGTGGGTCGGCAGGTTCTGCACCTTGCCGCCGCCCTCGGCGCCGCGGATCGCCACGCAGAAGCCGTTCTGCGCGAAGGCGTCGGTCATGCGCGCGCCCATGACATAGGCGGCGTTCATCCAGCAGTAGTCGGTGTGGTTCATCGCCTTCGGGCGGCCGGCCTCGTCATAGGGAGCCTCCTCGTAGCCGAACTCGTCGATCGCCATGGTCGCCGCGCCGTAGGGCAGGCGCGCCAGGGTGCGCGGCATGGTGAGCACGAGGAAGCGGGCATCCTCGGTCTCGCGGAAGGAGCGCCACTTGGTGTATTCGGCGGTCTCGAAGATCTTCGCCAGGTCGCGCGGCTTGGTCAGCTCGGTCCAGCTCTCGAAGCCCATCATGCTGGGGCCGGCGGCCGAGATGAAGGGCGCGAAGCAGGCCGCCGCCACGTTCGACATCAGGCGCATGGTCTCGATGTCGTCGGGGTGGTTGGTCCACTCGTAGTCGCCGATCAGCGCGCCATAGGGCTCGCCGCCCGGGGTGCCGAACTCGTTCTCGTAGAGCTTCTTGAAGGTCTGGCTCTGGTCGAACTCCACCGCGCGCTGCAGGTCGCGCGACAGCTCGCGCTTGCTGATGTTCATCATGCGCAGCTTGAGGCTGGTGCCGGTCTCGGAGTTCATGACCAGGTAGTGCAGGCCGCGCCAGGAGCCCTCGAGCTTCGAGAAGCGCTCGTGGTGCATCACGGCGTTGAGCTGCGTGCTGACCTTCTGGTCCAGCGCGGCGATGGCGCGCTCGAAGGTCTGGCTCAGGTTGCGGCTGAAGGTGACGGTGCCCTTCAGCGCCTCCTCGGTCAGCGCCTTGATCAGCTCCTGCGCGCGGTCGCGCTCGGTCTGCTTGGTCGCGCCGATCACCTGGTCGAGCAGGCCGAGGCCGGTTTCCTCGACGGTGGTCGTGGCGGCGGCCGGCGCGCCCTGGGTCTCGCTCATGCGTCAGCCTCCCTGCTTGTCGAGGCCGAGCTCGGCCGAAAGCTTCGCCAGCTTGTCCTGGTCCTGCAGCACGTCCTCGAGCAGGCCCTCCAATTCGTCGGAGCGGTCCACCTTGCTCATGAGGTCGCGCAGCTTGGCGCGGGTCTCGAGCAGCGCCTTCAGCGCCGGTACCTGCTCGGCCACCTTGGCCGGCTCGAAATCCTCGAGCGACTTGAACTTCAGGTTCACCGCCATCTCGCTGCCGTCGCCGGCCAGCGTGTTCTCGACCTTCAGGTTCAGGCCGGGCGCGATGCGCGCCATGATGTCGTTGAAGTTGTCGCGGTCGATCTGCACGAATTTGCGGTCCGCGAGCGGCCGCAGCGGCTCCGTGGGGTCGCCGGCGAAGTCGCCCATGATGCCGACCACGAAGGGCAGCTCGCGCTCGATCTGCGCGCCCTCGGTCTCGACCTGGTAGGTGATGTGGACACGGGGCTTGCGGACCCGCGCCAGCTTGTCGTGGATGCTGCCGCTCATGCGCCCTTGACCTCCGGGAAGCATCGCCGGGATCGGTCCCGGCAACCTGTGATTGCGGACGATACGCGCCACGGGCCGCCCAGGCAACGGTTCCGCGCAGCGGCGGGGCGGCATGGCGCAAGGCTGTGGCGCCGCGCCGCCGCGTGCGCTGACCCCCGCAACTGTCCCGTGCCGCCCCTGCCGTGGCATCACGCATCTGGGTGATGGCGCCACGGTTGTCGTCGGGCCGCGGACCCGCGCGGGCCGCAAGGCGCTGCCGACAGCCTATTCCTCCGGCTTCTGCTCAATGACGCGGATGCCGAGCATGGTCAGCATGGAGGTCCGCGCGGCATCGTCCGGCAGGACCTCGGCCAGCAGGTCGGGCAGCGGCAGCCGCGCGCGCCGGGCGGCGTCCGTCAGGGTATAGGCGAGGGGCGAATGCGGCTCCATGCGGCGGAACCAGTCGGCGATCTCCTCCAGCGCGCGGATCGCGTCCTCCCGCGTCCGCACCGCCTTGCGCTCCGGACCGGCCGCGCCGCCGGCCGGCGCTGCGGCGGCCTCGGATCCGCCCGACTCCTCGGGGGCTGCCGTCGCCGCCCCGGGGGCGGCCTCGTCGCTGATGCTGCCCAGCATCCGCTCGCCGATGGCGAAGATGGCGTCCAGCGCCTCGGTGACGCGGCGGGTGCTGGGCGCCTCGGCGCCGAAGCGCTCGGACAGCTTGGCATCCATCGCCGCCCAGGCGCGGGCCGCCGTCCGCGCCGCCCCGGCGACCCCGCGCAGCTGCTGCGAGCCGACCCGCGCTTCGTTCTCCAGCGCGGCGAAATCGGGCACCCCGGCATCGAGCCGCGCCTTCTTGCGCTTCTCGTCGCCGAGCGATGCGGTTTCCTCGGCGGCCTGCCAGACATGCAGGCCGACCGCCCTGCCGTCGCCACGGCGGAACAGCGGGATGCGGCGCAGCGGCTGCATCAGCGTGCCGTCCGCACCCTCGCCGGCCAGGCCACCGAGCGGCGAGGCGCGCACCTCCAGCCCGTCCTCGTCGGGCTGCGGGAAGCCGTGTTCCCAATATCGGTCGGCCAGTCCCGCGATCACCTGCGCCGCGGCGGCGAGGCCCGGCAGCCCGTCCAGGCGCACCAGCGCCTCGGCCAGCCAGGCCGCGACCTCGAAATCCTTGGCCCGGGTGGACAGGCACTGGATGGCGAGGCTGCGCACGTCGCGCCAGGCCGCGGGAACCGTCGGTTCGTCGTCGCCGGAATCCTGCGCGCGTTCCTCGGCGCGGGCGTCGCTGCGCGCGTCGCGCAGCTTCTGGTACGGCGAGCTGGGGGAGAAATCGCCGCGCAGATCCTCGCCGGCGCCGCCCTGGCCGGTCTCGAGCGGCGCCAGCAGCGCCTCGATGTCGATCACGTCGTCCGCCATGAATGCGCTACCACCCCTGTTCGCCGGGAGGCGTCCCCGGCAGCGTCTCTCTCCGTCCGCGCGGCATCATCCATTAGGCGGACAACCAAGAGTTTAACACCCTGGACAGCCGGACGCGTAGATGCGTAGTTTCGGCCGCGATTGGGGCCGTGTCGGCATGTCCGCGCCGACAGGGGCTGGAACGAGGGACGTCCATGGTTGCGATCGACCTGAAGTCGCTGGTGGGACGTCTGGGTGCGTTGTGCCGCCGCCAGCTGGAGGCCGCGGCCGGCCTCACCCTCTCGCGGTCCCACTACAATGTCGAGATCGAGCACCTGTTGCTGCGCCTGGTCGAGACGCAGGGTTCGGACGTCGCCGCGATCCTGTCGAAGACCGGCGTCGATGCCGGGCGGGTCGCGGCGGAACTGACCCGCGCCTTGGATAGGCTGCGCACCGGCAATGCCCGCGCGCCCTCGCTGTCGCCGGACATCGTGTCCTGGCTGCGCGAGGCCTGGGTGATCGCCTCGCTGGAGGGCAGCGGCGCGCCGGTGCGGTCCGGTCACCTGCTGGCCGCGCTGCTGACCGACGAGACCCTGTCGCGCGGCGTGCGCGACAGCGCGCCGTCGCTTCTGACCGTCCCCGGCGACGGCCTACGCCGCGGCGGGTTCGAGGCGATGGCCGCGGGCAGCGAGGAGGCATCGGAGGCGAGCGCCGCGGCGGGGGCCTCGGGCGGCACCGGCGCGGCGCCGTCGGCCGATGCCGGCGCTGCGCCGCGCGGCTCCGGCCCGCTGGAGCAGTTCTGCACCGACCTGACGGCACAGGCGAAGAACGGGAAGATCGACCCGATCCTCGGCCGTGACGGCGAGATCCGTCAGGTTATCGATATCCTAACCCGGCGCAGGCAGAACAACCCCATCCTCACGGGCGAGGCCGGCGTGGGCAAGACTGCGGTCGCGGAAGGGCTGGCATTGCGCATCGCCGCCGGCGACGTGCCCGAGGCCCTGCGCAAGGTGAAGCTGATGTCGCTCGACCTCGGCCTGCTGCAGGCCGGCGCGGGCGTGAAGGGCGAGTTCGAGAACCGCCTGAAGGGCGTGATCGACGCCGTGAAGGCGAGCCCCACGCCGATCGTGATGTTCATCGACGAGGCGCATACCCTGATCGGCGCCGGCGGCCAGCAGGGCCAGAACGACGCGGCCAACCTGCTGAAGCCGGCGCTCGCCCGCGGCGAGCTGCGCTGCCTCGCGGCGACGACCTGGGCCGAGTACAAGAAGTATTTCGAGAAGGACGCGGCGCTGACCCGGCGCTTCCAGGTGGTGGGCGTCGGCGAACCCTCCCTGCCGCTGGCCCAGGCCATGCTGCGGGGCCTCGTCGCCACGCTCGAGAAGCACCACGGCGTGCGCATCCTGGATGAGGCGGTGGAGCAGGCGGTCGCGCTCTCCGCCCGCTACATCCCGGCGCGCCAGCTGCCCGACAAGGGCGTCTCGCTGCTGGACACCGCCTGCGCTCGCGTCGGCATGAGCCAGGCGGCCGCCCCGGCGCCGCTCGAGGATCGCCAGCGCCGGCTCGAGCTGATCGCGACGGAGCTCGGGGCGGTGGCGCGGGAGGAAGCCGCCGGCGCCGACCACGCCGCGCGGCGCATGGCGCTCGAGGACGAGCGTGGCCGCCTGAACGAGGAGGTGTCGAAGCTCCAGGCGCGGTGGGAGGAGGAGAAGGGCCTGGTCGGACGCATCCGCGAGCTGCGCGAGGCGATCGAGGCCTCGCTGAAGCCCGATGCCCAGCCTGCCGACACCGCCGCGCTGCAAAAGGATCTGGCCGCCACGACCGAGGCGCTGAAGGCGCTGCAGGGCGAGGAGCCGCTGGTCCACCCCGTGGTCGATGGCCAGGCGGTCGCGGAGGTGGTCGCCACCTGGACGGGCATCCCGGTCGGGCGGATGGTGGCGAACGAGATCCGCACCATCCTGAACCTTCAGGCCACGCTGGAGGAACGGGTGGTGGGCCAGTCGCATGCGCTGGCGGCGGTGGCGCAGGCCATCCAGACCAACCGCGCCGGGCTGACCGATCCGCGCAAGCCGATCGGCGTCTTCCTGTTCGCCGGCACCTCCGGCGTCGGCAAGACCGAGACGGCGCTGGCGGTGGCCGACCTGCTCTATGGCGGCGAGCAGAACCTGACGACCATCAACATGAGCGAGTTCAAGGAGGAGCATAAGGTCTCGCTCCTCATGGGCGCGCCCCCCGGCTATGTCGGCTATGGCGAGGGCGGGGTGCTGACCGAGGCGGTGCGCCGCCGGCCCTATTCGGTCGTGCTGCTCGACGAGATGGAGAAGGCGCATCCCGGCGTCCAGGACGTCTTCTACCAGGTGTTCGACAAGGGCCAGATGAAGGATGGCGAGGGGCGGGACATCGATTTCCGCAACACCGTCATCATCATGACGTCGAACGCGGGAACGGATACGATCGCGAAGTTGTGCGCGGATCCCGAGACGCGGCCCGATCCGGAAGCCCTGACGGAAGCACTGCGGCCCGACCTGCTGAAGGTCTTCAAGCCGGCCTTCCTCGGGCGCTGCAATGTCATCACCTTCTATCCGCTGGCGGACGAGGTCATGCGGCTGATCGTCGGACTCCAGCTTCGGCGCATCGCGCGCCGGGTCAGGGAAAGCTACGGCGTCGCGTTCCTCGCCGAACCGGCGGTGATCGACGCAATCATTGCCCGCTGCCGCGAAGTCGAGAGCGGGGCGCGCAATATCGAAACCATCCTCAATCGGACGATGCTGCCCGAACTCTCGGCGCGCATTCTGGCGCGCCTGGCCGACGGGCATGAGATCGGGTCGGTGCACGTGGGCATGGGCGAAGGCGACACGTTCCGCTACGATATCGGCTAGGGGCGGCATGGGGCCGCTGCCGGCCGCGGACGGCGATCAGCAGCAGAGGGAGTCTTGCAATGCCAGTACTGGTGAAGTGCACGGAGTGGAAAGGCGAGTCGAAGGTCGAGGGCTTCAGCGACTACTTCGAGGTCAGCTCCTTCCAGTTCGGGGTCGGCCGCGCCATCAGCGCCGCCCGCGGGACCTCCGCCCGTGAGGGCAACATCGTCTCGGTCAGCGAGATCACGCTGACCAAGGTCTCCGACCAGACCTCGATCAAGCTGTTCGAGGAAGCGCTGCACGGCTCGCTCGACCGCAAGGTGGAGATCGCCTTCATCCGCCAGGGCAAGGGCAACAAGCCGGTCGCCTACCTCACCATGAAGCTGGAGGGCTGCGGCATCTCCGGCTTCTCGATGTCCTCGGGCGGTGACCGGCCGACGGAAAGCCTGACCCTGAACTTCGACAAGGTCGAATACAACTACGACCCGATCTCCGACGACCTGTCCGGCAAGCCGATCAAGTACAGCTGGGATCTCTCCAAGGCCGTTGGCGCCTGACGCCAGTTCCGCCGGCAATGGCCCGCCCGCGCTTCACGGCGCGGCGGGCCATCCTGCGTTCCAGGGGTGCCCGGCCGCGGCACCCTGCCCGCACCGAGGAGCCCCGGCCTTGGCCATCTTCATGAAGTACGAGGGCATCGACGGCGAAAGCGAGGTCCGCGGCAAGCGCGGCTTCGTCGAGCTGACCTCCTTCACCTGGGGGTTGGCGCGCACGATGAGCTCCGTGAAGGCGGGGTCGCGCGGCGACGCGGAAGTGCAGGTCAACGAGATCAGCATCACGCGCACCCAGGACAGCCTCTCCGCCCTGTTCGTGCAGGAGGCGGTGTCGGGCAAGTTCGACAAGGCGGTGGAGGTCCACTTCATCCGCACCGGCCCGAACAAGAAGCCCGCCACCTTCCTGAAGGTGCAGCTCGCCCAGGCCGGGATCTCCAGCTACTCCATCAGCGGCGCCGGCGAATCCGGCGTTCCGACGGAAAGCATGTCCATCAACTTCGTCACGGTGACCATGGACAGCCACAAGGTCGACGACACGCTGAGCGGCGTGCCGAACACCGCCTCCTTCGACACCTCGACCGGGGCGCCGGGCTGATCGGCTGGTACCCGGCGCGGCCCGCCGGCCCGGTCCCGCTACCCTTCCTGGCGCAGCATCACCGCGCTGACATTGTCCCGCGCGCCGCGCGCCACCGCGGCCTCGACCAGCGCCCCCGCTTCCGCGCCGTTCGCAAGCATGGCGCCGATCTCCGCCTCGGGCAGCGCCTTGAACAGCCCGTCGCTGCACAGCATCAGCCGGTCGCCCGCCGCCAGCCGCCCCGAGACCTTGTCCAGCACCAGCTCGCCCGTCGCCCCGATCGCGCGGAGGATGACGTTCGCCTGCGGGTGCTGCTCCGCCTCCGCCTCGCTGAGCGTGCCCTGATCGACCATCTCCTGCACCAGGGAATGGTCGCGCGTGACCCGTTGCAGCACGCCCGCGCGCAGCAGGTAGGCGCGCGAATCCCCGGCCCAGAGGCAGGCGAAATGGCCGTGCCGCACCATCAGCGCGACCACGGTCGTGGCGATGATCCGGTTGCTGCCGGCATCGCGCGCCTGCTGCTGAAGCCCGGCGTGGGTTTCGGTCAGGCGCAGCCGCACCTGCGCGAGAAGCTCGGCGGCCGACAGCCCGGCCGGGATGGCGTCCAGCGCCGCCGCCACCGCCTGGCTCGCCACGTCGCCCGCGCCATGGCCCCCGGCACCGTCGGCCACGGCCCAGAGCCCGATCTCCGGCCGGTGCACCAGGCTGTCCTCGTTGCGCGTGCGCACGGCGCCCGCATGGGTGGCGCAGCTGGATGCGAGGCCGGGCTCGATCGACGCGGCGAAACCGCTCATGCCTCGGCCTCCAGCAGCAGCACGAACTCCTCCGCCGCGGGCAGGGCGGGCAGGGGCCAGACCAGCCCCGGCGTGCCATCCGCCGCCGCGGCGGTCCACCAGCCGGGCGAGGCACTGTCGCCTTCGATCATCGCCGCATCCGGCGCCGGGGGAGAGGTCCCCTCCACCCCGGCCGGCTCGGTGGTTTCCGCGCCGGCCGCCGCGTGCTCGAGATCATTCTCGGCGGCGATCGAGGCCCAGAAGGCCGCCAGCGGATCGGCCGCGGGAGCGTCCGTCGCGGGCATCCCGGCCGACGGCACATCCGGCCCGGGCAACAGCGCCGCGACGGCGTCCGCATCCTGGCCGCTGACGAACGCCGTGCGCGCCACGCCCTCGAGCGCCGCGAACCAGGCGGCCGGCCACGCCACGAACGGCTCCTCGCGCACCGCGGCAAGGGTGAGCGGATAGCGCCGGCCGACCGCATCCCGGCTCGGCAGCATCACGCCCGCCGCAGCGTCCGGCCCGCAGGCGCCGGGCGGCAGCGCGAAGCGCCAGGCCGGCGCGGCGTCCCAGACCGCCGCCCAGCGCTCCTCCCCGATGGCGGCGCGGGCCGCGGCGAAGCCGTCCTGCAGCCAGGCATCCCAGGCTGCGCAGAAACCGGCTGGCAGGCTGCCGCGCCGGATGAAGTCGCCATGCGCCGGCAGCTTGCCGAGCAGGCCAAGCCGCAGCGCTCCGGCCGTCGCACTCACGGCGCCAGCACCGGGCAGCGGAACTCCTGCAGCTCGCGCAGCCCGAAGGGGTGGATGGTGCTGCCCGTGCGCAGCTCGAACACGATGGAGCGGTCGCCCTGCGCCACCGTCGCCCGCAGCCGGTCCGGCTGGTTCGTCGTCTGCAGGGTGGCGCGCGGCCCGGCCAGCAGCTTGAAGCCCGACCAGCCGCCGTCATAGGCAAGCGGCCCGGCCGAGGAGGCCGGCTCGAAGCTCAGGGTCACGTTGCCCCGCGTCGGCCAGGCAAGCGGGATCGGACGGTTCGGGCCGGCGCGCGCCATCTCGTTGCGCGTGCCCTCAACCTCCAGGACCGCGCCCTGGGCGTTCGGATCGAAGCCCTGCGGCACGATCTCGAAGCGCAGGCCGCCCATCATCGCGCCGCCCGGGAAGAAGGCGTCGCGGATCGTCTGCGCGCGCTGGAACTGCAGCACGTCCGCCGGCGTCACCGGCGGCTGCAAGCCATCCGCCGCGATCAGCCGCCAGGGGCGCTGGGTGGTGTCCACATAGGGGCGGATCCACTGCGTGAAGAACTGGTCGAGCGCGCCGCCCGGCCCGAACAGCCGCGCGAAGTCGTCCACCGGCATGTCCTGCGCGCCGGCGCGGTTGAAGGGGAAGGGCAGCGTCCCGGTCAGCCCGCGGCAGAGCGGCGCCAGCGCCTGCCCGCCGGCCGCGGCGATGGCGGCCTTGGCGCCGCCCGCCCGCTGCGTCGCCGTGGATTGCCCGAGCGCGCGCAGCCAACGCGCCAGCGGCTCGGGCTGGCGCGCCGCCTCGGCCAGCAGCCGCTGCCCGGGATCGAGCCCGCCGGCGCTGCCCGGCACCACCGTGCCCGGCGGCGAGGTCGCCAGCCGCGCCACCTGCACATAGAGCTCGTTCACGATGGCCAGCGACGCGTCCAGCGGCTGACCGGTGGCCGTGCGGAAGGCGCGGAAGCGTTCCTCGATCGGCTGCGCGGCGGGTTCGGCGCCGGTGGGCGGCGGCGGCTGGCCCTGCGCCTGCTGCACGCGCTGCGCATCCGGCCCCTGGCCCGGCCGCTGCCAGCCCTCGGGCGGCGTGCCGGGCGAGAGCTGCCGCGCCATGGCCCGCGAGAGGTCGCGGATCGGCGAGTTCGGCGCGCCCAGCACGTTCAGCCCCTCGGCCGCGGCCTGCAGGCTGGCGAAGGGCGGCAGCACCAGGTCGTCCATCAGTGCCTGCCAGGCGGCGATGTACTGCTCGGCATAGGCGCGCAGCACAGCCTGCTCGAGCTGCACGGGGTCGCCGGCGCCGGCGGCCTGCGCCTCGGGCCCGAGGACCCAGGTCTCGGCCGCGGCGTCGCGCACCACCTCGCCGAGACGCGGCAGGATCGCCTTGTACAGCCCGTCCACGGTGAAGATGCCGGGAATGCCCTCGGACAACGGGCGGCCGGAGGCGCGCGCGAAGTAGCGCTGCCCGGCGGGCCCCAGCGCATCCGCCGGCACCCAGGGCGGCAGCGCCTGCGCCAGCGGCCTGATGCGCGCATAGACCCGGCCCGCCATGGGCAGGCGGGAGAAGACGCGGCGTGCGCTGTCCACCAGCGCGCCGTCCAGCGGATACTTGTGGAAGTCGCCCGCCAGCAGCGCGTCCAGGTGCGCCTGCAGGTCGTCGCGCGCCGGCTGGTTGGTCGCGCCGGGGAAGGCGCGCGCCCAGTCCTCGCGCATCCATTCCCGCACCAGACCCGCGTCGATCGGCCCTTCCTTGCCGAGCATCAGGTAGATGCGCGTGGCCTCGTAGAGGAACTCGGGGCGCTGGAAATTGCCGCGGATCTGGCTCTCCAGCCGCGCCAGCAGCCGCGGCATCAGCGCGCGGTCGAGCGCCCGGCGATAGGCCGCCTCGGCGCCCACCTTCAGCTGTTCGGCCTGGGACAGGCCGAGCCCGCCGGCCGGCTCGGCCGTCGCCGCCGCCGGCAGCGGCCGCGCCGTGTTCAGGTAGGGCAGGATGGCGGCGAAATCGCCATCGGTGACGGGGTCGAAGCGCGGGCCGCGGCCGGCACCCTCGGCCCGGGCGATCGCCTCCTCCATCGCCGCGGCACGGCGCTGTTCCTTTGCGTACGCGGCGTACATCCAGCCGAGGCCGCCGAGCGTGACCAGGCCCGCCAGGCTCCAGGCGCCGATGGCGATCATCCGGCCGCGCCGCACCTGCCCGCGGTCACGCGCCGCCAGCCGTGCCTCGTTGAACACCACCTCGCGCAGCAGCCGGCCGAGGAAGTAGCTGCGCCCCTTCTGCCCCATCACCGCCGCCGGCCGGCGCGGATCGAGGCCGAAGGCACGCGACAGCGCCCCCGTCAGCCGGTCGATCGGCGTGCCTTCCTGCGTGCCCGAGGTGAAGTACACACCACGCAGGAAGGGTGCGGGGTCCATGCGCGAGCCGCCGAAGGCCGCGGTGACGAAGCCGCCCAGCGGCTCGGCCAGCGAGGCGAACTGGCCAGGAAAGGCGGCGATCGCGGCGCGCTGCGCCGCGCCGCGCTCGGTCTGCAGCCGCTCCAGCAGCCGGTCCTGCAGCCGGCCGAGCAGCGCCTTGAACTCCTCCGGGAATTTCGCCGCCAGCCCTTCCGGCGGGCCCTGCGGCGGGAAGGTCACGCCCCAGACCTGCGCGCGCGTCTCCCTGTCCAGGTCGTCGAAGAATTCGATGAAGCCGGCGAGCAGGTCGGCCTTGCTGACCAGCATGTACACCGGCAGGCGCTGGCCGAGCGTGGTCTCCAGCTCCTTGATCCGCCGCCGCACGGTGCGGGCATGCGCCTCCCGGTCCGTGGGCGAGAGGCGGCTCAGCATGTCCACGCCGAAGCAGACCAGCACGCCGTTCAGCGGCTGGCGCGGGCGGTTCTTGCGGAGCATCCCGAGGAACCGCTCCCACCCCGCCTTGTCCACCTTCGCGTCGCTGTCCTGGGTGGTGTAGCGGCCGGCGGTGTCCAGCAGCACGGCGCGCTCGGTGAGCCACCAGTCGCAGTTGCGGGTGCCGCCGACGCCGGCGATGCGGCCTTCGGCCAACGGGAATTCGAGGCCGGATTGCTGGATGGCGGTGGTCTTGCCGCTGCCGGGCGGGCCGATGATGACGTACCAGGGCAGCTCGTAGAGATAGCCGCCCTTGCCGCCCGTCGCGGTCTTGAGCTGCGCCAGCGCGCCGGTCAGCTTCTCCTTGAGCGCGGCCTCCTCCTCGGCCGTGGCGGCCACGGCGGGGTCGGGCGCGGCGGCCTCCTCGACCAGCGCCTTGTCGCGGCGGGCGCGGCGCAGGCCGATGACGATGATCGTCGCCAGGAAGACCACGACCGGCAGCGCGGCCAGGACCAGGCGCGGGACCAGGCTGTCGAAGGGATAGAAATCCCCCGTGCCGATCAGCGGGCCGTAGAGCCAGAACACGGCGGCCAGCGCCAGCGCGGCGACCAGGCCGGCCAGCGCCGGCACGGTGCCGAGGATGCCCAGCAGCGCGTCCATCAGCGGGCCCCCGGCACGGTGGTGATCACCACCTCGATGCGGCGGTTCTCCTCCCGCCCCTCCGCGGTGGCGTTCGGCGCGATGGGATCGGCCTCGCCGCGGCCCTCGGCGGTGAAGCGGCCGGCGGTATTGCCCTCGGCGGCGGCGATGAGGGTGCCGGCGGCCTGCGCGCGCGCGGCGGACAGCGCGTAATTGTTGGGAAAGCGCGCGGTGCGGATCGGCTGGTTGTCGGAATGCCCGACCACCACGACGGCGCCGGGCTCCTCGCGCAGCGCCTCGCCGATGCGGCCCAGCAGGTTGTTGAAGCGCGGGTCCACCGTGGCGGAGCCGGAGGGGAACATGCCGCGGTTGGAGATGCGCACCGTCGTCCGGTTCGGGTCGGAGAGCACGGCGACGAGACCCTGCTGGATCTCGGGCGCCAGGAATTGCCGCAGCCGCGTGGCAAGGTCAGGCCGCTGCGGGCGGTCCACCCGCGGCAGTGGCGGCGGCGGCGGTGCGGGCGGCTGCGGCGGGGCGACGCGCTGGATGGTCGGCACCGTCCCCGGCGGCAGCCCGGCGAGACGGCCGAACAGGTCGTCCGTGCGGTTGGCGAGCGCGTTCGAGACATAGGCATAGCCGAAGCCGAGGATCGCCACGGCCAGCGCGGCGGAAATCCAGGTCGGGATGCCGCCTCGGCCGACCCGGTGCGGCGCCTCGACGCCCCGCCAATGCGGCGAGAGCTCCCGCTCCCAGCGGCCGCGAATCTGGCTGAGCAGCCCGTAGAGGCCCTCGCGGATGCGATCCAGCTCGGCGGCGCCGGTGCGCGAGAGCCGGTAGCGGCCCTGGAAGCCGAGGGCGAGGCAGAGATAGCAGATCTCCAGCGACTGGCGGTACCGGCCCGGGTCCTTCTGCGTGGCGCCGAGCATGTCGAAGAAGCGATCGCCCGCCTTGACCTCCTGGTGGAACGTCGAGACCAGCGAGCGCGTGGACCAGACGCTGCCCTGGCCCCAGGGCGTGCTCAGCGCCACGTCGTCGAGGGCGGCGCAAAGCGCGTAGTGCGCGGCGCGCAGCTCGTCCGGGGAGGCGCCGGCCTCGCGCGCATCGGCCTCGAAGGCGCGCAGGCCCCGGGCGGCGCGCTCGCGCACCTCGCCGGGGTCGGAGACGTGCACGCCGGCCGCCATGCGTGCCAGCAGGTCGAGCAGCGGCGCGGCGGCGGCGGCCAGCGGGCCCATGCCGACCTTCGGGATCGCCTCCGCCTCTCCGGCCATGGGCAGGGGCGGCGGCGCGAAGCCGCCGGGTGCCGCCGCGGCGG
>JAIEOP010000218.1 GCA_019750465.1 Acetobacteraceae bacterium | reverse complement strand
CCTGGGCTGGCCGGCGCATGGCTGAGGCGCCCGATCCCGCCGCCGTGCTGGCGCAGGCGCGGCGGCACTTCGACGGTGTCGCGCTGCTGGGAGCGGCGATGCGCATCTGGCGCCAGCGCCCCGCGGCCGAGGCCGGCATGCTGGACATCGTCACGCCGGCGGAGGGCTGGGCCTTCATCGTCTTTGGCGCCGCCGCCGCGCCGCTCGGCCTTCTGGAACTGCATGCCGATGGCGGCAGCCGCGCGCTGGCCGTGGCGGATCATCCGTGGCTGGCGCATGCGCTGCTGCTCGGCCTGGCGCAGGCGGCGCTGCCGGGCGCCGAGAATTGCTACCTCGGCGCCTTCAGCGCGCCGGGCGCCGGCGTCGACCGCGCCATCATCGCCGATTGCCTGGACCACGAGCTGGTGGTGCCGCTGCACCCCGGTGCGGAGGTGATGCACGGGCTGGAATTCGCCGCCTGGCTGCACGGGCTGGCGGCAGGGTAGCGCCACCGCAGCCGCGGTCAGAAACTGATCACCACGACCACGTCGCCCTCGGCCACCATCTCACCCTCGACGACGCGGATCTCGGCGACGGTGCCGGTGCGCGGGGCCATGACCGGAATCTCCATCTTCATGGATTCCAGCAGGATCACCGGCTCCTCCTCCTCCACCGCCTCGCCGGGCTGCTTCAGGATCTTCCACACCGAGCCGGCGATCTCCGACTTCACCCGCACGTCCGCCATGCGCACGCTTCCCCTCGATATGTCCCCGCCATTGCAGGGGTGGCGGCGGCGCGGGTCAAGCCGCCTTGCCGGCCGTTGCCACGGATGCTGGCATGACGTCCTTGCAGGGGAGGTGCCGCGCCATGACCGAGACCGCTCTCGTCAACCCGGTGAAGGCCAGGATCGCCGCCGGCGGCGCCGCGCTGGGGCTGGGCGTGCGGCTGGTGCGCTCGGCCGAGATCGCGCGCATCGCGCGGGCCAGCGGGCACGACTTCCTGTTCCTCGATGTGCAGCACTCGCTGTTCACCCTGGAGACGCTCGGCCATATCGCCCAGGCGGCGGTGGCGCTGGGCGTGGCACCGGTGGCGCGGCTGCGATCCGTGCGCGATCCGGACGTGCAGGCGCTGCTCGACAACGGCATCACCGGCATCGTCTATCCGGACGTGAACACGGCCGAGGATGCGCGCGCCGCCGTCGCCGCGGTGCGCTTCGGCCCGCTGGGCCGGCGCAGCGTGACCGGCGGCTATCCGTATTTCGACTTCCGCGCCATGCCGCCGGCCGAGGCGCTGGCGGCGATCGACGCCGCGACCCTGCTGGTCTGCATGATCGAGACGCGCGAGGGCGTGCGCAACGCGGAGGCGATCGCCGCCGTGCCGGGGATCGACGTGATCCACATGGGCATGAACGACCTGCTGACCGATATGGGCAAGCCCGGCCGCTACGACGACGCCGAACTGGAGGAGGCGGTGGCGCGGGTGCTGGCCGCCTGCCGTGCCCATGGCAAGGCGTTCGGGGCGGGCGGCAACCGCGACCCGCGCGCGCAGGCGGCGGTGATCCGCCGTGGCGCGCAATTCCTGACGACGCAGACCGATGTGGCGCTGCTCTCCGCCGGTGCGGCGGCCTGGACGAAGGGAGTGCGGGAGGCGCTCGGGTAGCGCCTACAGCCGCCAGCCGGTGTGGATCGCCACGATGCCGCCCGAGAGGTTCCGGTGCGCCACGCGCTCCAGCCCCGCCTCGCGCATCATCCCGGCCAGCGCCTCCTGGTCCGGGAACATGCGGATGCTTTCGGCGAGGTAGCGGTAGCTCTCCGCATCCGTCGCCACCCGCGCGCCGAGCCGCGGCAGCACGCCGAAGGACCAGAGGTCATAGGCGCGCGCCAGCGCGTCGATCTCGACGCGGCTGAACTCCAGGCAATGGAAGCGCCCGCCGGGACGCAGCACGCGCCGCGCCTCGCGCAGCACCGCGTCCTTGTCGGTGCAGTTGCGCAACCCGAAGGCGATGGAGACCTTCTCCACGCTGCGGTCCGGCAGCGGCAGCCGCTCCGCGTCGGCGCAGAGGAAGGTGATGCCCTCGGCCAGGCCGCGTTCCAGCGCGCGGCCCTGCGCCACCTCCAGCATGGCTGGGTTGACATCGGAGAGGATGACGCGCCCCGCGCCGCGCTCTCTGGCCAGGAAGGCGATGTCGCCGGTGCCGCCCGCGATGTCGAGCAGCGCCTCCCGCGGGGAGGCGGCGATGGCGTTCACGAAGATGCGCTTCCACACCCGGTGGATGCCGAGCGACATCAGGTCGTTCATCACGTCGTAGCGCGGTGCCACGCTTTCGAAGACCTGGCGGACGAGCCGGGACTTCTCCGCCCGCGGCACGTCGCGGAAGCCGAAATCGGTGCTGTCGGGGATCGGGGGAGACATCGGGGGGGTTCCGCCTGGGTCGGGCCTTCCCTAGACCTGGGACGCGGGCGCGAGAAGGCGAGGGAGGGCCATGCCGGAACTGCCGGAGGTGGAGACGGTGATGCGGGGCCTCGCCGCGGTGCTGGAGGGACGGCGCATCACGGCCGCCAGCATCAGCCGCCCGGATCTGCGCTGGCCCTTCCCGCCCGGCTTGGCGGCGCGGCTGTCCGGTGCCCGCGTGCTGGGGTTCCGCCGGCGCGGCAAGTACATGCTGATGCGGCTGGAGGGCGGGGAGTCCGTGCTGATCCACCTCGGCATGTCGGGGCGGATGGTGGCACGGCGCGTGGACGAGGCGCCGCGGCCACGAATGGCGCCGCAGGGCGCGGCCTCCGACGCGCGGGGGCACGACAACCCGCCGGACGCGCATGAGCACATGGTCATCGAGACGGAGGAGGGCTGGCGCATCGGCTTCTGCGACCCGCGCCGCTTCGGCTGCGTCGATCTGGTGCCCACCGGGCGGGAGGAGGAGCACCGGCTGCTCGCCGGCATGGGGCCGGAGCCGCTGGGGCCGGATTTCACGGCGGCCGCATTGAGCGCGGCGCTCGCCGGCCGCCTCACGCCGATCAAGGCGGCGCTGCTGGACCAGAAGGTGGTCGCCGGCCTCGGCAACATCTATGTGTGCGAGGCGCTGTACCGCGCCCGCATCTCGCCGCGGCGCCTGGCGGCCAGCGTCGCCGGCGCGCGCGCGGCACGGCTGGTGCCCGAGGTCAAGGCGGTGCTGGCGGAGAGCATCGCCGCCGGCGGGTCCTCCCTGCGCGACTACGTGCGCGCGGATGGCGAGATCGGCGCCTTCCAGGAACGCTTCGACGTCTATGACCGCGAGGGCCAGCCCTGCCCGCGCTGCCCCGGCGCCCCGGCCTGTTCCGGAATCGCGCGCCTCGTGCAGTCCGGCCGCTCCACCTTCTATTGCCCGCGGACGCAACGCTAGGCTAAGCGGCGCGCGGAGCGGAGGACGCAGCGATGGCCGAGTACGGGATGATCCTGACCGAGGTGCAGGGCCGGGTGGCGGTGATCCGCCTCAATCGCCCGCAGGCGCTGAACGCGCTGTGCGATCAGCTCATGACCGAGCTCGGCGATGTGCTGGCGGGCTATGACGCCGATCCCGCCATCGCCGCCATCGTGCTGACCGGGAATGAGAAGGCCTTCGCCGCCGGCGCCGACATCAAGGAGATGCAGTCGCGCACCTATCCGGCGGTCTATTTCGACGACTTCATCGGCAAGCGCTGGGAAGCCGTGACGCATGTGCAGAAGCCCGTCATTGCCGCGGTGGCCGGCTTCGCGCTCGGCGGCGGCTGCGAGCTGGCGATGATGTGCGACATCATCATCGCCGCGGAGAACGCGAAGTTCGGCCAGCCCGAGATCAAGCTGGGCATCATCCCCGGCGCCGGCGGCACGCAGCGCCTGACGCGCGCGGTCGGCAAGGCCAAGGCCATGGACCTGATCCTGACCGGCCGCATGATGGATGCCGCCGAGGCCGAGCGGTCCAGCCTGGTGGCGCGCGTGGTGCCGAACGACCAGGTGGTGGCGGAGGCGGTGAAGATCGGCGAGGCGATCGGTGCGCTCTCGGCGCCCTCCATCGCCATCGCCAAGGAAGCGGTGAACCGTGCCTTCGAGACCACGCTGAGCGAGGGGGTGCGGTTCGAGCGGCGCGTGTTCCACTCGCTCTTCGCGACCGAGGATCAGAAGGAAGGCATGGCGGCCTTCGCGGAGAAGCGGAAGGCCGCCTTCCGCAACCGATGACGCCTGCTTCATGCAACCTGCGTGCGTCGTGCCGGCGGGGCGATGGCACGATGCTTGACGCGTTCGGGGCTGCGGGTCTAAACGCTGCCCCTCGCACGATCCGGCCCCCGGCGGGATCGATCAATCCCGTCAACATCGGCTGACAGAACACCATTCCATGGCGAACACGGCATCCGCCCGCAAGCGCATCCGCCAGACCGAGAAGCGCACGCAGCGCAACCGGGCGCGCAAGGCGCGCGTGCGGACCTACCTGCGCAAGGTGGAGCTGGCGATCTCGGGCGGCAACGAGGACGCCGCGCGCGAAGCGCTGCAGGCGGCGCAGCCCGAGCTGCATCGCGCCGCGACCAAGGGGGTGCTGCACCGCAACACGGTGGCGCGCAAGCTGTCCCGCCTGTCTGCGCGCGTGAAGGCCCTCGGCGCCACCGCCTCGGCCTGACCACGGTTCCGTCGAAGTATTGCATGGGCCTTTCGCCACGGAAATTCTGTGGCTTGCGGGGCATTCTTGCATTACTCAACCTGGACGGTGACTGTTCCAGTCACGCGGTATTCAATCAATACTTGTTACCGGGTGACCTCCGGCGAGTTACTATTTGATTGCGCCGGGCGCGCGGGATATCATCCACGCTGCTGGGCAAGGTCGAGCGCATCCCCATCCCCCGTAACGAGGGATGCGCCCCCTGCCGGAACCTGGCGATACCCACGTGCAACGGCGTCCGGCGGGCGCTCCGGAGCACTGGGATCGGCCTGGGATGCAACAGGAGGCGTTCGGATTGTCCCCCGAAAGATCCGGGCAGATGGCCGCCTCCTGGGCACGCATCCGCGGCCGCCTGCGCGAGGAGGTGGGCGAGGTCGAATACCGCAGCTGGCTGCGGCAGATGACCCTTGCCGGCATCGAGGGTGACGAGGCCGTCGTCCACCTGCCGACCCGATTTCTGCGCGACTGGGTGAGCAGCCACTACGGCGAGCGGCTGCGCGCGCTGTGGCAGACCGAGATCGCCGCGGTGCGCCGCGTCGATATCCGGGTGGCTCCCGGGGCGCGCGGAATGCCGGCATCGGCGGAGGATGCGCCGGGGGCAGACGGCACGCCCAGCGGGGCCGCGCCGGCGATGTCCCGCAACGGCGCCGCGGCGCCGCCCGGCGAAGATCCGGTCTCGCGTCCCGGCCTGGCCGAGAGCCTGACGCCGCGGCCGGCGGAGGGGCGCACGCCGGAGCCACGCTTCGGCGGCACGGGGCACGACCCGCGCGCCGACCTGATCAGCCCGCTCGAGCCGCGCTTCACCTTCGACAGCTTCGTTGTCGGCAAGCCGAACGAGTTCGCCCATGCCTGCGCCCGCCGCGTCGCCGAGCAGCCGGCCAGCCCGGGCTTCAACCCGCTGTTCCTCTATGGCGGCGTCGGCCTCGGCAAGACCCATCTCATGCAGGCCATCGCGTGGGCGATCCGCGAGGGGCATCCCGGGCGCTCGGTCGCCTACATGTCCGCCGAGAAGTTCATGACCCGCTTCATCGGCGCGCTGCGCAGCCAGAACACCATGGAGTTCAAGGACGCGCTGCGCTCGGTGGACGTGCTGCTGGTCGATGACGTGCAGTTCCTCGTCGGCAAGGACAACACGCAGGAGGAGTTCTTCCACACCTTCAACGCGCTGGTCGATGCGGGGAAGCAGATCGTCGTCTCCTCCGACAAGCCGCCCTCCGACCTTGCCGGCATCGAGGATCGCCTCCGGACCCGCCTCGGCTGGGGCATGGTCGCCGACCTGCATGCCACCACCTATGAGCTGCGCCTCTCGATCCTGCTGACCAAGGCCGCCGCGGCGCAGGCGACGGTGCCGCCCAAGGTGCTGGAGCTGCTGGCGCACAAGATCACGGCGAACATCCGCGAGCTGGAGGGCGCGCTGAACCGGCTGGTCGCGCATGCCAACCTGTTCGGCCGCGCCGTCACCATCGAGAGCGCGCAGGAAGTGCTGCACGACGTGCTGAAGGCGCATGACCGGCGGGTCTCCATCGAGGAGATCCAGAAGAAGGTCGCCGAGCACTACAACATCCGCCTCACCGACATGAGCAGCGCGCGCCGCGCCCGCAACGTGGCGCGGCCGCGCCAGGTGGCGATGTACCTGGCCAAGCAGCTCACCCAGCGCAGCCTGCCGGAGATCGGCCGGCGCTTCGGCAACCGCGACCACACCACCGTCATGCACGCCGTCGCCCGGGTGGCGGAGCTGATGCAGCAGGATGCCGGATTCGCCGAGGACGTGGCCCTGCTGCGCAAGATGCTGGAAACCTGAGGGGCCAGCCACGGTTGGCGCCTCGCCGACCTTGGCCCGGACCGGCGGAAAGCCTACCTTGGCCTTGCGAATCGGCCGCGCCGGCCGCTGTGCCCGCCACCGCAGCCCCCGGGGGCAGGGCTGGGCGGCGGGACCGGCGGCCGGGACGGGTGCAACGAACGGCCCTGGCTGGCCGCGGGAGCCTCACGGGCATGAAGATCACGGTCGAACGGGCGATCCTCCTGAAGGCCCTGGCGCATGTGCAGAGCGTGGTCGAGCGCCGCAACACCATCCCCATCCTGGCCAATGTGCTGATCGCCGCGCAGGACGGCGTGCTGCGCCTGACCGCGACCGACATGGAGATCGCCCTGGTCGAGGAGGTCGCGGGCATCGAGGTGGAACGGCCGGGCCGCACCACGGCGCCGGCCGCCACCCTCTATGAGATCGTCCGCAAGCTGCCCGAGGGGGCCAAGGTGCAGCTCGACCACGGCGGCGGCGATGCGCCGCTGGCGCTGCGGGCGGGACGCTTCCACACCTCGCTCTCCGTGCTGCCGGTGGAGGACTTCCCCTCCATGACCGAGGGCAAGCTGCCGCACCGCTTCGCGCTCGGCGCCGGGCAGCTCCGCGACATGGTGGACCGCACGCGCTTCGCCATCAGCACGGAGGAGACGCGCTACTACCTGAACGGCATCTACCTGCACGTCGCCGACAGCGACGGCGCCAGGGTGCTGCGCGCGGTGGCGACGGACGGCCACCGGCTTGCCCGCATGCAGGTGGAGCCGGTGCCCGAGGGCGCCTCCGGCATGCCCGGCGTGATCGTGCCGCGCAAGACGGTGAACGAGGTGCGCAAGCTGGCCGAGGAGACGCAGGACGAGATCGCCGTGCGCCTGTCGGACACCAAGATCCGCTTCGACATCGGCACCGTGCAGCTGACCTCCAAGCTGATCGACGGCACCTTCCCGGAGTACGAGCGCGTCATCCCGCGCGGCAACGACAAGGTGCTGACAGTGGACAAGCAGCAATTCGCCGAGGCCGTGGGCCGCGTCGCCGCCATCAGCAGCGAGCGCTCGCGTCCCGTGAAGCTCAGCATCGACCGCAACCACCTGATGCTCTCCGCCGCCAGCCCCGAGCAGGGCCAGGCGCAGGAGGAGCTGGACGATGGCGCGGTGACCTACGAATCCTCGCCGCTCGAGATCGGCTTCCAGGCGCGCTACCTGAACGACATCACCGACCAGATCACCGACAAGGTGGAGTTCCGCTTCGCCGACGGCAGCGCGCCCACCGTGGTGCAGGATGCCGGAAAGCCCGAGGCGCTCTACGTGCTGATGCCGATGCGGGTGTAGCGCCGAGCCGCTGCCTCTCGCGTCCAAGCCGGGCCCGGGCTGCGCAGGAGGGCGCGGGCCTGTCGCCTCGTCAGATCAGCCAGAACAGCAGCCCGCCGATCACGGCCACGAAGGCGAGGATGTCGGGGCTGGTGCGGTCCATCGCGTCCTCCTTTTGGCTGGACTTCGATGAACCCAGGATGGCACCCGCCCCCCGGCGCCGCTGTGCGGAACCGCACAAGGCGCGCGGCAGCAGGCAGGCGGCAGCGTAACCCTACCGCGGCGCCAGCCGGACATCCTCCATGCGCCAGTGGTTGTAGATGCTGTTCACGCCCACGGTGATGCCGCGCACATGCGGGTACCAGCAGGTGCCGGCGGTGCCGTGGTACAGCATCGGCCGCGCGACGTCGCGCTGCAGCAGCAGGTCGATCTCGCGCACCAGGCTGCGGCGGCGCGCCGGGTCCAGCGTCGCGGACTGCTCGTCGACGCGGCGCGTGACCTCGGGGTTGCAGTAGTTCTCGTAGTTCCGCTCGCTGCCGCAGGCGAAGCCCTCGTAGAACACCGTGTCGGGATCATCGAGGCCGAGGCCGGACTGGTTGACCGCCAGGCCGAAGGCCCTGCGCCCCATCGTCGTGTACCAGATCGAGGTGTCCTGGATCTCCAGCGTCGCCTCGATGTGGATCGACTTCAGGTGGTCGATGACGATCACCGCCGGGTCGCGGTAGCTCGGCAGCTCGCGCGTGAACACCTTGATGCGCAGCGGCCGGTCCGCGCTGTAGCCGAGCCGCTGCATGATGGCGCGCGCTTCGGCGCGGTTCTCCTCCACGGTGCGGCCGTAGCCGGGCACGTCCGCCAGATCCTCCGGCGTCAGGCCCCAGGCGCCGTGCGGCGGCGGCAGCAGGATGCCGCTGCGGACGAACTGCCCCTCGCCCATGATGTCGATCAGCGCCTGCCGGTCCACCGCCAGCGAGATGGCGCGGCGCACATCGGCGTTGTCGAAGGGCGCCTGCTCGCGGTTGATCAGCAGCTGCGTCGCCACGTTGGAGGGCACCATGCGGCACTCCGCGCGCGGCTGCTGCTCGCGGATCTCGCGCAGCACGGCGGGCGAGAGGTCGTAGGGAAAGGTCATGTCGAACTCGCCCGCGACGAAGGCGAGGTTGCGCGTCGAGCGGTTGCGGATGATGCGGTACTCGATGGCGTCCAGGTAGGGCCGGCCGGGGCGCCAGTAGTCCGGATTGCGCACCAGGCGGATCGTCGCGTTGGGGCGGAATTCCGCCATGCGGAAGGGCCCGGTGCCGATCGGCGCCTGGCGCATCGCGCGGCCATCGACGTGGCATGGATAGACCACGGAGAAGCCGCTGGCGAGGATGCTCATGAAGGAGGGCTGCGGGCGCGCCAGCACGAAGGTCACCTTGTGCTCGCCATTGGTCACCACCTCCTGGAGGTTGGAATACCAGCCGCGGCGCGGGCTCTTGCGCCAGCCGGCGTTGCGCCGCCCCGTCACCGTGTCCCAGGTGCATTTCACGTCGGCGCTGGTGAAGGGCTTGCCGTCGTGCCACTTCACGCCCTCGCGCAGGCGGAGCGTCAGCCGCGTCTGGTCGTCGTTCCAGGCCCAGGAGGTGGCGAGTTCCGGCGTCAGGTTCTCGGTGGTCGCGCGCTCCATGGACTGGTCGAAGATAAAGAGGTTGTTGAACACGCCCATGAAGGCGGCGGCCGTCGAGATCGTCGCCTCCTCGTGGATCGAGGCGCTCGGCGGGTTGTCGCGGTGATAGACGCGCAAGGTCCCGCCCCCGGTCTGCGCCGCCGCCGGCAGGGCCATCGCGCCGAGCAGCGCAGCCAGCCCGGCGCTCAACATCCTTCGCAGCATGATCATCTCCTCCCGGTGGTCTTCTATCTGAGGTGGCAGGCCGCCAGGTGCCCCGGTGCCACCTGCTTCAGCGGCGGCGCCAGCTCGCGGCAGCGCGCCTCGGCATAGGGGCAGCGCGTGTGGAAGTGGCAGCCCGGCGGCGGACGGATCGGGCTCGGCACGTCGCCCTGGATGATGCGCCGCGGCCGGCGCTTGCGCGGGTCGGCCACCGGCACCGCGGCCAGCAGCGCCTCCGTGTAGGGGTGCTGCGGCGTGGCGAAGAGCGCCCGCGTCTCCGCCAGCTCCACGATGCGGCCGAGATACATCACGGCGACGCGGTGGCTGATGTGGCGCACCACGGCCAGGTCGTGTGCGATGAACAGGTAGGACAGCCCGCGCTCCCCCTGCAGGTCGCGCAGCAGGTTGATCACCTGCGCCTGGATGGAGACGTCGAGCGCCGAGACCGGCTCGTCGCCGATGATCAGCGCGGGGTCGAGCGCCAGCGCGCGGGCGATCCCGATGCGCTGGCGCTGGCCGCCGCTGAACTCGTGCGGGTAGTTCCGCATCTGCGCCGGCCGCAGGCCGACGCGCTGGAACAGCGCCGCGACCCGTTCCTCACGCTGCCTTGCGTCCGCCAGCCCGTGCACGCGCAGCGGCTCGCCGACGATCTCCCCGGCCGGGATGCGCGGGTTGAGCGAGGCGTAGGGATCCTGGAAGATGATCTGCATCGCCCGCCGGTGCGGCCGCATCTCTGCGCGGCTGAGGCGGGTGATGTCCTGTCCCTGCAGGTGGATGCTGCCGGCGGTGGGCTCGATCAGCCGCATGGCAGTGCGACCGACCGTGGACTTGCCGCAGCCGCTCTCGCCGACCAGGCCGAGCGTCTCGCCCGGCGCGATGGCGAAGCTGACGCCGTCCACGGCGTACACCTTGCCGACCGCGCGGCGCAGCAGCCCCTTGCGGACGGCGAAGTGCTTGGTCAGGCCCTCGACCTCGAGCACGTTCCCCCTCCCCCGCGCGCGGGGGAGAGTTGGGGTGGGGGCGCTGTCCGGAGTCGCGGAAAGCATGCGGTCCACCCCCACCCTAGCCCTCCCCCGCGAGCGGGGGAGGGGACCGCCCCGTCATCAGCGCCTCCGCATGCCAGCAGGCGGAGAAGTGGCCCGCCTGCCATTCCCGGTAGGGCGGCATCTCCGCGCGGCAGCGGTCGGTCGCCATCGTGCAGCGCGGCGCGAAGGCGCAGCCGGGCGGCAGCGCGTTCAGCGCCGGCACCATGCCGGGGATCTCCGCCAGCCGCTCCGTCGTCTCGTCGACGAGGTGCGGGATGGAGCCCATCAGCCCGCGCGTGTAGGGGTGCAGCGGCTGCTCGAACAGCGCGAAAACCTCCGCCTCCTCCACCTTGCGCCCGGCGTACATGACGATGACGCGCTGCGCCGTTTCCGCCACCACGCCGAGGTCATGGGTGATCAGGATAACCGCCGTACCCAGCCGGCGCTGCAGGTCGAGGATCAGCTCCAGGATCTGCGCCTGGATAGTGACGTCCAGCGCCGTGGTCGGCTCGTCGGCGATCAGCACGCGCGGATTGCACGACAGCGCCATGGCGATCATCGCGCGCTGGCGCATGCCGCCGGAGAGCTGGTGCGGATACTCCTTCGCGCGCCGCTCCGGCTCCGGGATGCGCACCAGTTGCAGCATCTCCACCGCCCGCGCCCGCACCTCGGCGCGCGACAGCGCGGTCTGGTGCAGGGTCAGCGCCTCCTCGATCTGCGCGCCGATGGTGAGCACGGGGTTCAGCGAGGTCATCGGCTCCTGGAAGATCATGCTGATCTCGTTGCCGCGGACCCGGCGCATCGCCTCCTCGTCCACGCGCAGCAGGTCGGTGCCGCGCAGCCGCACCGCGCCGCCGACGATCCGCCCCGGCGGGCTCGGCACCAGGCCGAGGATGGACAGCGCGGTGATGCTCTTGCCGCAGCCGCTCTCGCCGACGATGGCCAGCGTCTCGCCCTCGGACAGCGAGAAGGAGACGTCGTCCACCGCGCGGACGATGCCGCCACGCGTGAAGAACCAGGTTTTCAGCCCCTCCACCTCCAGCACCGCCGGCGCCGCCTTCGCGGCGGGCTCGGTGGCGGCGAGGGTCGCGGTCTCGCCCGGCATGACCTAGCTCCGCTCCCGCGGGTCGAGGACGTCGCGCACGGCATCGCCGAGCAGGTTGGTGCCGAAGATCACCAGGCTGATCGCAAGGCCGGGGAAGATCACCAGCCAGGGCGCCGTGCGCACGTATTCCGCCGCGCTCTCCGACAGCATGCGCCCCCAGGAGGGATAGGGCTCCGGGATGCCGAGGCCGAGGAAGGAGAGCGAGGCCTCCGTCAGGATCGCCGAGCCGAGCTGCGCGGTGGCCAGCACGATCACCGGCGCCAGCGTGTTCGGCAGCACGTGGCGCAGCGCGATCTGCAGCTCCCCCATGCCCTCGGCCCGCGCCGCCTCCACGAAGGGCATCTCCCGCACCGAGAGCGTGCTGGCGCGGATCACCCGCGCGACATGCGGCACCACCGGGATGGAGATCGCGATGATGGTATTGGTCAGCGAGGGCCCGAGCGACGCGGCCATGACCAGCGCCAGCACCAGCAGCGGCAGCGCCTGCAGCACGTCGTTCACGCGCTGGACGACCAGATCCACCCAGCCGCCCCAGTAGCCGGAGACCAGCCCCACCGCCGCACCGATCACGCAGCCCACCACGGTGGAGGCGATGCCGACCGCGAGCGAGATGCGCGCACCGTAGATGATGCGGCTCCAGAGGTCGCGGCCCATGAAGTCGGCGCCCAGCATGTGCTGTCCGCCCGGCGCCGCCAGCGAGGTCGCGGCGTTCGTTGCCAGCGGGTCATGGGTGGCCAGCAGCGGCGCGAAGGCCGCCACCAGCACGAAGACGACGACGATCACCAGCCCGATCAGCCCGAGCGGATGTCGCCCCGCCAGGTGCAGCAGCGCGCTGCCGCTGCCGGTGACGTTGGCCCCGGCGCGGCTGAGTTCCACCGCGTGGTCCACGGGCTGCACCAGGGTGCGCATGGTTGCCATCGTGCCGCCCTCTCAGTCCGCGTACCGGATGCGCGGGTCGAGCACCGCGTAGAGCATGTCCACCAGGAAGTTCACCGCCACGACGACCACGGCGATCAGCATCACCAGGTTCTGCACGATCGGGTAGTCGCGCCAGAGGATCGCCTCTACCAGGAAGCGGGCGAGGCCGGGGATGTTGAACACCGTCTCCGTCACGATCAGCCCGCCGATGAGGAAGGCGGCCTCGATGCCGATGATGGTGACCACCGGCAGCACGGCGTTGCGCAGCGCATGGCGGTAGTTCATCGTCTGCTCGGTCGCACCCTTGGCGCGCGCGGTGCGGATGAAGTCCTGCCGCAGCACCTCCAGCATCGAGGAGCGCGTGAGGCGCATGATCAAGGCCGAGCTGCGGAATCCCACCGCGAGCGCCGGCAGGGCGTATATCAGGAAGCCGTCCCAGGGCGTCGCCGGCGTCTCGGTGTAGATCGGGATGAAGCCGAACCACTGCACGAAGGCCATCAGGATCAGCAGGCCGAGCCAGAAGGAGGGCAGCGACAGCCCGCTCAGGCTGACCAGCCGCAGCGCGTAGTCGAGGCCGGTATTCTGCCGCACCGCGCTGATCACGCCGAGCGGCACGCCGAGCACCACGGAGAACAGCAGCGACCAGGCGGCGAGCTGCGCCGTCACCGGGATGCGCGGCAGGATCTCCTCGATGGCCGGGCGCTCGCTCACGTAGGAGAAGCCGAGGTCGCCGCGCAGCAGCGCGCCGATCCACTGCACGTACTGCGTGACGACCGGCTGGTCGAGGCCGAGCTCCTCCTCGATGCGCGCGCGCTCGGCCGGGTCGATGAAGCCGGAAGCGTCGAACAGGATGTCCGCCACGTTGCCCGGCATCAGCCGCAGCAGGACGAAGATCAGCACCGACATGCCGAACAGCGTCAGCAGCATCAGCATGAAGCGGCGCGCGATGTAGGCCGGCATGCGGTTCCTCCCAGCCAGCCCGCGGGGACCGGGCGGCGCGCCGGCCACCGCGCGGCGGCACCGCGGCGCGCACCGGTTGCGGCTGGTCCTGGACGCTGTTTTCTTGTGCTTGGGCGTGAGCGTCCCGCGCGCCCCCGGAGGTGTCAAGCATCCTGCGGCGGCGCGGCGTGGTACGATTTGTCGGAACCCGTCCGTCTTCGCCTCGTTGCGCCGGCGGCGGCCATGACCTGGAGGAACCGGACGGTGAGCGAGGCGGCAGGCGTGCCAGGCACCGCTGCGGCGGCGCAGCCCGGGCTCCGGCGCAGCATCGGTCCGTTCCAGCTCTTCGCCTATACCCTCGGCGGGATGCTCGGCGCCGGCATCTATGGCCTGGTGGGGCGCGCCGCGGGCCAGCTCGGCGGCGCGGTGTGGCTCGGCTTCGCGGTGGCGATGGTGGCGGCGCTGCTGACCGGCCTGTCCTATGCCTCGCTGGGATCGCGCTACCCGCAGGCCGGCGGCGCCGCCACGGTGGTGCATCGCGCCTGGCAGCGGCCCCTGCTGACATGGACGGTCGGGCTGGCGGTGATGGCCTCCGGCCTCGCCTCGGTCGCCACCCAGTCGCGCGTGGTCGCCGAGAACCTGCTCCGCCTCGTCGACCTGCCCGGCCTGCCGCCGGTGCTCATCTCGCTCGGCTTCCTGCTGCTGATCGCCGGCGTCGTGTTCCGCGGCATCCGCGAGAGCATGTGGCTGAACATCCTCTGCACCGTCATCGAGGCCGCCGGCCTCGCGCTGGTGATCCTGGTCGGGCTGCCCTACTGGGGCGGCGCGTCCCTGCTGGAGACGCCGAGCCCGGAAGGGTTCTCGGCAGTGCTGCTGCTGCAGGGCGCGATCCTCACCTTCTTCGCCTTCATCGGCTTCGAGGACACGCTGAACGTCGCCGAGGAATGCCGCGACCCGCAGCGCACCATCCCCCTGGGCATCATCTCCGCCATGCTGGTGGCGACCGTTCTCTACATGGCCGTCGCCATCACGGCGGTCTCGGTGGTGCCGTGGCGGGAACTGGCGGCGACGCCGGGACCGCTGGCCGAGGTGATGGCGCGCGCCGCGCCCTGGCTGCCGGGCTGGGTCTATGTCGCGATCACCGTCTTCGCGGTGGCGAACACCGCTCTGCTGAACTACGTCACCGCCTCGCGCCTTGCCTTCGGGATGGCCCGGCACGGCCTGCTGCCGGCGGCGCTGGCGCGCGTGCATCCGCGCACGCGCACGCCGCATGTCGCGGTGGGGGCGCTGTTCGTCGTGGTGGTGGCGCTGATGCTGGCGGGCGACATCACCGCGCTCGCCTCGGCGACCGTGCTGCTGCTGCTGGCGGTGTTCACGGGCGTAAACCTCTCGCTGCTGGTGCTGCAGCGCCGGCCCGGGGAGCCGCGCGGCGGGTTCGAAGTGCCGGGCTTCGTGCCGGCGCTCGGCGCCCTGGTCTGCGGCGCGCTGCTGGTTAACCGGCTGGCCAGTGTCCTGGCAGGCGGCGACTGGCGCGCGCCCGCCCTGGCCGGCGGGGTGCTGCTGGCGATCCTCGCGCTCTACGCGGCGGTGCGGCCCCGCGCCGCCGCCGTCGAGGCATAGCACGGACCGCGTCCACGTGGGCACGCGAAAGCGTCGGAATTCGCGCAACCAGGCAAGCGACCGGCGCCGCCGGCTCGCCGATGCAGGCACCGACCCGCGCCGCGCCTGACCAGGACGTTCGCCGTACGCGCCGACATGACCGGCAGGCCGGTCCGGTTCACGCCGCTGCCGGGGGCAACGGCACTGCCATCGAGCCCTGCTGGAGCGCGGGACGGCCTCCCCAGCCTGCGCTGCGGCAGCGTGCTGCGCCGCGCCCGGGTCGATCCGATGCCGACGTGCGTCTCCGCGGTGCGCCGCGGCACGGCGCAACGGGCTGGGCGTGCTTCGATCGTTCAGGACGTGCCCGTCGCGTTGGGGACGGGCGGCAGCGTTGCGACGAACCAGGCCCGCTGCCTGGCCGGGTCGCGCCGCACCTCGAGGGCTCCTCCGCGCAGCAGCGCGGTAAGCAGCCGCATGCCCAGGCCCCGGCTGCGCGTCGGGTCGAAGTCGGGCGGCGGGCCCGGGCCCTCATCCTCGACGACCAGCGTCGCCGCATCGCCGCTGCCGCGGGGATTGAAGCGGACCAGCACCTTGCCCGCGCCGTATTTCAGCGCGTTGGTGACCAGCTCGGTGGCGATCAGGCCGAGCGTGGTCGCGCGGTCCGCGTCCCAGATGGCGTGCTCGTGCTCGGCCTCGACCTCCAGCCCCACGGCGCGGCCCGCGGCCTCGGCACCGCTCGAGGCGTGGATGTCCTCGACAAGGGCACTGAGATACGCGGCGATCGCCACCCGCCCGATCTCCGGCCCGCCGTAGAGCCGTTCGTGCACGGCCGCGATGGTGATGACGCGGCGCGCGGCTTCCTCGAGATGCTCCTTCGCCGCTTCGGCGCCGGCCGCACGGGCCTGCAGCAGCAGGACGGTCTGGGCGATCTGCAGGCTGTTCTTCACGCGGTGGTGCACCTCGCGCATCAGCATGTCGCGCGCGGCGCGGTCGCGCTCGCGATCCACCGCAAGTCCAAGCGTGTTTGCCAGTGCCTGGAGGAACGCGACGTCGTCCGGCGAAAAGCTCGCCGTCTCGTCGCGCGTGTCCGCCTCGAGGACACCGAAGGCCGGACCGATGCCGTCGCCGCGCACGATGACGTTGACCGCGCGGCGCACGCCATGCTCGGCCATGATCTGCGGCGTGCGGAAGCGCGGCTCGTCGGCGAGGTGGTTCGAGATCACCGGCTCACCCGTCTTCAGGGCGAAGCCCGCCGGCGAAGCCGTGTCGGCGCCGAACTTGATGACGCCCACCACGCCATCTCTCCAGCCGATACCGGCGCGGATCAGGAGGGCGTCTTCGCGCGGTATGTACTCGAGGACCTTGGCAAGCTCCACGCCGAGGCCCTCCGCAGCGACGCGGGCAGCCTCCTGAAGCAGATCGCCGAAGTCACCTGCCCTGAGCGCCTCCGTGCCGAAGGTTGCGACGAGACGCTGCTGCCGCAGGCGGCTGCGCAGGGTCTGGTGGTCGGCGATCAGGTCGGTGGAGGCATTCATAGGGGCACCAAGGTCCTTCATCTGCCTCGATGACGCCCAGTAAGGAATCGTCAGGGCCACGTCTCGGGTCGAAACCGAATTCCGCCGCCGACGTGGACGGTCCGGAACGTCGATCGGCACCCTCACGATTACGGGAAGGCAGCGGCTTGCTTCAAGCGGTATTGGCTGTCGGATGCGCGAGGTCGGGCGACAGCCGGACCAGGCGCCCTTCACGGCCGGGTGGCGGCTGGTCCGACCACGGGGATCGCGCCCCGCACCGCCCGGGGCAGCCGCCGGGCAACCCGCGTGCAGCGTCCGGCCGGAGGGTGTCGGCAACGCCCCGGCCCTGGGCCGGTCGCCCCGCAGACCAGCGTCGCCGGCCACCCGCTGCACGCCGGCCGCAGGCTGCCGCACGGCGGCAAGGTGCTGGGCGACAATGGCGTGGACACCCAGGCTCCCGCTCTTGGCCGCCTTCGGTGGGCGATCGTGCAGGGCCGAGCGGTCGTCGCCATGTCGCCCGGCTTGCCGGTGCAGGCGGCCGGCCGCGCAGCCGCGCCTTCGGGCCGGTTGGCCGCCGCGCGCCCGATGCGGGTTCGGTGGTCATCGCCGCCATCGTCGGCAAGGACGGCATCGAGCCAGCGTGGCTACCGGCACGCCTGGACGCGGTGCCGCCTTGCGCGGCGGCCCAAAACCGACCACATGGGTCTGGTATCCGCAGCGCCAGGACCAGGCCCGCCATGTTCATCGAGACCGAAGGCACCCCCAACCCCGCCACCTTGAAGTTCCTGCCCGGGCGGGACGTGATGGGCAGCGCCGGCACCGCCGACTTCGCCACCGCCGAGGCCGCGGCGCGCAGCCCGCTGGCAGCGCGCCTGTTCGCCTTGCCGGGCGTCGCCCGCGTCTTCCTCGGCAACGACTTCATCACCGTGACCCAGACCGACGAGGCCGACTGGCGCAGCCTGCGTCCGCAGGTGCTCGGCGCGATCATGGACCACTACATCTCCGGCGCGCCCGTGCTGGAAGGCCTGGGCGAGGACGGGCTCGACGAGGATTTCGACCCCGCCGACGGCGAGATCGTCGAGCAGATCAAGGAGCTGCTCGACAGCCGCGTCCGCCCCGCCGTCGCCGGCGATGGCGGCGACATCGTGTTCCGCGGCTTCCGCGACGGCATCGTGCGGCTGCACCTGCAGGGCGCCTGCTCCGGCTGCCCGTCCTCGCGTGCCACGCTGAAGCACGGCGTCGAGAACATGCTGCGCCACTACGTGCCGGAGGTGGTCGCGGTGGAGCAGGTCGAGGCCTGATCCGCGCGCCTCCCCGCCTGCACGGGCCGGTTGGCCGGGCCGGTTGGCCGCTTGGCTTCCTCCGCCGATTCGTTCTAAGCCGCCCGGCGCAACCTCGCCCAGCTCCAGGACACCCATGCGCAGCGACCTCGGCCACGATCCCACGCCCCCCGCGCCGCTCGACGCCGCCGCCCTCGACCTGCTGTTCCGCGAGGCGCGGACGCAGAACAAGTGGCAGGACCGCCCGGTGCCGGACGCCACGCTGCAGCAGATCTACGACATCCTGAAGTGGGGCCCCACCAGCGCCAATTGCTCGCCCGCGCGCTTCGTCTTCATCCGCACGAAGGAGGGCAAGGAGCGGCTGCGCCCCGCCCTCTCCTCCGGCAACACCGAGAAGACGATGACGGCCCCGGTCACCGTGATCATCGCCTACGACCCGCATTTCTACGACCACCTGCCGAAGCTCTTCCCGCATGCCGATGCCAAGGCGTGGTTCACCAGCAACGAGGGGCTTGCGCGTGACACCGCCTTCCGCAACGGCACGCTGCAGGGCGCCTACCTGATGATCGCGGCGCGCTCGCTCGGTCTCGATGTCGGCGGCATGAGCGGCTTCGACAATGCCAAGGTGGACGAAGCCTTCTTTCCCTGGAACGGCTGGAAGTCGAACTTCCTGTGCAATCTCGGCTATGGCGACCCGGCCGGCCTCTATGGCCGCCTGCCGCGCCTCACCTTCGACGAGGCCTGCCGCCTGGAGTAGCCGGCCGCGTCAGGCCGGCCGCGTCACGGCATCGCGTGGCGGATGGCGGTGAGGCCGAAGACCTGCACCGGCACCGGCTCGGCGCGCATGCCGATCCGTGCCAGCACGCGGCGGGAGGCGATGTTCTCCGGCGCCGTGTAGCCCACCAGCCGCCCGAGGCCGCAGGCGCCGAGGCCCGCATCGCGCGCCGCCATGGCCGCTTCGGTCGCCAGGCCGCGGCCCCAGGCGGGGCGGTCCAGCAGGTACAGCACCTCCGTCTCGCCGCCGAGTTCCGCCAGCAGCCGCAGGCCGGCATGGCCGAGCAGCGCGCCGGTCGCGCGCTCCTCCATCGCCCAGGGGCCGTAGCTGGGGCCATACCCGACCTCGTCCCACAGCGCGATGAAGCGCGCGACGAGGCCGGGTGCCTCCGCCGCGGCCTGCGCCGCCCGCGCCGCGCCGCCCGGCCTGTGGCGCATCACCTCCGGGTCGGAGCGGATACGGGCATAGGCGGGCGCATCCCCGGGCCGGAACACGCGCAGCCGCAGCCGCGGCGTCAGCACCTCCCGCGGCGCTCCGCAGCGATGCATCGCACCGCCTACCCCACCGGCCCGCCCTGTCCGCCGCTGGCATCGAGGCGGTAGCCGCCGCCTTCGGTCAGCAGCAGCACCGCGTTGGCCGGATCGGGCTCGATCTTCTGGCGCAGGCGATAGATGTGGGTCTCCAGCGTATGCGTGGTGACCGCGCTGTTGTAGCCCCAGACCTCGTTCAGCAGCACCTGCCGGCCCGCCGGCCGGCCGCCGGCGCGGTAGAGGAATTTCAGGATCGCGCTTTCCTTCTCGGTCAGGCGGATCTTGCGGTTCCGCGCCTGGTCCAGCAGCAGCTTGGCCGAGGGGCGGAACTGGTAGGGCCCGATGGTGAAGACCGCATCCTCCGAATTGTCGAAGACGCGGAGCTGCGCGCGCAGCCGTGCCAGCAGCTCGTTCAGCCGGAACGGCTTGGCGATGTAGTCGTTCGCCCCCGCATCCAGTCCGCGCACGATGTCGGCTTCGGTATCGGCGCCGGTCAGCATGATGATCGGGATGCGCAGGCCGCCCTTGCGGAGCCGGGCGCAAAGCTCCCGCCCGTCGCCGTCCGGCAGGCCGATATCCAGCAGCACGGCATCGCAGCGCGGCTCGCGGGCAACGAGCATCGCCTCCGCCTCGCCGGCGGTGGCGGCCTCGTGCGGCGTGAACTCGCCGTCCATGGCCAGCTGCTCGACGAGCGTCGCCCGCAGGGCGGGATCGTCATCGACGATCAGGATGGGGCGGGCGGCATGCATCGCGATCGTCGTTCCTCCGGCCGGTCTGGCCCACAATCCCTGACCGAAAATCCCTGACGCACCGTGACGAAGCGCCGGATTTGGACCACCACGCAAGATCCCAGCCGGGTTCGATCGCCCGACCAGGGCGGTCCGACCGATCCGGTGCCCTGTCGGAGCAACCAGCCCGGTTCGCAACCGTAGCGAGCTGCTCTCGCGAACCGCTCTAGAGCAATACCGGCTCAGGTGAAATCGCCTGAACGGACGGCTTGCTCCGAATAGCAACGAACCGTCGGCGATTCCATCGCCGCGGCCACCCTGCGCACGCATCTCCGGCGACGCCCGCGCAGGACTAGCCCTCCTCCATGGCGAGCATGTGGCGGCGACCGCAACCGGGCGGGCAGGCTCCAGCCTTGCGGGACCTCGGTCCGGTGCCAACATCGACGATGGCGGCGCATCATTCACCCAGATCCGCCGCAGGCACCGCGCCGTTGCCATGCGATGCATCCACGGCCTGCCGCGTTGCGTAACGGTGTGGCGGTGGGACGGTCGGCGGCGTTGCCTTGCGCGAAAATGCGGCCATGCAGTGCCGTATTGGCGCCACAGTAGGGATGCGGCATGCCGCGCGTGAGGCGGCAGGCCCAATGGACGGAACCAAGGATGAAGAGCCTTCCAGCCTCGGCGATGCCCGATCGGCGGTCGCCCGGGGTACAGCCCGATGCCGTGCTGTCAGGCGAGGCCGCGCCGGACGCCGCGACGCTTGCGCTGCGCGCGGTGCATCGTGCCGCCTCGGATCTGCGCCGCGGGACGCCGGTGCTTCTGCGCGGGGCTGGCGATCACGCGTTGGTGATCGTCGCGGCCGAGACCGTCGGTGGCCGCGGGCTGGCCGAGCTCGCGGCCCTGATGGATGGCGCACCCTGCCTGCTGCTGGCGCCGGTTCGCGCCGCCGCGCTGGCCCCGTCGCGACCCGTGCCGGCCGCGGAGGATGCGGCCCCGGCCGTGGCGCTGCGCCTGCCCGCCGCGCTGCTGGATCCGGCGGCGCTGCGCAGCCTCGCCGACCCCACCGTCGAGCGGCTGCTCGGCGATGCCGCCGCCATCCGGCCGGAGCGCCTGCCCAGCCCGCCGCCGCTTGCCGGCGCCGCGCTGGCATTGGCCAAGCTGGCCCGGCTGCTGCCCGCGGTGGTCGCCGCCCCGGTTCCGGCCGAGCCCATCCCGCCCAACCTGCTGGCGGTGAGCGCCGCGCAGGTGCTGGCCTATCCGGCAACCGCCGCCACCTCGCTGCGTCGCGTCGCCGACGCCGCGGTCCCGCTGGAGGACGCGCCGGATGCGCGCATCGTCGCCTTCCGCGCCGGCGATGGCGGCATCGAGCACCTGGCCATCCTGGTCGGCCGGCCGGAGGACGTCGCCGAGGACCGGCCGGCGCCGCTCGCCCGCATGCATTCGGAATGCTTCACGGGCGATCTCCTGGGCTCGCTGCGCTGCGACTGCGGCCCGCAGCTGCGCGGCGCCATCGCACGCATGGCGGCCGAAGGCGCCGGCGTGCTGCTCTACCTGGCGCAGGAAGGGCGGGGGATCGGGCTGGTGAACAAGCTGCGCGCCTACGCGCTGCAGGATTCCGGCCTGGATACGCTGGATGCCAACCGCGCCCTGGGCTGGGGCGCCGATGAGCGCAGCTTCCTGGTCGCCGCGACGATGCTCGAGCAGGTCGGCATCCGCCGCGTCCGGCTGCTCACCAACAACCCGAACAAGCTCGCGGCGCTGGCCGCCTGCGGCATCGAGGTCTCGGGGCGGGAGGCGCATGCCTTCGCGCCCAACGGCGTGAACGATGCCTATCTGGAAACCAAGGCGCGCCGTTTCGGGCATCTGCTGGCTTGATTTTTTGGGCGCCGGACGCCTGGCGGGCTCGGTGCCTGGCGTCACGCCGCCGGTCAGGGGCCGCTGCATGAGCGCCGATCCAAGCCGCATCGCCCGCGTCGGCCCGGACGGCATTTTCCGCCTTGGTCCGCACGCCTGGCGCTGCGCGCTCGGCAGGGGCGGCATCCGCACCGACAAGCGGGAGGGCGATGGCGCCACGCCGGCCGGGCTGCTGCCGCTGCGCCGCGTGCTCTACCGTGCCGACCGCGTGGCGCCGCCCGCACCCTGCGCCGTCCCGGTCGAGCCGCTCGCGCCGGAGGACGGCTGGTGCGACGACCCGATGCACCCGGACTACAACCGCCGCGTCACCCTGCCGCACCCGGCGCGGCATGAGCGGCTGTGGCGCGACGACGCGCTCTACGATCTCGTCGGCATCCTGGGCTGGAACGACATGCCCGTCCGCCGCGGCCGCGGCAGCGCCATCTTCCTGCATCTCGTGCGCGCGGACTTCGCACCGACGGAGGGCTGCATCGCGCTGCGCCCGGCCGACCTGCGCGCCGCGCTGGCGGCGGGGCTGGCCGCCATCGAGGTCACCGCCGGCGGCTGAGGCCATTGCCGCCGCGTCAGCCGCGCTGCATCCTGCGCCCCGCGCCGGCACAGCCGGCTCGGTCAATGCGGGCGGCGCGCGGCAGCCCAGCAGGGGGAGACACTGGCCATGGAAGCATTCGGGCGGTTCTGGCGGGGCAACACCATGATGATCGGCATCGTCTGCACGGTGCTGGCGCTCGCCGTCGCCATCGGCCTGCGGGATGGCCAGGCGGCGACGGTGTTCGGCCTGATCGCCGGCACCGCCTTCATGTGGCTCGGCAATCCGCCGCGCCCCGACGAGCCGGAGGAAGACGAGGCCTGAGGCCGCGTCAGCGCGCCCCGAAGATCGCCGTTCCCACCCGCACATGGGTGGCGCCGCAGGCGATGGCGGCCTCGAAATCGCCGCTCATGCCCATGGACAGCACGGACAGGCCGTGCCGCGCCGCCAGCTCGGCGAGCAGCGCGAAATGCGGCCGCGGATCCGCCTCGGCCGGCGGGATGCACATCAGGCCGCGCGGCGACAGGCCGTGTTCCTCGCGGCAGGCGCGCAGGAAGGCATCCGCCTCGGCGCGCGGCACGCCGGCCTTCTGCGGCTCATCCCCGGTATTCACCTGCACCAGCAGGTCGGGCTGCCGGCCTTCCGCGTGCATCGCCGCGGCGATCGCGGCGGCCAGGCGCGGACGGTCCAGGCTCTCGATGCAGTCGGCGATGCGCACGGCGTCGCGCGCCTTGTTGGTCTGCAGCGCGCCGATGACGTGCAGCCGCAGCGCTGGCCACGCGGCCCGCAGCGCCGGGAATTTCCCCGCCGCCTCCTGCACCCGGTTCTCGCCGAACACCGCCTGGCCGGCCGCGAGCGCGGCCACCACGGCGGCCGTCGGATGCGTCTTGGAGACGGCGACCAGCGTCACCGCCTGCGCCGGCCGGCCCGCCCGTGCGCAGGCCTCGGCGATGCGGCCGCGCACCCGGGCGAGATTGGCGGCGATGGCGGCGGCGGCGGCATCGGGTGCGGCGGCATGATCGGGCATGGCGGAGAAGCCTAGGGCAGAAGCCGCGGCGGCGGAAACCGCCGGGAGCGGGCCGCACCCCGCCACTGCTGCCCTGCTGCGGGCGGTCCGGCGCCTCCAGCCGGCGCGCGACCGGCGGGGGAAGGGGCTGCCGCGCCTCTGGCTGTTCAGCGACCCGCTGCGCCTGCCGGATCCCTGCGCCGC
>JAIEOP010000231.1 GCA_019750465.1 Acetobacteraceae bacterium | reverse complement strand
CCGGCCGCCCCGCCGCGCGCGGGGGTGGCGTAGCGGCGGGCCGTCGCGCGGCGCGGATGCCGGGCGACGCGTCCCCCGTTCGGGGGAGGTGCGCCGCGCGCGATGGGGACAGCCTGCGCTGGTCCGCCATCACGCCGGGTTCCCGCGCGAAGGAAAGGCCCCATGCTGCTCTTCGTCATGCCGCTGCTGAGCGCTCAGCCTGCGCTGCCGCCGGAGCGCATCGCGCAGCCGCGCCTGCCCTTCCTGACCGCCGAGGGTTGCGAGGCCGCCGCCGCGCGCATCGCCCCGCCGCCTGGCCTGCGCTCCTGTCATCGTGCCGGAGTCGAGGCAGCTCGGCGCGATGCTGTTCTGATCCGGCGCGCGCGCGGTGGCGAACGCGGCGCCGTCCTTGCGCATGGCGCGAGGCGCGGTCCGGCATGGCCGGCGCTGCTGCCTGTGTGGAAGGATCGCTCCGGGTGAGGATGTTCAGGGTCACGGTGCTTGCGGCAGGCGTCACGGGGGCGCTGCCGGGCTGCGTCGTGCAGGTGGAGCAGGCGCCGTCCGGGGGTGGGTGGTGATTGCTGCGCGGTGCAGTCGGTCGCGTTCCTCAATCTCGCACGGGGATCGCAGCCGGCAGGCGGCATCGCCCCGGGCCGCTGGGCCGATGGCGGACCCCCGGTGCAGGCCGATCTCGCCGCGCAGCTTGCAGCCGAGAACGCATTGCTCGAACGGCTGCAGATCGCCTTCGACGCGCTGCTCTATTGCCGCTGGATCGAGCTGCGGACGATCCGCGCCGATGTTGCCGGCGGGCGGGCGCCTGGGCCGTGCCGCTGCCCAGGCACAGCTGACCTCCGCCCGGGCCAGGCTGGTCGGCGAGCTGGAGCAGGGCCGCCGCGCCGCCATTCGGGTGCAGGAGCTGGGCCGCGCGCTGGAGCGCGGTGCCGAGCGGACAGCCCCCGGCCTCTCCGCTGCGCTTGGGACGGCGCGGGCCGGACCGCTGCAGGCGGTCGCCGCGGCGACCGTGCCGCTGCGCCTGCGCCCCGATCCAGCCGCGCCGGAGGTCGGGCGGATTGCCGGCGGCCGCAGCGTAACCCTGAGGACGGCGCCGTTGGCTATGCGCCGGTGGCGGCTTTCAACCTCTCGGGGCGCGGTCCGGCAGCGCCGGCGGGGTCCTCGTTCGGCAGCGGCGACTTGCGCAGCCTGGCCGCCACCAACCTGGCGCGGCGGGAGAATTTCGCGGAAAGCGTCGATCTCTCGGGCCGCAGCCTGGCGGCGGCCTTCGAGGAGGCGATCTGACAGCACGATCCGCGCGGGGCGGCGCAGGGCGGGGTCGCTCTCCGGGCCGCGGCACGGCATGCTGGCGGCCACGCCCGCGAGGGAAGGGGAGCCGCCATGTCCGCCACCGCGACCGCCACCGCTGCCATCGTCCCGCCGGTCGACCTGCCGAAGCTGGTCGCCGAGCTGAACGCGCTGCTGCGCCTGAAGACCACCGTCATCGGCATGAAGCTCTACGCCACCGTCGAGGAGATGGCGGCGATCCCGCGCATCCGACGGCCGCGGCATGTGCTGGCCACCGACCAGGTGGTGGGCCAGGCGGCGCGCCTCGGCTGGACGGTGGGCGTGACGGCGGAGGATCTGGTCGGAGCGCAATGCCGTGCCGTGATCGGCCTCGCCCCCGCCGACGAGGAGTTCCTCAAGGGCGAGCGCTACGTCGGCGTCTGGCACGGCGACGCCGAGAGCGCCGCGGCGCGGCAGCGGGCGCTGGACTGCGTGCCCTACGGGCAGTTCAAGGCCATGGCGGTCAGCCCGGCCGACAGCGGCCGCATCCCCGACCCCGACATCCTTCTGGTCTATGCGACACCGGGGCAGATGATCATCCTGATCAACGGGATGCAGTACCGCGACTACCGCAAATTCGAGTGGTCCGTGGTGGGCGAGAGCGCCTGTGCGGACAGCTGGGGCCGCGCACTCAAGACGGGCGAGCCGAGCCTCTCCATTCCCTGCTTCGCCGAGCGCCGCTACGGCGGCGTGCCGGACGAGGAGATGCTGATGGCGCTGAAGCCCGCCGACCTGCGCAAGGCCGTGGACGGCATGCAGGCGCTGGCGAAGAACGGGCTGCGCTATCCCATTCCGCCCTATGGCGTGCAGATGGACCCTTCCGCGGGCATGGGGCGGAGCTACGCGGCCAGGGGCGGCTGAGGCTTTCGCCTTGCGCCGGCGGGGCGGGCGGCGCGATGCTCGGCCCGCAATGCAGAGGAGGGGCGCATGGGCTTCCTGACCGAGGACGAGATCGCCGCGCTGAAGCCCGCGCCGGAGGCGATGTTCCGCTCGCCCGTGCCGACGCAGGTGGTGGCCTCGGACGAATTCTCGCCGATCCCGCAGACGCCGGACCAGAAGCGCGTCGAGGCGCGGATCAAGGACCTGGCCGACGAGATCGGCGCGAAGCAGGGCCTCGACCGCCGGCGCTTCCTGGCGACGGCGTCCGGCATGGCGGCGGCCTTCCTGGCGATGAACGACGTCCATGGCCCGCTCTTCGGCGTGACGCCGGCGGAGGCCCAGCAGCCCGACCGCGCGGAGGCGCGCGCCGCGGGCCTGCGCGACCAGTTCATCATGGACGTGCACACGCATTTCCTGCGTGAGGGCACGCGGCTGACCGGCTTCGTGAACATGCGCCAGGCGGTGGGGCGTGCGGGCTGGAACCCGGCGCTGAACCCCGAGGAGCAGTCCATCCAGAGCCTGATGTACGACAACTGGTTCAAGGAGGTCTTCCTCGACAGCGACACCAAGGTGGCGCTGATCTCCGGCGCGCCCTCCGACGACGAGCGCGACTGGTTCCTGACCAACCGCATGAAGTTCGACGCGCGCAAGCGCATCAACGATGCCGCCGGCACGCAGCGCGCGATGAGCCACGCCATCTTCACCCCCGGCCAGCCGGGCTGGCTGGAGGCCGTGGACCGCGCCATCGAGGAGCTGAAGCCCGACAGCTTCAAGGGCTACACCATCGGCGACAACACCAACAAGCACCTCGCGCAGTGGCCCTGGCGCATGGATGACGAGGCGCTGATGTATCCCTTCTACGAGCGGCTGCAGCGGGCCGGCATCGTCAATGTCTGCGTGCACAAGGGCCTGTTCCCGCCGCAGGTGGAGGCCCGCTTCCCGCGCCTGCTGCCCCATGCGCGCGTCGATGACGTGGGCAAGGCGGCGAAGGACTGGCCCGGCTTGAATTTCGTGATCTACCACTCCGCCTACCGCTTCGCCGGCGGCGGCACGGCCGAGCAGGGCCTCGCGCAGTTCGAGGCGACGGGGCGCGTGGAATGGGTGAGCGACCTTGCCGAAATCCCGGCGAAGTTCGGCGTGACGAACGTGTACGGCGACCTCGGCCAGATCTTCGCGCAGAGCACCGTGGTGCAGCCGCGCCTGGCCGCGGCGATGATGGGCATGCTGGTGAAGGGGCTGGGCGCCTCCAACGTGGTCTGGGGCACGGATGCGATCTGGACCGGCAGCCCGCAATGGCAGATCGAGGCGCTGCGTCGCCTGGAAATTCCCGAGGACCTGCAGCGGCGCTACGGCTTCGAGCCGCTTGGGCCGGCCGACGGGCCGGTCAAGACGGCGATCTTCGGAGGCAACTCGGCGCGCATGTACCGCTACGACGCTCGCCGTGCCGGGCTGGAGGATGACGGCGTGGTGCAGGCGCGCGCGCGGTATGCCGCCGCGGGCGGCGAGCGCAGCAACCTCGCCTACGGCTACGTGGCCTGAGCGCCGGCACATGGGGGGCAGGGGGTTGGCGGCGCGCTGCGCCGTCGCGCTATTGGCCTGCGGTCTGGCCGGCGCGGCGGCGGCGCAGCCCACGAACCTGGCGCAGCTCTCGCCGGACCGCCTGCTGCCGGGTGCTGCGCGGGAGCGTGCCCCTGCGCCGATCCCAGACGGCGTGCCTTTCGTCGTCCGTTTCGGTGGCGCCGCGCGCGGGCTGGAACCTGGCGCAGCCGTGGAGATCAACGGCATCCGTGTTGGCGCGGTGCGGAGCGTCCGCCTGGAGTACGATGCAGCCGCCCGTCGCTTCGTCGTGGCGACCGAGATCGTGCTGCTGCCCGAGGCATTGCCGCCCGTCGAGGGCCGCCGGCCGCGCGACTCGGCCGAGACCGCCGCGACCATCGCGGCACTGATCGAGGCAGGGCTGCGTGCCCGGATGGCCTCCACGCGACTGGTCGGCGGCGAGGCAGTCGTGGCGCTCGCCATGGTGCCGGAAGCCCCGGCTGCGAGGCTCGGCCGCGGTGGTGCCCTGCCGGAAATCCCGGCCGCGCCCACCCGGGCGGAGGAGACGACCGATCGGCTGCAGGACCTGCTCGATCGCGTTTCGCGCGCGCCGGTGGAGCAAATGGTTGCGGACCTGCAGGAGGCGATGGCCGGGCTGAAGGCGCTGGTCACGGGGCCCGAGCTGCGCGAGACGCTTGCCGGCCTGCGCGACGGTGCGGCGGAGCTGCGCACCCAGGTGGCCCGCCTCGGCGCGCGCGCGGACCCCATCATGGCCAGCCTGAACGAGACGGTGCGCAACGCCGGCCGGACCATCGGCTCGCTCGACCGGCAGCTCGGCGACCGCTCGCCGCTGATCGCGGAGATGCATGCGCTGCTGCGCGAGATGAACGGTGCGGCGCGCTCGATGCGGCTGATGGCGGACTATCTGGAACGCAACCCGGATGCGCTGCTGCGCGGCAAGTCGGACAGCCGGCGATGAGGCGTCGCTTTGTCTTGGCAATGCCGGGGCTGCTCGCGGCGTGCGGCGGGACGCCGACGCAGGTGTTCTCGCTCTCGGCCAGCGGCGACCGCGGAACGCGCCCCGCACCGCCGGGCCGCACGCCGCTGGTGCATGTCGATCGCGCCACCGTCGCCGACTATTTCGACCGCACCCAGATGGTCACGCGCACCGGCGAGTACCGCATCTCGCTGCATGAGTTCGCGGTGTGGAGCGAGCCGGTCGCCGACCTGATCGCCAACGCCGTGGTGGACGAGCTGGCGCGCCGCTTCGGCGACGACCGCGTGCTGCGCACCCCGCGCGGCCGCGGCGCGCCGCCGCCCGACGCGCGGGTGGAGCTGGACGTTCTGCGCTTCGACGTGGACGAGGCGGGGACCGCGACCCTCGACGCGCGCTGGAGCGTGGTGCCGGCGGAGGGCCTGCCCGTGCAGCGGCGCGAGCGCGTGCTGGCGACGGCGACGGATCCGAAGGACCCGGCGAGCCGCGTCGTGGCGCTGCGGGCGACGCTGACGGCGCTGTCCGCGACGATCGCGGACGCCATCGCCGTGCCGCGCCGGCGCTGAGCCTATTCGACGCGGATGTTGGCGGCACGGATCACCGTGCCCCACTTCTCCAGCTCGGCGCGGATCAGCGCGGCGAATTGCGCCCCGTCCTGCACCCAGACCGTGGCGCCGGCGCGGCGGATGCGCTCGGCCGTCTCGGGCGTGGTGACGATGCGCGTGATCGCGCCGGCCAGGCGGTCCCGCACCTGCTGCGGCATGGTCGCAGGACCGATGAAGCCGAACCAGACATGGACCTCCATGTCGGGAACGCCGGCTTCCATCATCGTGGGCACGTCCGGCATGGCGGGGTCGCGCGCGCTGCCGGTGACGGCCAGCGCGCGCAGCTTGCCGCCCTGCACCTGCGCCAGCACGTTGGGCAGGTTGTCGAAGGCGAAGTCCACGCGGCCGCCGATCAGGTCCGCCATGGCCGGCGCGCTGCCGCGGTAGGGCACGTGCACCACGTCGATGCCGGTGCGCGCGCGCAGCAGCTCGGCCGCCAGGTGCGGCGAGGAGCCGGCGCCGGAACTGGCGTAGCTCATCTGCCCGGGCCGCGCGCGGACACGCTCCAGCAGCTGCGCGACGCTGGTGATGCCGCTCTCCATCCGCACGGCCAGCGCGTTCATCAGCCGCGCCGAGACGCAGATCGGCGCGATGTCCTTCTGCGGGTCGTAGCCGGTGTTCGCGAAGAGAAACGGGTTCATCGTCAGGTTCGCGGTGTTGCTGACGGCGATGGTGTGCCCGTCGGTGGACTGCACCACGGTCTGCACGCCGAGCGAGCCGCTGGCGCCGGGGCGGTTTTCCACCACGCCGTGCTGGCCGAGTTGCGCCTGCATGCCCTCGGCGACGAGGCGCGCGAGTGTGTCGTTGAAGGCGCCCGGCGTGTAGGGGACGATGACGCGCAGCGGGCGGTCCGGCCAGCCGGGCTGTGCCCTTGCGGCGCGCGCGGCGACCAGCGCCGGCGCGGCCATGAGCAGGTGGCGGCGGATCATGGCGCGCTCTCCTTCAGCCGCTGGCGCAGCTCGAATTTCTGGATCTTGCCGGTGCTGGTCTTCGGCAGGGGCCCGAAGGTGACGCGCTTCGGCGCCTTGAAATGCGCCATGCGCGCGCGGCACCAGGCGATCACCTCTGCCTCGGTCGGCGGCGGCGCGCCGGGGGCGGGGGTGACGAAGGCGTGCGGAACCTCGCCCCATTTCGGGTCGGGTGCCGCGACCACGGCGGCCTCCATGATGGCGGGATGGGCGTAGAGCACCTCCTCGACCTCAAGGGAGGAGATGTTCTCGCCGCCGGAGATGACGATGTCCTTGGCGCGGTCCTTCACCTCCATGTAGCCGTCCGGATGCAGCACGCCGAGATCGCCGGTGTGGAACCAGCCACCCGCGAAGGCGGCATCGGTGGCGCTGGGGTTGCGGAGATATCCCTTCATCACGGTGTTGCCGCGCAGCATGATCTCGCCGATCGTCTCGCCATCCATCGGCACCGGCGCCATGCTGCCGGGATCGAGCACCGTCGCCTCCTCCAGCAGCGGATGCGCCACGCCCTGGCGCGCCATGAAGGCGGCCTTCTCGGCCAGCGGCATCCTCTCCAGGCCGGGCTGCCAGAGGCAGATCGTGGCCGGGCCGTAGCACTCGGTCAGCCCGTAGAGGTGCGTCACCGAGAAGCCCATCGCCTCCATGCGCGCGATGACGCTGGAGGGCGGCGCGGCGCCGCCGGTGGCGATGCGCACGATGTGGCCGAAGGCGCGGCGCTGGTCGTCCGGCGCGTGGATCAGCATGGTGAGGACAACGGGCGCCGCGCACATGTGGGTGACGCCGTGCTCCGCGGTGGCGGCGAAGATGGCGGCGGATTCGACGCGGCGCAGGCACACATGCGTGCCGCCCTGCAGCGTCACCGCCCAGGTATAGGTCCAGCCGTTGCAGTGGAACATCGGCAGCGTCCAGAGATAGACGCTGCGCGGCGAGAGCTCGAAGGCCAGGGCGTTGGCGCAGGCGTTGAGGTAGGCGCCGCGATGGTGCGCGACCACGCCCTTCGGATCACCCGTGGTGCCGCTGGTGTAGGAGAGCGAGATCGCCTCCCACTCGTCGCGCGGCGTGTGGTATGGCGCATGCTCGTCGCCGGTCGCCAGGAAGGCCTCGTAGTCCATGCTGCCGATATCGGCGCCGCCGGCGGCCTCCGGATCGTCGATGCCGATCACCACCGGCGGCTCCGGCAGCTCCGCCAGCGCGGCGGCGGCGATGGCGGCCCATTCGCGGTCCACCAGGAAGACCCTGGCGCCGGAGTGGCGCAGGATGAAGGCCACCGCGGGTGCGTCCAGGCGGATGTTGACCGTGCACAGCACTGCGCCGGCCATCGGCACGCCGTAATGCGCCTCCAGCATCTCCGGGATGTTCGGCGCCAGGATCGCCACGGTATCGCCTGGCGTGATGCCGGCGCGCGCCAGCGCCGATGCGAGGCGGCGGCAGCGCACCGCCATCTCGCCATAGGTGAAGCGCCGCCGCCCGTGGATCACCGCGACTCGTGGGCCATAGATGCGCGCCGCCCGCACGAGGAAGGAGATGGGCGAGAGCGGCACGTGGTTCGCCGACAGCTTCGGCAGCGAGTCGAAGTCGCTCATGGGTGGATCAGCCCTTCCCGTACAAGCCCCATTCGAAGAAGTGCCGCCCCTGGCGGCGCAGGAAATTCGCCAGCACCATGCGATGCACCTCGGAGGCACCGTCAACCAGCCGCGCCTGGCGGGCGTAGCGGTACATCCACTCCACCGGCGTGTCCTTCGAGTAGCCCTTCGCACCCAGCAGCTGCAGCGCCGTGTCCGTTGCCCTGTGCAGCGCGTCGGCGACGACGATCTTCGCCATGGAGATCTCCTTGCGCGCGAGGCTCCCCTGGTCGAGCAGCCAGGCGGCGCGCATGGTCAGCAGCCGGCCGATGTCGAGTTCCATCGCCGCCTGCGCGACCATCTGCTGCACGCTTTCCTTGTCCGCCAGCCTGGTGCCGAAGGACATGCGCTGCTCGATGCGCGCCATGGCGATCTCCAGCGCGCGGCGGCCCATGCCGGTCCAGCGCATGCAGTGCGTCAGGCGTGCGGGGCCGAGGCGGATCTGCGTGACGCGCAGCCCGTCGCCGACGCCCATCAGCACGTCCTCGTCCGGAATTTCCAGGCCCTCGTACTCGATCTCGCAATGGCCGCCATGCTCCTCCGGCCCCATGATCGGGATGCGGCGGGTGATGCGCCAGCCGGGCTGGTCGGCGTGGTAGAGGAACGCCGTCAGGCCCTCCCGGTCGTCGTCCGACGTGCGGGCCATCAGGATGAAGTGCTTCGCCTCCGCCGCGCCGGTGATGAAGTGCTTGCGGCCGTGGATCACCCAGCGGTCGTTGCCCTTCCGCGTGGCCCGCGTGTAGGTCAGCGACGGATCGCTGCCGCAGCCGTCCGGCTCCGTCATCACGAAGCTGGACTGCAGCCTGCCGTCGATGATGGGCTGCAGCCAGCGGTCCTTCTGCGCCGGCGTCGCCACCATGTTCAGCACGCGCATGTTGCCGTCGTCGGGTGCGGCGCCGTGGAACACCACCGGGCCGAAGATGGAGCGGTTCATCTCCTCGTAGCAGGCGGCGAGGCCGGTCATGGCGAGGCCTCCGCCGCCGCGCTCCTTCGGCATCTGCAGTGCCCAGAGGCCCTGTGCCTTTGCCTCGGCGCGCAGCGCCTCCAGCAGCGGCTTGGCGATGTTCTCGTGCTCGTCGAAGCTGACGGGGTCGGATTCCAGCGGGATCAGCCGTTCCTCGACGAAGGCGCGGATCTTCAGGCGGATCGCGTCCACCTGCGGGTCAAGGGCGAAGTCCATCGGCGTTGTCCTAGAGTGCGTTCACGGAATGCCCGCCATCCACCACCAGCGTCGCACCCGTCATGTGCGCGCCGGCGGCGGAGGCGAGCAGCAGCAGCGCGCCGCTGAGATCCCCGGGCTGGCCGAGCCGGCGCTGCGGCACGCGCCGGATCACCGCCTGCCCGGCCTCGGAGGCGAAGAATTCGCGGTTGATCGGCGTCTCGATGTAGCCCGGGCAGAGCGCGTTCACGCGGATGTCGTGGCGTGCCAGTTCCACCGCCAGTTGCTTCGTCAGCTGCACCAGCCCCGCCTTCGAGGCCGTGTAGCCGGCCACGCCAGAGAGAATCCGCAGGCCGCCGATGGAGGCGATGTTGATGATGCTGCCCGGCGTCTTCGCCGCCACCAGCCGGCGCGCGCCCTCGGTCGCCACCAGGAAGCAGCCGCGCAGGTTCACATTCAGCACGCTGTCCCAGTCGGCTTCGGTCTGCTGCAGGACCGGCTTCGTCACCGCGATGCCGGCATTGTTCACGATGATGTCGCAGGGCGCGCCGAAGGCGGCCTCAGCCGCAATGAAGGCCTGCGCGACGGCCTCGCCCTCCGTCACGTTCAGCGGCACGGCGGCGGCGCGCCCACCCAGTTCGCCGGCCAATGCCGCCAATGCCTCGGTCCGCCTCGCCGCCAGCACGACCCGCGCGCCGGCGCCGTGCAGCACCCTGGCGAAGTGCGCGCCGAGGCCGCCGGAGGCGCCGGTGACCAGGGCGACACGGCCCTCGAGCGAAAACAGGCTTTGGATGTCAATCATGCCGGCAATTGACCACCCGCGCCGGACCCCGGCAAGCCTCACCCGCCCGGGGTGATGGCGGCCGCGATCGGCACCCAGCGCGCGACCTCCGCCTGCACATGCGCCGCCGCGGCTGCCGGGGAGGAATCCGGCCAGGTCTCCACATTCGCTGCCGCCAGCCGCGCCCGCACGCCCGGGTCGGCCACTGCGCGCCGTGCCGCATCCTCCAGCACCGCAAGCACCTCCGGCGGCGTGCCGGGCCGGGCGAACAGCACCTGCCAGGCGGTCAGCGCATATCCGGCCACGCCGGCCTCGGCGAGGGCGGGCAGCTCGGGGAATTGCGTCGAAGGCGTCGGGCTGCTCACCGCCAGCGCCCGCAGCCGGCCGTCGCGGATCAGCGGCGCCATCATCGAGGGGCTGTCGATGCTGAGCTGCACGCGCCCCGCCACGAGATCCTGCACCGCGTTCGCCGCGGTGCGGTACGGCACGATGGTGAAGGTCACGCCGCCGAGCTGCTTCAGCAGCTCGCCCGCCATGTGGTTCGTCGCGCCGGGATTGGCCGAGCCGTAATTCGCCGCCGCACCCTGCTGGCGCAGCCAGGCAAGCAGGCCGGGCACGTCACGCACCGGCACCTCCGGGTTGACCGCCAGGATGAACGGCTGTCGCCCGACCAGGCAGAGCGGCACGAAGTCCGTCACCGGATCGAGCGGGAAGTTCGGATAGATCGCCTTCATGACCGGGTGGTTGTTCGTGCCGATGAAGATCGTGTAGCCGTCGGCCGCCGCGCGGTGGAAAGCCAGCGCGCCCACCGTGCTGCCGGCGCCGACGACGTTCTCCGGCACCACCGGCCGGCCCAGCGTCGTGCCCATGTGGTCGGCGAGGATCCGCCCGACGATATCGGTCACGCCGCCGACGCCGACCGGGATGACCAGCCGCAACGGCCGGTCCGGGAAGCGCGGCGCCTGGGCGCCGGCGCTGCGCAGGGCGGGCAGCAGGGCAGGTGCAGCGAGGACCAGTGGTCGACGGCGGATCATGGCAGGTCACCCTGGCGGATTGGCGCGGCGGACAGAATGCGCGAGGCTGGCGCCGGAACCAAGCCCGAGGCACCGCGCGCATGCATCCGATCACGCTGCAGGAGCCCTTCCGCGCAGTCTTCTACGCGCCCTTCTATGCCGCGCTCGCGCGTGGCGCCTATGCGGCGGAGGGCGTGGCGGTTACGCTGCGCGACGGCACCGTGCCGTCCCTCGCGAAGGACGCGGTGCTGGCGGGCGAGGCCGATCTCGCCTGGGGCGGGCCGATGCGCATCCTGCTGGCGCATGAGGCCGACCCCGCCTCGCCGCTGCGCAATTTCGGCGCGGTGGTGATGGGCGATCCGTTCTTCCTGATCGGCCGCACGCCGCGGCCCGACTTCCGCCTGACGGACCTGGCGTCGCTGACGCTCGGCACCGTTTCCGAGGTGCCGACGCCGTGGTGGACCTTGCAGCACGACATCCGGCTGGCGGGCCTCGATCCCACGGGGGTGCGCCGCGTGACCGGCCGGTCCATGGCGGAGAACACCGAAGCGGTGGCGAACGGCACGCTCGACGTCGCGCAGGTCTTCGAGCCGCTGGTGAGCAGCCTGGTGGGCGCGGGCCGCGCGCATGTCTGGCATGTCGCGGCCAGCCGCGGGCCGACCGCGTACACCACCTTCACCAGCACCACGGAGCGCCTCGTTGCGCGGCACGCGGAGTTCAAGGCGATGCTGCGCGGCCTGGCGAGGACGCTCGCCTGGGTCGCGGCAAGTCCGCCCGAGGCATTGGCCGATGCGGTGGAGGCCTGCTTTCCCGAGCTGCCGCGGCCGCTGCTGGTCGGCGCACTCGGCCGCTACAAGGCGCAGGGCCTCTGGACGGGTGATCCGTTCTATCCGGAGGAGGCCTTCACACGGCTGGAGACGGCGATGCATTCGGCGGGCGCCATCACCCGCAAGCCCGGCTTCGCCGCCACCGCTGACAATGGGATCGTGGTCGAGGCCCTCAGCGAGGCGCGCTGAGCCGCTCCGATTCCTCGACGACCTCGGCCTCCAGGGCGGCCAGCAGCCGCGCCGGCCAGTGGCGTGGGATGCCCTGGCCGATGAGCACGATTCGGCTGCGCCGATCGGCGGAGGGCCAGGCTTCCAGCCACTCCAGCGGATGCACCACGTGCTGGATGGCGTGGATGGCGGCAGGCCGGTCGGTGCCGGTCTCGGCCAGCGCCACCAGCCCCTTCAGGCGCAGCAGCTTCGGGCCGGCATGCTCGGCCAGCGCCTGCATCCAGAGCGTCAGCGCCATGGCCGGGATCGGCGCGGCGCGCTCGATCACCATGGTTGCGATGCGGTCGCTGTGCCGCGCCGCGCTGCCGGCCTGCTCCAGCCAGGCGGCAAGGGCGGCGGGGTCCGCCGCATGCTGGCCCGCGGCGAAGACCCAGCCCGGCGGCACCGCACCCTGGATCGCGGCACGCATCGGCGCGGCGGGATTCAGCGCATGCAACCGGGCTTCCAGCGCGGCGGTGTCCGGCGCGAGATCGGGCTTGGTCAGCAGCAGCCGGTCGGCGAGCAGCACCTGGCGCTGCGCCTCCGGGTGGCGATCGAGCGCCGCCATGCCGTGCTGCGCATCGACCAGCGTCGCCACGGCGTGCAGCGCGTGCGTCGCCGTCACCACATCCTCCAGCATCAGCGCGTGCAGGATCGGCGCGGGATCGGCGAGGCCGGAGGTCTCGATCAGCACGCGGGCATAGGGCGGGATCTCGCCGGCCGCGCGGCGGCGGTGCAGGCCGAGCAGCGTTTCCGTCAGGTCGGATCGCATGACGCAGCAGAGGCAGCCGGTGGCGAGCGAGAGGAAGGTCTCGTCCCCCGCCGCGACCAGCTCGTGATCCAGCGGCACCTCGCCGTATTCGTTGATGATGACGGCGCTGTCGGCCCAGGCCGGGTCGCGCAGGATGCGCCGCAGCAGCGTGGTCTTGCCGGCGCCGAGGAAGCCGGTGAGGACGCCGACCGGGATGCGGGCCGTCATGCCCCTGCCGCGGGCGAGACCCTGAGGCGCACCGGCTGCCCGTCGCCGGCGCCGAGTGCGTTGCGCAACCCGCGCAGCAGCCCGACGGTGCCGGGGTAGGGGCGGCGCTGCCCGGGCCGTTCCAGCCACCAGCGCAGCGGGCGCTCCGCAGGCAGGATGCGGAGTTCGTGTCCGGCAGCCGCGACGACGACACCCGCGCCCGATACGGTGATGCGCCCGGCCACGCCCCAGACCGCCAGGCTGTCGGCCAGCAGGTTGCGCAGCTCGGGCGGCGTCATGCCCATAGCCTACGCCATGTCGACGGCGCGGCTGCGGATCTCCTCCGGCACCTCGCGGCTGATCCAGGCGCCCCCGCGCGCGTCGTCCACGAATTTCTCGTTCTCCACCACCACCTTGCCGCGCAGGATGGTCATGGACGGCCAGGCATTCACCTCGCGACCTTCCCAGGGGGTGTAGTCGGTCTCGTGCAGCAGCTCGGCCCGCACCGTGCGCTTCAGCGCGGGATCGAGGATGCAGATGTCGGCATCCGACCCGGGCGCGATGGCGCCCTTCCTCGGGTACATGCCCATGATCTTCGCCGCGTTGGTGCTGACGCGGTCGACGAATTGCCGCAGCGTGAAGCCGCGCTTGCCGACCATCTCCGAGTACATCACCGCCACGCGCGGCTCGACCCCGGCATTGCCGCCGGTGGTGTCGTCGATCTGCCTGCCCTGCACCTTCACCGAGAGCGAGCAGCAGATCTCGTCCGTGGCGACGCAGGCGATGGAGCCGTCCAGGGCGCCGCGCCACAGCTCGTCCTGGTCGGCCTGGCTCTTGAGCGAGGGGTAGGTGTGGTAGATCTGCCCGTTCGGCCGCTTGTAGTCCTCCTGCGTGTACAGCATGTACTGGTGCAGGCTCTCGCCGTAGATGGGCTGGTTGCGCGAGCGCGCCTCGCGGATCGCGCGCACGCCGTTGCCGGCGGAGACGTGCAGCATGTAGAGGCCGCAGCCCGGCACGTGCTCGGCCAGGCGGATGATGCGGCGGAAGGAGACATCCTCGGACAGCGCGTTGTGCACCTCCGCCATGTTCTCGAAGCCGGTGCGGCCCTCGCGGAACAGCTTGGCGTACATGTGCATGACGATGTCGTTGTCCTCCGAGTGGATCACCCCGAGGCCGCCCCGCTTCGCCAGCACCTGGAACACCTCCCAGATGTCGCCGAAATCCACCATGCGGCCCTTGCGGCTGGGCGTGATGTCGGTGGTGAAGATCTTCACCGTGGCGTGCCCGGCTTCGATGGATTCGCCGAGCTGGATCGGGATTTCCGGCGGCAGGTCGCCCTCCACCATGGTGTGGAACGCGTAGTCGCAGGGGCAGCCGTCATCCTTCCAGTCGGCCATGCGCTGCTCGATGGCCTGCTGGATGGTGCGGCCATGGGTCCAGCGGGTGAAGTCGATGATGCTGGTGGTGCCGCCATGCAGGGCCGCCTTGCCGACCACGCTCGGACCCATGGTCTGGGTGATCGAGCCGCCCGCGCCGAAGGTCGGCCAGAGGCAATGCGTGTGCGGATCGATGCCGCCGGGCATCACGACCTTGCCGCGGGCGTCGATGTGCCGGGCATTGGCCGAGAGCGGGAAGGCCCCCGGCGCGGCGACCGCCACCACCTTGCCGCCGGCGATCGCCACGTCGGCCGGCCCGATGCTGCTGGGCGTGATCACGCGATCCCCGGTGATTACCAGATCGACCATGGTGCGTCCCTCCGCTGCGCCGTCCGGGCAAGGGTGCTCCCGCGGCAGGGGCCGCGCAAGCGGGGCTTCGACGGTGAACGCGGTCGGCCCGGAGGCTGCTCTACACCACCAGCGGTCGCCCAAACGCGTCGGCCCAGCGCGCGGCGAAGCGCGGCACCACGGCCCGGTTGATCACCCGCGGCGGCAGCCTGCCATGCGCCGCCTCGGCGAAGCCGAGCGCCGCGATGCGCGTGATGTTGGCCCGGCTCTCATGCGTCACGCCGGCCGTGTGCTGGGTGAGGATCACGTTGTCGAGCGACAGCAGCGGGTGGTCCGGCGGCGGCGGCTCCTGTTCCCACACGTCGAGGCCGGCGCCGCCGAGATGCCCGCTGGCCAGCGCCCCGTGCAGCGCCGGCTCGTTGTGGATGGAGCCGCGCGAGGTGGTGACGAAGATCGCGCCGCGGCGCATCCGCGCGAAGGTCCCGGCATTCATCAGGTCGCGGCTCTCGCCGGTCAGTGGCAGGTGCAGGCTGACCACGTCGCTCTCCGCCAGCAGGCGGTCCATCTCCACCTTCTCGGCGCCGCGCGCCGCCACCACGTCGGCATCGAGGTAGGGGTCGCAGGCGATCACGCGGCAGGAGAAGCCGAGGCGGCAGATCTCCGCCACGCGGGTGCCGACATGGCCGATGCCCACCAGCCCCACCGTCCGCCCGCGCAGCTCCCGCCCCATCAGCGCCACGCGGTCCCGCGCGCGGCCCGCGCGCATGGCAGCGGTGGCCTCGGGCATGCGCTTGAGCAGCGCCAGCATCATCCCCACGGCGTGCTCCGCCACGCCCTCCGCATTGCCGCCGGCCTGGTTGCACAGCAGCACGCCGGCATCGGTGCAGGCATCCGGATCGATGGTGTCGTAGCCGGCGCCGTAGCTCGCCACCATCAGCAGCTTCGGCAGGCGTGCCAGAAGCTCCGCGTGCACGTGGAAGGGCCGCGGCAACTCGTCGCGCGAGGCCATGACGTAGTAGGCGTGGCAGCGGTCCAGCGCCGCGATCACCGCCGCTTCCGGCTGGTCCAGGCCGATGCGCACCACCTCCAGCAGCGGCTCCTGCGCGGCGGTGTCGAGGAAGGCCTGGTGCGGGACGTGGTCGAGATAGCCGACGCGGAACACTCGGGGATTTCCTTGTTCAGAGGGGGATCGCGACCTGGCCCTGCATGAGCCGCCGCGCGGTGCGGAACACCACGGCGCTCTCGGCATGCCAGCCCGTATTCGCCTGCCGCACCTCGGCGCCGACGGCAACGATGCCGGAAGCGTGGCCGACGCGAATCTCCTCTACCCGCGGGCCCTGCCGCATCAGCGCGTGGGGCACGGAGCCGGCGATGCGGCAGGCCACCGCCAGCCCCATCGCGCCGGTCATCGGCACGGCGCGGTGCGGGCGTTCCATGGAGAGCATCCGCACGGTGATGTCGTGCGCCGCCGGGTCCAGCACGCGCCCATCCAACGTCCGCGCGGCGAGCGGCGGCGCCACCAGCGCGACGCGCGGGCTGGCGAGGCCCACCCTATCCGGCGTCGCGCCAAGACCCATGGTGACGCCGGCGATGCGCCGGATGCGGTCGAGCAGCGCCAGGAGGTCGGCGCGGGCCTCGATCTCCTCCGGCAGCTCGCCGCCGGTCAGGCCGAGATCGGCGGCATCGATGAAGACGGCCGGGTTGGCGGCATCGACCAGCGTGGCGCGCAGCGGACCATGGCCGGGGATGTCGAGCGTGTCCGCGGCATTGCCCGTGGGCAGCAGGTGCGGCGTCTGGGTGCCGCCGGGGTCGAGGAAATCGAGCCGGATGCGCGCGCCGGTGCCGGCGACGCCGGCGATGGCGAAGTCGCCCTGCACCACCGCGCGGTCGCCCTGCACGGGGAAGCGCGCATGGATCAGCTTGCGCGTGTTCACCTGATGGATGCGCACCAGCGCTTCGCCGTCCGCGGCGCGCACCAGCCCCTCATCCACGGCGAAGGGGCCCACGGCGGCGGAGAGGTTGCCGCAATTGCCCTTCCAGTCCACCACGGGCCGGTCCACCGCGACCTGGGCGAAGGTGTAGTCCACATCGGCATCCGCGCGCGTCGGCGGGCCGATGATGACCGCCTTCGACAGCGAGGAGATCCCGCCGCCCATGCCATCGAGCTGCCGGCCATAGGGGTCGGGGCTGCCGAGCACCGCCAGCAGCAGCGGGTCCAGCGCCGCGCGGTCGCCAGGCACGTCCCGCGCGTGGAGGAACACGCCCTTGGAGGAGCCGCCGCGCATGAAGACGGCGGGGATGAAGGCCTGGCTCATGCCGCACGCGCCTGTCGCGCCGCCACGGCCAGCACGCGCCAGACCTTCTCGGCCGTGACGGGCATGTCGATATGCGCCACCCCGAGGGCGTCGCAGACCGCGGAGACGATGGCCGGCGGCGCGCCGCAGGCCCCGCCCTCGCCGGCGCCCTTCACGCCCAGGTCGTTGCTCGGGCAGGGCACCACGTTGAATCCAAGGGCGAAGTCCGGCGCGTCCGCCGCGCGTGGCAGGCAGTAGTCCTGGAAGGTGGCGGTGAGGAACTGCCCGCTCCCGGCATCCCATAGCGCGTGTTCCAGCAGCGCCTGGCCGATGCCGGCCATGATGCCGCCATGCGCCTGGCCATGCACCAGCAGCGGGTTGATCACGTTGCCCACGTCGTCCACCGCGGCGTAGCGCACCAGCTCCACCCGGCCCGTGTCGGCGTCGATCTCCACCTCCGCCACGTGGCAGCCGTTCGGGAAGTTGCATTCGGTGGTGCGGGTATAGACCAGCTGCTCGTCCAGGCCCGGCGTCTCGCCCTGGGGCGGGTTGGCGGCGATCTCGATGACGCGGTCCCAGCCGCAGGAGAGGTCCGTCCCGGCGACGCGGAAGCGGCCCGCCGCGGCATCGAACTCCACGTCGTCCACCGCGGCCTCCAGCGCATGCGCCGCCAGCCGCCGGCCCTTCGCCACCACCAGCTCCGACGCGCGCGCAATGGCGACGCCGCCCATCTGCGAGCTGCGCGAGCCGCCCGTGCCGTTGCCCTGCGGCACCACCTGCGTGTCGCCCTGCACGAAGCGCACCCTGTCGAACCCGATGCCGAGCTTCGAATGCAGCACCTGCGCATAGGCCGTCTCGTGCCCCTGGCCGTGGCTGAAGGTGCCGACGGTCAGCGTCACGAAGCCGTCCGGGTCGAAGCGCACCCGCGCCCACTCGCTTGGCTGCCCGCCCGAGGCTTCGATGAAGTAGCCGAGGCCGATGCCGCGCAGCCGGCCGCGGCGCGTCGCCTCCGCCCGGCGCGCCGGAAACCCGGCCCAGTCGGCGAGCGCGAGCGCCTTGTCCAGGGTCTCGGCAAAGCGGCCGCTGTCGATCTGGTTGCCGGCGGCGTTGCGATAGGGGATCCGCTCGGGCCGGATGAAATTGCGCCGCCGGATCTCGTCGCGGCCGAGGCCGAGGGCCAGTGCCCCCTGGTCGTACAGGCGTTCCAGCACATAGGCCGTCTCCGGCCGGCCGGCGCCGCGATAGGCGTCGGTCGGCTGGGTGTTGGTGAAGACGCAGCGCACCTGCACGTTCAGCGCCTGGATGTCATAGACCGTGCCGTTGATCCGCCCGCCTGCCACGGTCGGGATACGGGGACCGAAATCCTGCAGATAGGCGCCCATGGCGGCGATGGTGCGGATCCGCACTCCCAGCGTCCGGCCCTGCGCGTCGAGGGCCATCTCCGCGTGCGTCACGTGGTCGCGGCCATGCGGGTCGGACAGGAAGGTCTCGGTGCGGTCGCTGCGCCACTTCACCGGCCGGCCCAGCCGCCTGGCGGCCCACAGCACCATGCCGCTTTCGACGTGGATCTTGCCACGCAGGCCGAAGCCGCCGCCGACATCGGGGGACACGACGCGCAGCCGGTCGTTCGGCACCTTCAGGATGTGCTTCGCGAGGCCGTCGCGCACGCGGATCACGCCCTGGGTCGGGGAATGCAGGGTCCAGCGCCCCGTCGCGGCGTCGTACTCGCCGATGGCGACGCGCGGCTCCATCGGGTTGCCGACAAGCCGGTTGTTGACGAGATCGACGGTCACCACCTGCACCGCACGGCCGAAGGCATCCTCCGTCTCCCGCTCGCGCCCGCTGCTCCAATGGACGCAGAGATTGCTGCCGTTCTCCTCCCACAGCAGCGGCGCGTCCGGTGCCAGCGCCCCGGCGGTGTCGATGACATGGGGCAGGGGGTCATACTCCACGGCCACCAGCTCGGCCGCGTCCTGCGCCTGGGCGCGGGTCTCCGCGACGACGATGGCGACGGGGTCGCCGACCATGCGCACCTTGCGCGTCTGCAGCATCTCCCGTGGCGGGGCGAAGAGCCTGCCGCCGTCCCGGCCCGGCACATCGACCATCACCGGGAAGCGGCCGATGCCGTCGGCGTCCGCGTCGTGTCCGGTCAGCACGGCGAGCACCCCCGGCGCCGCGGCCGCCTCCGCCGTATCGATCGTCAGGATGCGCGCATGCACGTGCGGCGAGCGCAGCACGACCATGTGCGCCTGGGCGGGCCGGTCGATGTCGTCCGTGTAGGTGCCGCCGCCGGTCAGCAGCCGCGCGTCCTCCTTGCGGCGCACCGGCTGGCCGATGCCGAACTTGTCCATGCCCGCCAATCCCCGATCGTCACGGCAGGAAAGCCGGCTCGCCCACATCTGTCGAGGGGGGCTGGCGCGGCAGTGGATTCCGGGTGATCCATCCGTCCGGGATCGGGAGGACTGCATGGCCGGCCTGCGTTTCGACCTTCGTGACACGCCGCCGGAAGCGCCGGCGTTGCGTGCCGAGCTGCGCGCCTTCCTGGCCGAGGCCGGGCGCGAGTGGACGCCGATGGTGCGCGCCTACTCCTGGATGGGCTTCGACCGCGAATTCACCCGCGAGGTCGGCCGGCGCGGCTGGATCGGCATGACCTGGCCGGCCGCCCATGGCGGCGGCGAGCGCACGGCGATGGAACGCTACGTCGTGCTCGAGGAGATGCTGGCCGTCGGCGCGCCGGTCGCCGCGCACTGGATCGGCGACCGCCAGTCCGGCCCGCTGATCCTGCGCCTGGGCACGGAGGAGCAGCGCCGCGAGTTCATCCCCCGCATCATCCGCGGCGAATGCGCCTTCGCGATCGGGCTTTCGGAACCCGACAGCGGCTCCGACCTCGCCTCGCTGCGCACCCGGGCCGAGCGGGTGCCGGGCGGCTGGCGGATCAACGGCCGCAAGGTCTGGACCACCAACGCGCATCGCTGCGACTTCATGATCGCGCTGCTGCGCACCGAGGCGCAGCCGGACCCCAAGCTGAAGCACCAGGGGCTGAGCCAGTTCCTGGTGGATCTCCGCTCCTCCGGCCTGACCATCCGCCCCATCCTCGACCTGGTAGGCGAGGAGGGGTTCAACGAGATCACCTTCGACGATGTCTTCGTCCCCGACTCCATGGTGGTGGGCGAGGTCGGGCAGGGCTGGAAGCAGGCCACCGCCGAGCTGGCCTTCGAGCGCGCGGGGCCGGAGCGCTACCTGTCGTCCCTGCCGCTGCTGACCGCCGCGCTCGATGACCTGCGCGCCGAGCCGGCCGCGGCCGAGGCAGTGGGGCGCCTCTTGGCGCGGGCAGGGACGCTCAGGCAGATGTCGCTCGCCGTGGCCGGCATGCTGCAGGAAGGCAAGGCGCCGGAGCGCGAGGCGGCGCTGGTCAAGGATGTCGGCAACGACTGGGAGCAGATCACCCTGCCCGAGACCATCCGCGACCTGCTGGATCCGGCGCGCACGCCGCCGCAGGTGACGGAGATGCTCGGCATCATCACCATGGTCGCGCGCAGCTACAGCCTGCGCGGCGGCACGCGGGAGATCCTGCGCGGGATCATCGCCCGACAGCTGGGGCTGCGCTGAGCCATGTCGGATGAGCTTCGCACGATCCTGCTGGAGCAGGTGGACCGTCTGCTGGCCGATACCGTCACGCCGGCGCTGCTGCGCGGCCTGGAACAGGGCATCTGGCCCGGCGCGCTCTGGGCCGAGATGGAGGGGCTGGGCCTGACGCTGGCGCTGGTGCCGGACGCGATGGGCGGCGCCGGCCTCGGCTGGGACGATGCCGCCGCGCTCTGGCAGGTGCTGGGCCGCCACGCCGCGCCCGTGCCGCTGGCCGAGAGCATGGCGGCCGCCGGCATCCTCGCCGCGGCGGGCATCACGCCACCGGCCGGGCTGCTTGGCCTGGTGGTGCCGGGCGAGGCGGGGCTGCCCTGGGGTCGCAGGGCCGGGCATCTCGTGGCGGCCGGGGGCGACAGCGTGACGCTGCACCACCCGGCCGCGGCGCAGGAAGGCCGCGGCGCCGTCTCGCGCCTGCCCTTCGACCGCCGGACGCCTGGCCCGCAGGTTGCGGCGGCGCCGATGCCGGCCACGCTCGGCCCCGACGCCGCGTCGCTCGCCGGAGCGCTGATCCACGCCGCGCAGATGGCCGGCGCGCTGGAAGCCGTGCTCGACATGAGCGTGGACTACGCCACCACGCGCAGGCAGTTCGGCCGGACGATCGGCGGCTTCCAGGCCGTGCAGCAGCTTCTCGCCCAGGCCGCCGGCGAGGTCGCGGCGGCCGGCGTCGCGGCGGCGCAGGCCGGGCGCTCCGCCGCGCGGCGCGGGCTGGCCGGCGCCGAATTCGAGATCGCCTCGGCCAAGGTGGTCTGCGGCGAGGCGGCCGGGAAGGTCGCCGCCATCGCCCACCAGGTGCATGCCGCCATGGGCTTCACCGACGAGCACGCGCTGCACCTGCACACCCGCCGCCTCTGGACCTGGCGCGATGCCTGCGGCGCCGAACGGGTCTGGGCGCGGCGCATCGGCACGGCGGCACTGGCGCGCGGCGGCGCGATGCTCTGGCCGGACCTCACCGCGCGCGACGAGGGGGCGGCCGCCTGACCGTCCCGATCGTCGCGGCGGTCAGGGCTTCGGCAGCGCCTGACCGAGCAGCGCGACGGAACCCGCCTGGATGCGCTGCATCAGCCCGCTGATGGCGCGTGCCGCGCCGAGGCCGGACTCCTGCGCCCGCGCCAGCGCCGCCAGAATGATCCGCGCCTGATCCGCCGCGTCCTCCGCAGCCGGGAGCGACTGCGCGGCAGTGGTCATGCCGGCCAGGGCGCGGCGGGTGACGGCCGCGTGCTGCGCCGTCGCCTCCCGCAGCCGGGACAGCGCCAGGAGGTTGGCAGCGGCGATCAGGTCCACTCCATCCTGGTGCAGCGCCACCGGATCGGCGGCCTGCGGCGGCGGAACCAGGGGCTGCAATCCTGGTCCGTTCCTCGCCCCGCCATCCATGCCGCAGTCATCCTGTCCGATGCGATTGCGGTGCGCAGCATGCCGGCAGCGCACGCCGACGAAAAGCCCAGGCAGCCCGCGCGCCGCTGGCGCGTTCCCAGATGATCGCCCCTGCAGCGTGGAGCCGTGCCATGGACCACCTCGCCCGCATGCCGCGCCGCCGCAGACCGGACCTCGGCGCCCACGCCACGGTCCAGGCCTGCATCGCCGCCTGCTTCGACTGCGCCCAGGCCTGCCGCGCCTGCGGGACAGCCGGCCGCGACCTGCTCGCGGCCATGCCGTAGGAGGGCGCCGTGACCCGGCCGTCATCGCGCCAGCGCGCGATCGTCGAGCGCGTGATGCACGAGTTCAAGGAGGGGGTTCTGGAGACCGGCCAGGGCAGGCCGGTACGCGACCGCCGCCAGGCCGTTGCCATCGCACTGCAAGAGGCTGGCGCAAGCAACCAGGAAGATCCCGCCACGAACCGTCGCAACCTTGCCCGCACGATGCGGCGGGAACGCACCGCCAGCGAGGCTGCGACACGGTCGGACCTCTATGCCGAGGCGAAGCGGCGGAACATCCCGGGCCGATCGCGGATGAGAAAGGCGGAACTGGCGCGCGCGCTGCAGCGCTGAGCGACCGTCTTGGCGGCGAGGCGCGCTGCCATGGCTGACCTGCTCGCAGGATCGCGTTGAGGATGGCGAGGAGGCGTCGCATGCATGCGACGATGGCGACCATCTTTGGGCGTCCGCGGGCGGTGAGCTGTGCGTGGTGGGCCTGGGGGACGAGGTTGCATCGGATGGCGGAGAGAGTGGCCATGAAGAGGGTGTTGCGAACGGCGGTGCGGCCGCCCGCGATGGCCCTGTGGCCGCGCATGTGTCAGCGTCGCGGTTGACGGGTGCGACGCCGACGAGGGCTGCGGCCCCGCGCGGGCGAGGCGTCCGAGTTCGGGCATTTCGGCGATCAGCGTGCGGGAGGCCACGGCGCCGACGCCTGGGACCGACCGGGGAGGGTTGTCGGCCTCGCGCCAGGCCGGGGCGCGACGGATGGCGTCGCCGATGTCGTGGTCGAGGTCGGCGAGTTGCGTCTCGGGCACCTTGAGGATGGCGGCGATGGTGCGGGCGACGCTCGGCGCGCGGGCCTGGCGTCGGCGGCTGCCTTCCATGCCGATCATCTCGACGAACTGGCGGCGGCGGGCGACGAGTTCGGCCAGCGCTTGTGCCTCGGCAGCCGATCCGTCGAGGCGTCGATGCCGGCGAAGACTGGCCCAGAGGGAGGCTGCTCCATGACCCGTCCTTGCGAATGCGGGCTCGCGCGGCGGCGCCCCAGGCGACCGTTCGCGTTCCCGGAGGGGACAACGGACGGCGCCGCGGGCTCAGCGACGGGCTCGATCACCCCGGGCGCATCCGGGCTGCCATCCGCCGCCAGCCGCGCCAGCTCGTCACCGGCAGGCAACTGAGAGATACAAGTGATACCAACTCGGTCAAAGGCTGACCCATGCGGCGCGCCAGATGGCGCGCCGAGGCCGCGGACGCGGCCCGCGCC
>JAIEOP010000451.1 GCA_019750465.1 Acetobacteraceae bacterium | reverse complement strand
GGCTTCGGCGGCCCGCCCCGCGCCTTCGGCGGTGGTGGTGGTGGCGGCGGCTTCGGCGGCCCGCCCCGCGCCTTCGGCGACCGGCCGCCGCCGCGCCGGGACTTCGACCGCGACGCCGGTGGCCCGACCTACGGCATCAGCGGCACGGTGAAGTGGTTCGACCAGGTGCGCGGCTTCGGCTTCGTGACGCCGGATGATGGCGGGCAGGACGTGTTCCTGCACTCCTCCGTCCTGCACCGCGCCGGCCGCCAGGACGTGCAGCAGGGCGAGAAGGTCGCGCTCGAGGTGCGCGATGGGCAGCGCGGCCGCCAGGCCGTCGTCCTGAAGTAGCCGCCGCGCCGTGACGGATGGACGGGGCTCCGGGCGATGGCCCGGGGCCTTTTCCCTGTGCGTCCCCGGTTAACCACCGCCAGCGCAGCATGCCGCCATGCCGCGCCGGCCGATCCTCACGCTCCTCGCGCTGCTGCTGGGCACCGCGCCCGCGGCGGCTCAGCAGCAGCCCGTGCCGATGTGCCTGGCGCAGCGGGAGGGCATGACCTTCTGCTTCGCAGACAAGCTGTGCCTCTGCCGGTATGAACCGGGCGGCTCGCTGACCGGCCGCCCGCCCGGCTTCCGCTGGGATTGCGGCGTGCTGCGCCCGGCCTGCGGCGTGGTGCCGCCGGACACCGCTCCGGCCGGCGTTGCGCCGCCGGTGGTGGTGCAGCCCTTCGTGCAGGCGCCCTGGTCGCGCCCGGAACCGCGGTAATGGCGACCGCGTGCGGCGCAGTGCGGCATTGATGTCGCGGCAGGGCGGCACCGCACGAATCGGTACGCGAGAGCGTTGAAAATCACCGGGTATTGAATACTATCGCCTGATCGTGATGCCGCCTGAACGCAGCAGGGCGGCTCCGTCCGGAACAGCTCGTCATGCTCGATAGCCTCGACCACCCGCCCAGGACCCTGCCGGACCGCGCCGGCACGGCCACCAATCTCGGCTTCCTCTTCGCCACCGGTATCGAGAACAGCGCACCGACGCTGGAGGGCGGCCGGGTGCGCCGCGACCAGCTGGCCGAGTGCGGCTTCTACGACCGCTGGAGGGAGGACTTCGCCCTGGTGCAGGAGCTCGGCTGCGGCTTCCTGCGCTATGGGCCACAACTGCACACCACCCTGCGCGGCCCGGGCGAGTACGACTGGTCCTTTGCCGACGAGACCTTCGCCCGGCTCTGCACCAGCGGGATCCGGCCGATCGTCGACCTCTGCCATTTCGGCGTGCCGGATTGGGTGGGCGACTTCCAGAACCCGGACTTCCCGGCGCTGTTCGCCGACTACGCGCGGGAGTTCGCGCGCCGCTTCTCCTGGGTACGGCTCTACACCCCGGTGAACGAGATGTTCATCACGGCCGCCTTCAGCGCCAAGTACGGCTGGTGGAACGAGCAGCGGCATGACGACCGCAGCTACGTCACTGCCATCCGCAACGTGGTGATGGCCAATGTGCTGGCCATGCGGGCGATCCTGGAGGTGCGCCCCGACGCGCTCTTCATCCAGAGCGAGAGCACCGAGCAGTTCCACCCCGAATGCCCGGACAGCCTGCCGCATGCCGAGCATCGCAATGCCGAGCGGTTCCTCACCCTGGACCTGAACTACGGCAAGCGCGTCTGCTCCTCCATGTACGAGTTCCTGTGCGACAACGGCATGACGCGGGAGGACTACCGCTTCTTCCAGCGCGGCGGCGAGCTGACGCCGCACTGCATCATGGGCAATGACTGGTACGTGACGAACGAGCACATCATCGGCGCCGATGGCCACAGCCGCTGGGCCGGCGAGGTGTTCGGCTACGATACCGTGACGCGCGACTACCACGCCCGCTACCGCCTGCCGGTGATGCATACCGAGACCAACATGGACGAGGGGCCGCGCGGGGACGAGGCGGTGCACTGGCTGTGGAAGCAGTGGTCCGGGATCATGCGGCTGCGCGGGGACGGCGTGCCGATGATCGGCTTCACCTGGTACTCGCTGACCGACCAGATGGACTGGGACAGCGCGCTGCGCGAGCGCAACGGGCGGGTGAATCCGCGCGGCCTCTATGACCTGGATCGCAAGCCGCGCGCCGTCGGCCTCGCCTACAGGCGGCTGATCGCGCAATGGCGCCCGGTGCTGAAGCGGCAGAGCCACTGCCTGACACTGCCGGCCGGGCTGAGCTGAGCTGCCCGGCCCAGGGGGCGGCGTCAGTCCGGCTTGACGCCGGCCTTCTGCACCACCGCCGTCCAGCGCTCGACCTCGGACTTGATGTGGGCGGCGAATTCGGTGGGCGTGGAGGTGCGCACCTGAACGCCCTGCCCGGCCAGGGTCTGCACCACCTCGGGCTTGTTCATCCCGCGCACCACCGCGGCGTTCAGCCGCTCCAGCACCGGCGGCGGCAGGTTGGCGGGGCCCATCACGCCGCCCCAGCTCGTCGCCTCGAAGCCGGGGAAGCCCTGCTCGGCGATGGTCGGCAGGTCGGGCGCCTGGGGGATGCGCTCGGCCGTGGTGACGGCGATGCCGCGCAGCCGGCCCTCGCGCACATGCGGCAGCACGACCACGGCGGTGTCGGCGATGATCGGCACCTGGTTGGACAGCACCGAGGTCAGCGCCAGCGCCCCGCCGCGGAACGGCACCGGCGTCCACTTGAAGCCGTTCATGTCGGCGAGCTGTTCCATGGTCAGGTGCGGCGCCGCGCCGGTGCCGCCATGGGCGAAGCTGAGGTCGCCGTTCCGCGCCCGGCCGAGCGCGATCATCTCCTGCAGGCTGGTGATCGGCACCGAGGGGTGTGAGGCGATCAGCATCGGCACCTTCGAGACCAGCGAGATCGGCGTGAAATCGCGGATCACGTCATAGGTCAGGCGCGCGCCGTAGACCGCGGCGTTCAGCGCATTGGGGCCGGCATTACCCATCAGCAGGGTGTAGCCGTCGGCCGGGCTGCGGGCGACGAACTCGGCGGCGATGCCGCCATTCCCGCCGGGCCGGTTCTCGATGACGATGGGCTGGCCGAGCGCCTCGGTCATGTGCGGGCCGAGGATGCGGGCGATGACGTCGCTCGCCCCGCCTGGCGGGTAGGGGATGATCATGCGGATCGCGCGGTTCGGGAAATCCTGTGCGCCTGCGAGGCGCGGCAGGGCGAGCACGCCGCTGCCGGCGGCAGCCAGCAGCCCGAGCGTGCGGCGGCGGAGCAGGGCGGTGTCGGTCATGTCGTGAAGTCCCCCGATGGTTGTTGTTCGCAGCGAGCGGCTCCGGTCACGCGCCCCCGGCCGCAGCGAGCTGGCACGCCGTCAGCCCGTGTCTGCCGAAGCGGGTGAAACCGAAGCGCAGCGCGTCGTCCTCGATCCGCCGCATTCACCTGGTAGGCGCGGACATCGCCCCTGTAGTCCTGGCTGCGGTCGTAGACGCCGGCGATCAGCTCGGCAGCGGCATTCTGCGTGACGCCCTCGCCGAGATGCGTCCCGATCCCCCAGAACAGCAGATGCGCGTCCTCGTCCGTGCAGCGCTCCACCGGCAGGCCGCGCAGCAGCGCCACGCCGCGGCCGCGCGCCAGGATCTCCCGGATCCGGGCCAGCAGCCCGTCCCAGGCCGGCAGCGGGAAATCGGCGCGCGTGATGGCCCGGAACGGCATGCCGCGCGCCTTCACCGCCGCGAGCGCGCGGTCGAGGTCGGCAACGTGGCCGGGCGAGAGCGGCAGGCGCCAGGTGGGATCGGCCTCGATCTCCGCTCGCGTCCACGCGGCGGGCTCGGTGATCGGCGTGCGGCGGATCCGGGTGGCGGCGGGCACGGTGCGAAGCCTCTTTCCTGGGTATCACGACATGTGCCGCGCACGGCACGGCGTCGCAAGCGCGGCCTGCGGTCGCGAAAGCGCCCGGCCGGGTCTCCCCTGCCGGGCGCCGCTCGCCGATCGCGGGACCGGCTCAGCCGGCGTCGGCGACGGCGCGCTTGGCCATGACGGTGACCAGGTGCGCACGGTATTCGGCGCTGCCGTGGATGTCGCTGTTCAGCCCATCGGCCGGCTGCTTGATGTTCGCCACCGCGTCAGGCGACCAGTTGGCCGAGAGCGCGGCCTCCATGGCCTTCTGGCGGAACACGCCCGGCCCCGCGCCGTTGATGGCGACGCGCACGCCGTCCGCGATCTTCGCCACGAAGGCGCCCGCCATGACGTAGCGGCTGGCCGGGTTCCGCATCTTGGCGTAGCCGGCCCGCTGCGGCACCGGGAACTCGATAGCCACCAGCAACTCGTCCGGCTGCAGCGCCGTGGTGAACATGCCCTGGAAGAATTCGTCCGCGGCGATGCGGCGCTTCGAGGTGACGACGGTCGCACCCAGCGCGAGGACGGCGGCCGGGTAGTCGGCGGCGGGGTCGTTGTTGGCGACGCTGCCGCCGATGGTGCCGCGGTTGCGCACCTGGATGTCGCCGATGCTGCCGGCCATCTTCGCCAGTGCCGGGATCGCGGCCTGCACCTCCGCGCTTTCGGCGATCTCCTTGTGCTTCGCCATGGCGCCGATGACGATCCTGTCGCCCTCGCGCCGGATGCCCTTCAGCTCCGCGATGCCGGAGAGATCGACCACCGAGCTCGGCTTGTTCAGCCGGTGCTTCAGCGCCGGCAGCAGGGTGTGCCCGCCGGAGATCGGCCGCGCATCCGGATCGGCGGCGAGCAGCTTCACCGCATCCGCGACGGAGGTCGGCTTGTGGTACGCGAAATCATACATCCTATGAACTCCCTGCGGTCGTTCGCCGGCCGATTCACGCCTCCGGGCTCCCACCCTCCGGCGATCGGACGGCTGGTTGCGCGATGCTACTCCGCCGCCATCTTCCGGCCGGCGTTGATGATGCCCCAGATCCTGTCCGGGGTGGCCGGCATCTCCACGTGCGAGACGCCGTAGTCGCGCAGCGCATCCACCACCGCGTTGATCACCGCCGGCGGCGAGCCGATGGCGCCGACCTCCCCGCACCCCTTCACGCCGAGCGGGTTGTGGGTGCAGAGCGTGGTGTGGGTGGCGACGCCGACATTCGGCAGGTCGTCGGCCCGCGGCATGGTGTAGTCCATCATCGAGCCGCTCAGCAGCTGGCCGTTCGTGTCGTACACCGCGTGCTCCAGCAGCGCCTGGCCGATGCCCTGGGCGACGCCGCCCTGCACCTGGCCCTCGACGATCATCGGGTTGATGACGCGGCCGACGTCGTCCACCGCGGTGAACTGCACCACCGCGACACGGCCGGTGTCCGGGTCGATCTCCACCTCGGCGATGTGGCACCCGCCGGGATAGGTGAAGTTCTTCGGGTCATAGAAGGCGGTCTCGTCGAGGCCGGGCTCGATCTCCTCGATCGGGTAGTTGTGCGGCACGTAGGCGGTCAGCGCGATCTCACCGAGCGACTTGGTCTTGTCGGTGCCGGCGACGCGGAAGGTGCCGCGGTCGAATTCAACGTCGTCAACCGAGGCCTCCATCAGGTGGGCGGCGATCTTCTTGCCCTTGGCGATGATCTTGTCCATCGCCTTGAACATCGCCGAGCCGCCGACCGCCAGGGACCGGCTGCCGTAGGTGCCCATCCCGAACGGGATCTTCGCGGTGTCGCCATGCACGACGTCCACCTGCGCCACCGGCACGCCGAGCCGGTCCGAGACGAGCTGGGCGAAGGTGGTCTCGTGGCCCTGGCCATGGCTGTGCGCGCCGGTCAGCACGGTGACCGAGCCGGTCGGGTGCACGCGGATGGTACCCACCTCATAGAGCCCGGCGCGCGCGCCGAGGCTGCCCACCACGGCGGAGGGCGCGATGCCGCAGGCTTCCAGGTAAGTGGAGACGCCGATGCCGCGCAGCTTGCCGCGCCGCGCCGCCTCGGCACGCCGCGCCTCGAACCCGGCCCAGTCGGCCGTCGCCAGCGCCTCGTCGAGGGTGCTCTGGTAGTCGCCGCTGTCGTATTGCAGCGCGACGGGGGTCTGGTAAGGGAAGGCGTCGGCGGGAATGAAGTTGCGCCGGCGCAGCTCCACGCGGTCGATCCCGGTCTCCTTCGCCGCCACGTCCATCAGGCGTTCCAGCAGGAAGGTCGCCTCCGGCCGCCCGGCGCCGCGATAGGCATCGACGGGCACCGTGTTGGTGAAGACCGCCTTCACCTCGCAGTAGATCGTCGGCGTGGTGTACACGCCGGCCAGCAGCGTGGCGTAGAGATAGGTCGGCACGCAGGGCGCGAAGGTCGAAAGGTAGGCGCCCATGTTGGCCTGGGTGTGCACGCGCAGGGCCAGGATCTTGCCGTTTGCGTCCAGCGCCAGGCTTGCCTTCGTCACGTGGTCGCGGCCGTGCGCGTCCGACATGAAGCTCTCGCTGCGGTCGGCCGTCCACTTCACCGGGCGGCCGAGCCTCGCCGCCGCCCAGGTGACGATCGCCTCCTCGGCGTAGTGGTAGATCTTGCTGCCGAACCCTCCACCCACGTCGGGCGCGACGACACGCAGCTTCGATTCCGGGATCTGCAGCACGAAGGCGCCCATCAGCAGCCGGATCACGTGCGGGTTCTGGCTGGTGGTGAACAGCGTGTGCTCGCCCGTGGTGGTGTCATAGTCGCCGATCGCCGCGCGCGGCTCCATGGCGTTCGGCACCAGGCGGTTGTTCGTGGTCTCGAAGGTGACAACCTTGGCGGCGGCGGCGAAGGCGGCGTCGTTCACCGCCTTGTCGCCGATGTGCCAGTCGTAGCAGAGGTTGCCGGCGATGCCGTCATGGATCGCGGGCGCGCCGGGCGCCAGTGCCGCCTGCATCGTCGCGGCGGCCGGCAGCACCTCGTAGTCCACCAGGATCGTCTCGGCGGCGTCCTTGGCGCGCTCGCGGCTGTCGGCGATCACCACGGCAACCGGGTCGCCGACATGGCGCACCTTGCCCTCGGCCAGCACGGGGTGCTTCGGCTCGGCCATGGGCGAGCCGTCCTTGTTGTGGATCTGCCAGCCGCAGGGCAGGCCACCGATCGCCGCGAGGTCGGCGCCGGTATAGACCGCGACCACGCCGGGGCTGGCCTGCGCCGCCGCCGTGTCGATGCGGTTGATCCTCGCATGCGCATGCGGGCTGCGCAGGATGTAGGCGTAGGTCTGGCCGGGGCGGACGATGTCGTCCGTGTACTGGCCGCGGCCGGAGAGGAAGCGCAGGTCCTCCTTGCGCTTCACGCTCACGCCGATGCCTTCGAAGGGTGCCACCACGTTCATCGAACTGCCTCCCACTGGCTTCCCGGATCCGCCCCCCGGCGGGCCCGTCCTCCGCCCTGGCCTTCTTTCGCCCGGTGCGGTTCGGGGTGCTGAGCAACGCACCCCCGCGGTGGACCTACTCGGCGGCCTCGGCGCGCGCGAGCTCGCTGCGCCGGCCGTGCATCACGTCCTGCGCCGCGGCGATCGCCTTGACGATGTTGTGGTAGCCGGTGCAGCGGCAGAGGTTGCCCTCCAGCCCCTCGCGGATCTCCTTCTCGGAGAGGCCCGCCGGGTGCTTCTGCACCAGGTCGATCGCCGCCATCACCATGCCCGGCGTGCAGAAGCCGCATTGCAGGGCGTGGTACTCGCGGAACGCCTCCTGCATCGGGTGCAGCGTGCCGTCCGGCTTGGCCAGCCCCTCGATGGTGGTGACCTGCGTGCCATCGGCCTGCAGCGCCAGGATGGTGCAGGACTTCACGCTCTCGCCGTCGATGTGCACCACGCAGGCGCCGCACTGGCTGGTGTCGCAGCCGACATGCGTGCCGGTGAGGCGAAGCCGCTCGCGCAGCAGCTCGACAAGCAGCGTGCGGCCCTCGACCTCCACGGTGTGGGACTTGCCGTTCACGCTCAGCGTCACCTGCGGCATTTTCGCGCCTCCCCCAGAACTGGCTGTTCCCGCCATGCCCGGCGGGCGCGGCGTGTCGCATGAAAAGTCGCCCTCCACCCCGCGTCCGTCAAGGACCGAGCGACGAAAGCCTCACGCAGGCGGCGGCCCGGTGGGCGGCACGCTGCCGCCGGTGGCACGCTGTGGCGGCGGGGTCGCCGCCGGCGGCAGGGTCACAAGCCGGCGCCGGCCGCGCGTCAGGAACAGCAGCGCACCGAGGACCACCGTCCCCACCGGCCAGGCAACCCACAGCAGACCAAGGGCGGTCACCGCGAACAGCCCGGCACCGGCTGCGACCTCCGGGTCCTCGGAGCCGGTATAGGGCACGACGAGGCCGCAGGTGCCGAAGGTGAGCAGCACCATGGCCACCTGGAACAGCCAGAACGCCCAACGCACGACACGGCCGAAGCGGCCACGCCGCTCGCGCGCCTCCAGCACCACGGGCTCGGCCATGCCGCCGCCCCCTCCCCGTCCCTGCCCTGCCCCCGCCCCTGGCGCCTAGACCGCCAGCAGCCTTGCGCCCTTCGCCCCGGCCAGCGGATTCTCCGCCTCGGGCCGGTCGTGCAGGTGGCACGCGGCCAGGTGCCCGGCCTCCACCGGCCGCAGCGGCGGCTCCTCCTGCCGGCAGCGGTCGAAGGCGTAGGGGCAGCGGGTGTGGAAGCGGCAGCCCTTGGGCGGGTTGATCGGCGAGGGCACGTCGCCCTTCAGGATGATGCGCTCGCGCTGCACGCCGGGCGTCGGCTGCGGCACGGCCGAGAGCAGGGCTTCCGTATAGGGGTGCTTCGGCGCGGCGAAGAGTTCGCGCTTCGGCGCCACCTCGACGATCTTGCCGAGATACATCACCGCCACGCGGTGCGTCATGTGCTCGACGATCGCCAGGTCGTGCGAGATGAACAGCAGGGCCAGTCCGAGTTCCTGCTGCAGGTCCTGCAGCAGGTTCACGATCTGCGCCTTCACCGACACGTCGAGCGCCGAGACCGCCTCGTCGCAGATGATCAGGTCCGGGTCGGCCGCGAGCGCACGGGCGATGCCGATGCGCTGGCGCTGGCCGCCCGAGAATTCATGCGGCCAGCGGCCCACCGCGTCGCGCGGCAGGCGCACCTTGTCCATCAGCAGCGCAACCCGCTCCTCGAGATCCCGCGCGTTCCTCGCCAGGCCGAAATTGCGGATCGGCTCGGCCAGGATGTCGCGCACCCGCATGCGCGGGTTGAGCGAGGAGAACGGGTCCTGGAACACCACCTGCATGCGCCGCCGCATCGGCCGCAGCGTGCCCGCGCCCATGTCGTCGATGCGCGTGCCGTCCAGCACCACCTGGCCGCCGGTGATCGGGAACAGGCGGAGGATCGCCTTGCCGACCGTGGACTTGCCGCAGCCGCTCTCGCCCACCAGCGCCAGCGTCTCGCCCTTCATGATGTCGAAGGAGACGCCGTCCACCGCATAGACATGGCCGGTGGTGCCGCCGAAGAAGCCGCCATGGATCGGGAAGTGCTTCTTCAGGTCCGTCACCTGCAGCACGGGCGTCGCGGCTCCGCCCGGCGGCTTGATCTGGGACATCTCGTTCATGCCGCGATCGCCCCTTCACGGGTGGCGTAGTGGCAGGCCGCGGCATGACCGGGCGCCTTCTCCTCGAAGGCCGGCGCGACCTGGACGCAGAGGTCGGTGGCGTGCGGGCAGCGCGAGGCGAAGACGCAGCCCGGGATCTTCGCCTTCAGGCTCGGCACCAGGCCGGGAATCTCGGCCAGCCGCGTCTCCTCCCCGATGAGCGAGGAGCCGAGCTTGGGGACGGAGCCGAGCAGCCCCTGGGTGTAGGGGTGGCGCGGCGTGCGGAACAACGGCCCGACCGGCGCCTCCTCCACCTTGCGCCCGGCATACATCACCACCACCCGCTCCGCGACCTCGGCGACGACGCCGAGATCATGGGTGATGAGCACGATGGCCGCGCCCACGGTACGCTTCAGGTCGCGCATCAGGTCGAGGATCTGCGCCTGGATGGTGACGTCGAGCGCGGTGGTGGGCTCGTCCGCGATCAGCAGCTTCGGGTTGCAGGCCAGCGCGATCGCGATCATCACGCGCTGGCGCATGCCGCCCGAGAGCTGGTGCGGATACTCGCGCACGCGGCGCACGGGCTCGGGGATGCCGACAAGTTGCAGCATCTCCACCGCCTTGGCCTCGGCGTTGCGGGCCGACAGGCCCTGGTGCAGGCGCAGCGTCTCGCCGATCTGCCGGCCCACGGTGAGCACGGGGTTCAGCGAGGTCATCGGCTCCTGGAAGATCATGCTGATCTCGTTGCCGCGGATGTCGCGCATCTCGCGGTCCGAGAGCTCGAGCAGGTTGCGGCCCATGAAGCGGATGGCGCCGGCGATCCTGCCCGGCGGTTCCGGGATCAGCCGCAGGATGGACATGGCGGTGACGGACTTGCCGCAGCCGCTCTCGCCCACGATCGCCAGCGTCTCTCCCGCCTCGACCTGGAAGGAGACGCCGTCGACGGCACGGTTGACGCCGTCCGGCGTGCGGAAATGGGTCTGCAGGTTCTCCACGGAGAGCAGCGGTTCGCCGCTCCGCGGCGGGGGCAGCGCCATGGTTCTACAGCCTCTTCGCCATGCGCGGATCCAGCGCGTCGCGCAGGCCGTCGCCAAGCAGGTTGATGGAGAGCACGGTGATCGAGAGGAAGATCGCCGGGAAGAACACGATGTAGGGCTTCACCTGCCACAGCGCCCGCCCCTCGGCCATGATGTTCCCCCAGGACGGGATGATCGGCGGCGTGCCGGCGCCAATGAAGGAGAGGATGCTCTCCGTGATCATCGCCGCGGCGCAGATGAAGGTGGCCTGCACCGTCAGCGGCGCCAGGGTGTTCGGCAGGATGTGGCGGATGATGATGGTCGGCGTGCGCGTCCCCGCGGCGATCGCCGCTTCGACATAGGGCTGCTCGCGGAGCGACAGCACCACGCCGCGCACCAGGCGCGAGACGCGGGGGACCTCCGCGATGGTGATGGCGATGATGACGTTGCGCACCGACCCCCGCGTCAACGCCATCAGCGCGATCGCCAGCAGGATGGGCGGGATCGACATCAGCCCGTCCATGATGCGCATGATGATGCTGTCGGCGAGGCGGATGTAGCCCGAGATCAGCCCGATGGTCAGCCCGGCGAGGGAGGCCAGCGCCGCCACCGAGAAGCCGACGATGAGCGAGACCCGCGCGCCGTACATCACGCGCGAATAGACATCCCGGCCCAGCATGTCGGAGCCGAACCAGAACTCCGCCGAAGGCTCGCGCGTGCGCTTCGCGGGCGCGAGCGCGGTGGGATCGACCGTGCCGAGGAACGGCGCGAAGATGGCGATGAACACCATCACGCCGAGGATGAAGGCGCCGACCGCCATGGTGGGGTTGCGCCGGATGAAGCCGACCAGGCCTTTCCGCGCCTTCACCGGCGGCAGCACGTCCGGCATCGGCGCGGCGGCATTCACGCCGGCCGGCAGGGTGGCGGGCGACGCCGCGTTGGGCGCCAGGACGGTGGCGGAGGCCATCAGCCCCTCCCTTTCCCGATGTCGCGCATCAGTACCGGATCCGCGGGTCGAACAGGGTGTAGAGCAGGTCGATCGCGAGGTTCACCAGCACGTAGACAAAGCTGAACAGCAGCACGACGCCCTGGATGACAGGGTAGTCGCGCCGCAGGATCGCATCCACGGTCAGCCGTCCGAGACCGGGGATGGCGAAGACGCTCTCGGTCACCACCGCGCCGCCGATCAGCAGCGCGACGCCGATGCCGACGACGGTCACGATCGGCACGGCGGCGTTCTTCAGCGCGTGCAGGAACAGGATGCTGCGCTGCCCCGCCCCCTTGGCGCGCGCGGTGCGGATGTAGTCCTGGCTCAGCACCTCCAGCATGGTGGCGCGGGTGATGCGGGCGATCAGCGCGATGTAGACGCCACCCAGTGCGATGGCCGGCAGGATCAGGTTCTCCAGCCAGGGCCAGAACCCCTCGGTCATGCTGGTGTAGCCCTGCACCGGAAGCCAATCGAGCTCCAGCGCGAAGATGTAGGCCAGCACGTAGCCCACGACGAAGACCGGCACCGAGAAGCCCAGCACCGCCATGCCCATCACCGCCCGGTCGATGATGGTGCCCTGCTTCCAGGCCGCCAGCACGCCGAGCGGGATGGCGACGGACACCGCCAGGCATACGGTCAGCACCATCAGCGACAGGGTCGGCTCGATGCGCTGCTGGATCATGGTGGTGACGGGGAGGTTGGTGAAGATCGACACCCCCATGTCGCCCTGCAGGATGCGGAACACCCATTCGCCGAAGCGCACCAGGAAGGGCCGGTCGAGGCCGAGCGAGGCGCGGATGCGCTCCACGTCGTCGGGCGTCGCCTGGTCGCCGGCGATCACCGCCGCCGGGTCGCCCGGCGCGATGTAGAGCAGGGAGAAGACGAACAGCGCGACGATCGCCATCACCGGGATGGTGGCGAGCACGCGGCGGACGGTATAGGCGAACATGCTCGGTGCTTCTCCCCGTCGCCGGCCTCAGCCCTTGCTCACGCCCCAGAACCATGGCAGCGGCCCCGACGTAATTCCGGCGATGTTGCTGCGCCACGCCTGGTAGGACTTGTAGAAACCGGTGATGCCGAAGGGCTGGCTGATCATCGCCGCACGGTTGATCTCCTCGCAGGCGGCCTTCTCCTCCGCCGCGGAGCGGGCCGCAAACCACTTGTCGCGGCCCGTCTCGATGGCGGGATCGGAGGGCCAGCCGAACCAGGCCTGCTCGCCATGCGCCCGCAGCCCGAGGTAGCTCGCCGGGTTGGTGCAGTCGGCGCCGGCGAACCAGGTGTGGAAGACCTGCCAGCCGCCGCGTCCCGGCGGCTCCTTGCTGGCGCGGCGCGAGCCCACCGTTCCCCAGTCCGTCGCCACGTAGTCGACGTTCATGCCGAGGCCGCGCATCAGCGCGTTGGAGACCTGCCCCATGGCCGAGAGCGGCGCCAGGTCCTGCGCCACCAGGATGGTCACGGGCTGGCCGCTGTAGCCGCTTTCGGCCAGCAGCCGGCGCGCCGCCGCCATGTCACGCGGCCGCGTCAGGATCTCGGAACCCACCTCCGTGTAATTCGGCGTGCCGGGGGTGAAGACGCTGTTCATCACCTGCCACAGCGCCTGGTCGTCGCCGACCACGGCGCGCATGTAGTCCGGCTGGCTGATCGCCATGGCAATCGCCTGGCGCGCACGTGGGTCGTTGAACGGCGGGTGCAGGTGGTTGAAGCGGAACACGCCGACGTTGCCCAGCGGATCGGCGATGTCGATGCGGATGTTGCGGTTGCGCCGCATCACGGGGACCAGGTCGTTGAGCGGGGTCTCCCACCAGTCCACCTCGCCCGACTGCAGCGCCGCCGAAGCGGTGCCGGGATCGGGCTGGATCACCCATTCCACCCGCTCGACGAGCATGCGCTTGCCGCCGGAAAGCCAGTTCGGCGGCTCCTCGCGCGGCACGTACCCGTCGAAACGGCTCCAGGTGGCGCGCGCCCCGGGCACCCATTCGTTGCGGTTGAAGCGCATCGGGCCGGAGCCGACATACTCGGTGATCTGCTGGAAGGGATCGGTGCGCGCCAGGCGTTCCGGCATCATGAAGGCAACGGGCGTGTTGTTCTTGCCCAGCGCCAGCAGCAGCTTCGGGTAGGGCTGGCGCAGCCGCCAGCGGAAGCCGCGGTCATCGGTCGCCGCGAGCTCGTCGGTGATGGCGCGCAGCATCTGCCCCATGCCGTCGCGCACCATCCAGCGGCTGAGCGAGGCAACGCAGTCCGCCGCGCGCACCGGCTCGCCATCATGCCAGCGCAGGCCGTCGCGCAGGCGGAAATTCCAGGTCAGGCCGTCGCCGCTGACCTCCTCGGACTCCACCATCTGGCGGCGCGGGGTGAAGGTGTTGTCGATGCCGTAGAGCGTGTCCCAAACCAGCATCGAGGCGTTGCGCACGACGAACTGCGTGCCCCAGATCGGGTCGTAGTTCGCGAGGTTCGCCTGCGGCACGAAGCGCAGCGTGCGGGCGGCCGCGCCCTGCGCCAGCGCCGGCCTGGAGAGCCCGCCCAACGCCCCGCCAACGCCCGCGCCCAAACCCACGCCCGCTGCCGTCGCTTTCAGAAAACCCCTGCGGTCCATGCTCGCCCCACTCTCCCCGACCGGGACGACGCCGCCCGGATTGCAGTCAAACTGCCTCATGCGCGGGCAGCGCGCCAGCACCCTTTGCGCGGATCGGCGGGCCTTGTGCTACCGCACCCTGCCCGATGCCTGCACGTACCGTGCCAGCCCGCTACCCCCGCCGCACGCCCCAGAAGATCGGCGGGCCGCCGGTGACGATGTTGGTGAGGCTGCGGCGGTAGGCCATCGGCGGCCGCCACAACCCGAGCGGGATGAAGGGCACCTCCTCCCACACCAGCATCTGCAACTGCTCGGCGATCCGCCGCTCGGCCGCCTCGTCGGGCGCATCGAACCACGCGTCGCGCAGCGCCTCGCGCCGGTCGGAACTCGCCCAGCCGAACCAGCCCTGCGCGCCGTTGCCGCGCAGCGGCTGATGGCTGCCGGGCACTGAAACATCAAGCCCTTCCCAGGTCGTGCAGAACAGGTTCCATCCGCCGCGTTCCACGGGTTCGCGGCTGGCGCGGCGCTGCACCAGCGTGCCCCAGTCCATCGCCTGCAGATCGACCGCGAACCCCACCTTGCGCAGCGTGTCGGCGGCGACCTCGCTCAGGGCGCTGAGGGTCGGGAAGTCGGAGGGCTGCAGCACCACCACCCGCCGCCCGTCATAGCCCGAGGCGCGCAGCGCCGCCTGCGCCGCGGGCAGGCTGCGCGGCCCCGTCAGCACCTCCAGCCCCGCATCATTGGCCAGCGGCGTGCCCGGCGTGAAGGCGCCCGCCGGCACGTGCCACAGGCCCGCATCCTCGCTCAGCGCGCCCATGAAGCTGCGCTGGTCGATCGCCGGCAGCAGGGCGCGGCGCACCTCCACCCGGTCGAAGGGCGGGTGCAGGTGGTTGAACCGCATCACGCCGAGCGCGCCGAAGTCGTTCACCACCTCGACGGCGATGTCGCGCGAGCGGCGCAGCACCGGCAGCAGGTCGGCCAGCGGCGTCTCCCACCAGTCGGCCTCGTTCGCCTGCAGCGCCGCGGCGGCGGTGGCGGGGTCGGGCATCACCCGCCATTCGACGCGGTCGAAATGCACGCGCTTGCCGCCGGCCAGGAAGTCCCGCGGCTCGTCGCGCGCCACGTAGTCCGCGTTGCGCTCATAGGCGGCAAGGCTGCCCGGCACCCACTGGTCCGCGCGGAAACGGAACGGGCCGGAGCCCACCACCTCCGTCACCTGCTGGAACGGGTCGGTGCGCGCCAGCCGCTCCGGCATGATGGCGCAGAGATTGGCCGAAGCCTTGGCGAATGCGCCGATCAGCCCGGGCCAGGGCCGCTTCAGCCGGATCGCGAAGCGGTCCTCGGCGAGCGGCGTCATCTCCTCGAGCAGCGCGGCGAGGCGGGAGCCCAGCACGTCCCGCTTCGACCAGCGCGCAACCGAGGCGATGCAGTCCGCGGCCCGCACGGGGGCGCCGTCATGGAAGCGCAACTCAGGGCGGAGCTTGATGGTGACCGTCAGCCCGTCGGACGAGACCTCGTGCCCCTCGGCCATCTGCGGCTTCGGCTGGAAGTCGCGCCCGAGGCCGAACAGCGTGTCGAACACCATCAGCGCGTGGTTGCGCGCGAGCGTCGTCGTCGTCCAGATCGGGTCGAGGTTCGCCAGGTTGCCCTGCGGGATGAAGCGCAAGGTGCGCGCGGCCGAGCCCTGCGCACCGACAAACCGCGGCGCGGCGAGCGCGGCGCCGGCGAGGAGCAGCAGGTTGCGGCGGTTCGGCATCGCCTGGCGGTCCCGGTTGCGGCCCACGATGCATGGCGCAACCCCGGTGCGGGCGCAACTGCGGGACGGGAAGAAGAACGGCAGGGCGAAGGCATTCCCCCCAAGCCCCATCTATTCTTATTCTTTACAGCGAATCGAATACACCGGGGTCGCTGTATACGGCGACGGGGGAGTCCACCTTCCCGGCGCTTGTCTTGACCTTCCTACGCAGCCTTCCCGATGTTCCAGAACGCCGTCACCGGCGCGCGGAACATCCCCGTCAGCGTGCGCCGCCAGGCGCTCGGCTGCCAGTAGAACCCCAGGGGGATGTAGGGCAGCACCTCCATCGCCCGCCGGTTCAGCGCCTCGCCGACGACCCTGCCCTCCTCCGGCGTCACGGCGTCGATCCAGGCGCCGCGCAGGCGCTCGATCTGCGCGTCCTCGGGCCAGCCGAACCAGGCCTGCGGCCCGTTCGCGCGCAGGAACAGGTGGAACACCGGCAGCGCCAGCGACTGGCCGGAGGAGGTGGTGTGGAAGATCGACCAGCCCCCCCGTTCCACCGGCTCGCGCGAGGCGCGGCGCTGCACCAGCGTGCCCCAATCCGTCGAAACCAGCTCCAGATTCATGCCCAGGCGCCGCATCAGGTCGGCGGTCACCAGCGAGAGTGCGTTGATCTGCGGGTAGTCGCCGGGCGCGATCAGCACGACCTTCTCGTTGTTGTAGCCGGCCTCGCGCAGCGCCGCCTTGGCACGGTCGATGCTGCGCACCTTCAGCACTTCGCTGCCCTGCTCGTTCGCCAGCGCGGTGCCGCAGGTGAAGACGCCCTCGCAGGCGGACCAGCCATCCGGCTCGTTGCCGGCGACGGCGCGCAGGTAATCGCGCTGGTCCACCGCCATCGCCAGGGCGCGGCGGATGCCAGGGTTGTTGAAGGGCGGATGCAGGTGGTTGAAGCGGGCGACCCCATAGGTGCCGTCCAGCAGGCGCTGCTGCACCACCACCTCGCGCGAGCGGCGCAGCAGCGGCAGCAGGTCGTGCAGCGGGTATTCCCAGTAGTCCTGCTCCCCCGTCACCATCGCATTCGCCGCCGTTGCGGAGTCGCTGATGATGGTCCACTCCACGCGCTCGATGTTCGGCACGCGGCCGCCGGCGAGTCCGTCCACCGGCTCCTGCCGCGCCACGTAGTCGGGGTTGCGCGTCCAGACCGCGCGCTGGCCCGGGTTCCATTCGTTCGCCTGGAAGCGGAAAGGGCCGCTGCCCACCGCCTCGCGGATCTGCTGGAAGGGATCGGTCGCGGCGATGCGCGCCGGCATCATGAAGCACGGATTCTGCGTCTGGCCGAGGGCCAGGGTCAGCAGCGGGAAGCGCGCCTTGAGGCGGAAGCGGAAGCGCCGGTCGTCCAGCGGCGCCAGCTCCTCCACCCGGCTCCACAGCACCTGGCCGAAGGTGTCCCGCGCCGCCCACCTTCGGATGGAGGCGACGCAGTCCTCGGCGCGCACCGGCTCGCCATCGTGGAACCTCAGGCCGGCGCGCAGCGTGAACTCCCAGGCCAGCCCGTCCGCCGAGACCGTCCAGCCCTCCGCCATCTGCGGCTGCACCACGCCCTTGCTGTCCTGGGCGCAGAGCTGGTCGTAGATCAGGAAGGCGTGGTTGCGCGTCACCACCGCCGTCGTCCAGACCGGATCGAGGCTGGTGAGGTTGGCCTGCGGGATCACCCGCAGGGTGCGCGCGGCAGCCGGCTGCGCCAGCGCCGGCAGGGCCGGAAACGCGGCGCCGGCCACGGCCCCCAGCATCAGGTCGCGGCGCCGCATGGTCATGTTCCTCTCACCCACGCCGGATCCCCCGGAAGATGACGAAACCCTTCACCCGGTCCGCCAGGTCACGGCGGTGCGCCGTCATGGAACAATAGGCGCCCGTGGGGAAGCAGGGCAGGAATTCCCGCGCGCCCGGCCGCTCAGCCGCGCTTGATGTTCCAGAAGATCGGCGGCCCGACCACCCGGTCCTCGATGTTGCGCCGCAGCGCGGTGAGCTGGATGTAGGAGCCCAGCGGCACATAGACCACCTCGTCCAGCGCCACCTGCTGGATCTCGCGGGCGATGCGCTGCTGCGCGGGCAGGTCCGGCGCCTCGAACCACTGGTCGCGCAGCGCCTCCAGCCGCGACACCTCGGGCCAGCCGAACCAGGCGCCCGCCCCGTTGGCCCGCAGCGGGAAATGCGCCGCCGGGTTGAGGAAGTCGAAGGCGTCGAAGGCGGTGCACAGCGCCGACCACCCGCCCCGGTCCAGCGGCTCGCGGCTGGCGCGGCGCTGCACCGCGGTGCCCCAGTCCATCATCACCATGTCGAGGTTCACGCCGATGCGGCGGAACATGTCGCCGGCCACCTGCGACAGGGCCGCTGGCGTCGCAATGTCGGTCGGCGCCAGCAGGCGGATCGGCTGGTTGGCGTAGCCGGCCTCGCGCAGCAGCTGCCTGGCCCGCTCCACGCTGCGCGGCCCCTTCAGCGGCTCGAGCCCGACATCATCGGCCAGCGGCGTGCCGGGCGTGAACACGCCGACATCGGTCTTGAACAGGTCGGAATCCGTGCCGACCACCGCGATCATCGCATCACGCTGATCCACCGCCGGCAGGAAGGCCTGGCGGATGCGCTTGTCGGTGAAGGGCGGCTGCAGGTGGTTGAAGCGCAGGATGCCGGAGAGCGGCAGCGGGTTCAGCGGCTCCACCTTCACCTGCCGGTTGCGCCGCAGCAGCGGGAAGAGCTCGGGCGGCGGGTTCTCCACCCAGTCCACCTCGCCGGCCTGCACCGCCGCCGCGGCCGTCGCGGCATCGACGATGATGTGCCATTCGACGCGATCGAAATGCGCGACCTTCGGCCCCGCCAGCAGCCCCTGCCCGGCCGCCGGCGTCGGCTGGTAGGAGGCGCTGCGCTCGAACACCACCATGCTGCCGGAGTTGAACTCATTGGCCACGAACCGGTACGGGCCGGCGCCGACCACCTCGCGGATCTGCTGGAACGGGTCGGTGCTCGCCAGCCGCTCCGGCATGATGAAGGGCAGCGGCGCGTTGATCGCGCCCAGCGCCGCGGTCAGCATGGCGAAGGGCCGCTTCAGCCGGTAGCGCAGCCGACGGTCGTCGAGCGCCACCAGCTCCTCGGTCAGGGTGTCGAGGTACTGGCCCATCGGGCTGCGCTTCTGCCAGCGCTTCAGGCTGGCGACCGCGTCCTTCGCCAGCACCGGCTCGTTGTCGTGGAAGCGGATGTCGGCACGCAGCGTGATGGTGGCGACCCGGCCGCCGTCCTCGAAGGCGATGCCTTCGGCCAGCTGCGGCTTGGGCTCGAAATCGGCGTCGATGCCGAACAGGCAGTCGTGCACCATCATGCCGAAGTTGCGGGTGATGTAGGCCGTGGTCCAGATCGGGTCGAGCACGGCCAGGTTGGCGTGCGGCACGAACCGCAAGGTGCGTGCGCGGGCCGGCTGCGCCACGGCGAAGCGCGGCAGGAAGGGCACGGCGGCGGCGCCGGCCAGCAGGGTGCGTCGGTCCATCATCGTCTCCCGGGGGCGCTTCTGTAGATGGCCCCTCCGCACCAGTGAAGCGTGGAAGCCGCCAGGATAGCAACCACCCGCATGCCGGCGACGCCGGCGGCAGCGCGCCCGCCCAGGCCCGGCCCTCCCCAGGTCATGCCTTCTTCAGTCCCCAGAAGGCGGGGATGCCCTGCGGCACGTCGCTCAGGCTGCGGCGGTAGGCGGTCATCTGGAAATACTGCCCGCAGGGCAGCGTCGGCGCCTCCTCGAAGGCGAGCGCCTGCATCTGCCGCGTGATGCCCTGCTGCGTGCGGAGGTCCGGCGCGTCGAACCAGGCGGCGCGCAACTCCTCCAGCCGGTCGCTCTTCGCCCAGCCCCACCAGCCATTGGCGCCGTTGCCGCGGATCGGCTGGTTCACGCCCGGGTCGATGTTGTCGAGCCCGGTCCAGAAGGTGAAGAACATGCTCCAGCCGCCGCGCTCCGGCGGCTCGCGGCTGGCGCGCCGCGCCACCACCGTGCCCCAGTCGGTTGCCACGTAGTCCACGTTCAGCCCGCACTTCTTCAGCATGTCGTTGCCGACCTGGCCCAGCGCGTGCAGCGAGGGCAGGTCGGTCGCCGCCAGCAGCACCACCCGCTCGCCCTTGTAGCCGGCGGCCTCGATCTCGCGCCTGACCTTGTCGAGGTCGCGCGGCCCCTTCAGCACCTCGAGGCCGGCGTCGGAGGCGAAGGGCGTGCCCGGCGGGAAGAACCCCACGTTTTCGCGCCAGAGCGAGCGGTCGGTCCCGGTCACCGCGATCATGTAGTCGGCCTGGTTGATCGCGCCCATCAGCGCGCGGCGGATGCGCGGATTGTCGAAGGGCGGATGGAGGTGGTTGAAGCGGCCCCAGGCCATCAGCCCGGTAGGGTTGGGATTCTCCACCGTGATCGCGCGGCCGCGGCGCAGCACCGGAAGCAGGTCGGCGGTCGGGTTCTCCCACCAGTCGACCTCGCCGTTCTGCAGCGCCGCCGCGGCAGTCGAGGAGTCCGGCGTGATGTGCCATTCGACGCGGTCGACATGCACGTGCTTCGAGCCCGCCGTCCAGGACGCCTCGGCGCCGGCGCGCGGCACGTAGCCTGCGAATTTCTCATAGACGAAGCGGCTGCCCTGCACCCGCTCGTTCGTCACGAAGCGGAACGGGCCGCTGCCCACGACCTCGGTCACCTGCCGGGCGCCATCGGTCTGCGCCAGGCGCTCCGGCATGATGACGCAGACCGGCGTCACCACGCTGCCGAGCGCGGCCGACAGCAGCGGATAGGGCCGGTTCAGCCGGACCTCGATGGTACGGTCGTCGGGCGCCGACATTTCCGCCATGCGCGCGATCAGCTCCTGCCCCAGCGGGTGCCGTGGCGCCCAGCGGCGGATCGAGGCGACGCAGTCGCGCGCGCGCACCGGCTCGCCATCATGGAAGCGCAGCCCCTCGCGCAGCGTCAGCGTCCAGCGGCGGCCGTCCTCCTCCACCCGGTGGCCCTCGACCATCTGCGGCTGGATGCGGAATTCGGCATCCATGCCGTAGAGCGTGTCGTAGGCCAGGAAGGCGTGGATGCGGGTGATGTAGGCGGTGGTGATGACCGGATCGACGATGCCGAGATCGGCATGCGGGATGAACTTCACCACCTTGGCGCCCTGCGCGGCGGCCGGGCGCATGGGCGCGGCGGGCGCGAAGGGGGAGGCGGCGGCCCCTGCCAACAGGCTGCGACGGCGCATGCTCTATCTCTCCCCGGCTCGAAGCCGGCGAAGTAAACCGTGGGGACGCGCCGGCGCGCAAGGCGCGATCCGGCCGGCGCACGGGTTGTCGCGCGGCGCGGCGCCCACCATTCTCCCGCCCGCGCCGCGGAGCCGCCCATGACCCACGAGACCCCGGCGGCCCGCGTCGCCTGGCTGCCCATCCCCGCGCCGGTGGCACGCCGGATCGGCCCGCACGGCCTCGGCCTGCTCGGCGAGGTCCTGCGCTTCGGCGGGGTCGGGATCGTGGGGTTCCTGGTGGATGCCGGGGTGCTGCTGGCGGCGATCGCGCTCGGCCTCGGGCCGTGGCTCGGCCGCCTGGCCTCCTACCTGGCCGCCGCCACCACGACCTATGCGCTGAACCGGGCCTGGACCTTCCGCCACCGCGCCGGCGCGGGCGGGGCGGGGCAGTGGGCGCGCTTCCTGGTGGTGAACCTCGGCGGGTTCGCGGCGAATTACGGCGCCTATGCCCTGCTGCTGGTGCTCAGCGAGACGGCCCGGTCCTGGCCGGTGCTGGGCGTCGCGGCCGGCTCGGTCGCGGGGCTGGCGGTGAATTTCACCCTGTCGCGGCGCTTCGTCTTCAACGCCGCCGGCCCGGGCCGCTCCGCGCCCTGAAGGCGGCATGATTCCGCCACGACGGCGAGGCATGGGGGGCCGCCGGGAACCGCGGCGCCGGCGCGATTCCCCGCGGGCATGCCTTGCCCTGATGCACATGGCAGCGATGGAGAGACCGGGCATGCCGGAAAGCCTGATCATCACGGAGCCGGCCGCAGGCACCACGCCGGTACCGCCGCGCCCGCGCGCCGCGCGCCTGGCCGTGCTGATCCCCTGCTACAACGAGGAAGTGGCGATCCCCGGCGTGGTGCGGGGTTTCCGCGCCGCCCTGCCGGGCGCCACCATCCATGTCTACGACAACAACTCGCGCGACGGCACCCGCGCCGCGGCCGCGGCGGCCGGCGCCGTGGTGCGGACCGAGCCGCTGCAGGGCAAGGGCAACGTCGTCCGCCGCATGTTCGCCGACATCGAGGCCGACGTGTACGTGCTGGTCGATGGCGACGGCACCTACGAGGCCGCGGCCGCGCCCGAGATGGTGCGCCTGCTGCTGGACGAGCGGCTGGACATGGTGACCGGCGTGCGCGTGACCCCCGAGGCGGATGCCGAGGCCGCCTACCGCCCCGGCCACCGCCTTGGCAACGCCGTGCTCACCGGCATGGTGCGCCTGGTGTTCGGCGACCGGATCAGCGACATGCTCTCCGGCTACCGGGTGTTCTCGCGCCGCTTCGTGAAGTCCTTCCCGGCGCTGGCCGAGGGGTTCGAGACCGAGACCGAGTTCACGGTCCACGCCCTGCAGTTGAAATTGCCGGTGGGCGAGGTGCGCACCGCCTATGGCGAGCGGCCGCAGGGCTCCGCGAGCAAGCTGAACACCTGGCGCGACGGCTTCCGCATCCTCCGCACCATCATCAACCTGGTGAAGGGGGAGCGGCCGCTGGCCTTCTTCTCGACGGCCGGGGCACTGCTGCTGCTGATGGCGCTGGCGCTGTTCGTGCCGGTGCTGCTGGAATACCTGCGCACCGGCCTGGTGCCGCGGCTGCCGACGGCGGTGGTCGCCACCGGGCTCGGCCTGGGCGCCCTGCTCGCCTTCGCCTGCGGCCTGATCCTGGATACGGTGACGCGGGGGCGGAAGGAGGCGAAGCGGATCGCCTACCTGGCCATTCCGGCGCCCGAATTGTCCATGCCGGCGCCGTCCGGGCCGCCGTGATGCCGAGAGCGGGCGGGATTGTGGGCCATGCGTTCACGAACTCATCACGGCGCCGGGTTAGACAGTGGTAGGCACAGACGCCCGGCGCATTTCCCTCTAGACTGCGCGGGCGGATCGACCTCACGGAAGGCGACCGAGGCATGGCCACGGCTCCCGCCGACCGATAAAGGACCCGCGGCGACGTTCCCGGCGGCGGGGGCGGCGTGCCTGCCATGTCGCGCCCGCCGCGGAACCGATGGGTGGCCATGAGCGAGACCACGCGACCGATGACGGCAACGGCCGACGCCCCGCCGCAACGGCCCGGTCGTGCCGAGTTGCCGGCCGCCGCGGCGCCCGGTGGAATGGCGCCCCTCGGAACAACGCCTCCGGGCAGCGCGATCCCAGGCGGCGCGACTCCGGGCGGTTCTGCGGCGCCGGCCGGCCTCATGCCGCCGGCTCCGGCGCCATCCCGTCCGGCAGGACCCGCCGGCGCGGCCCAGCCGGCC
>JAIEOP010000361.1 GCA_019750465.1 Acetobacteraceae bacterium | reverse complement strand
CGGCGCAGCCAGGGTCGAGGACGCCGGCGCGGCCTCCTCCGCGGCGCGGTCGGCAGGCGCCGCAGGATCGGGCGCCCGGGCCTGCAATCCGGCCGCGGCGCCCCCGCCCATCGCCTGGAAGGCGCGCTCGACAAGATGGGTGCGGCGGTTCGCGGGGATCGTCATCACACGAAGCTCGAGATCAGCGCCGGCAGCCTGGCCGCAAGCCGATCCCCGCCGACGAGCAGGCCGCCGAACACCAGCACCAGCAGCGCCAGGCCTCCGGCGAAGCCGATGATCGCCCCGGTCTGCCGCCGCGGCGGCACCAGGGTGGAGACGCTGCCCAGCACCGGCAGGCCGATGCGGCGCAGGTCGTGCAGGTTGTAGAAGCTGCTGTCCAGCTGCGCGAGCAGCAGGGCCACCGCACCCCCGGCACCGAGGCCGATGACCAGCACCATCGCGGAGAAGAGCAGCCGGTTCGGGCCGGAGGGGTTGGTGGGCAGCGTCGGCGGATCGATGACGTCGAGCCGGATCCGGTCGGCGCCGCTGCGCGCCGCGCCGGCGATCTGCACCGCCTCCCGCCGCTCCAGCAGCTCCTGGTAGTTCTTCCGCAGCACCTCGTAGTCGCGGTCGAGGTTCAGCATGTCGGCCTGCAGCTGGATGGCGCTGCGCGCCGTGCTCTCCAGCCGGGCGAGTTCGGCCTCTTCCTCCCGGATCTGGCGCTCCAGCGAGGCGACCGTCGCGTCGATCTCCAGGACGCGGAGCTTCAGCGCCTCATGCATCGTCGCGGTCTGCGCCGCACTCGCCGCGCTGGCGGCCGCCGTGCCGGCACCGCCGCGGCCGGCGCCTCGGCCGCTCCCGCCCGCGGCCCGCAGCTCGGCGATCATGCGCCGCGTCATGACCACGTCGGGATGCTGGTCGGTGAAGCGGAGCTGCATTTCGCGCAGCGTGCGCTCGAGCTCGGCCAGCCGGTTCGGGTCGCCCGCACCGGCCGATCCCGCGCCGGCAGCAGCGCCCGGTGCGGCAGGACCAGGCTGGGTGGCGTCCACCTGGGTCTGCAGCATGCCCCGCCGGGTGCGCACGTCCTCCAGCTCGCCACGCAGCCGGGCGAGGCGCTGGCGCGACGCATCGACCCGTGGCGTGCCGTCGACCGGCAGCAGGTCGATGTTCCGGGTCCGGAACTCGGCCCGCCGCCGCTCGGCCTCGCGCAGCTGCGATTCGTAGGAGGCAAGCTGCTGCGCGACGAAGGCGCGCGCGTTCTCCATTTGCTGGCGGTCGCTGCGCGAGGCCGCCTCCATGAAGATGTCGAGCAGCGCGCGCACCACGTCGCGCGCCATCCGCGGATCGCGGTCGGTGTAGGTGATGGTGAACAGGTTGCGCGATTGCTGGATGATCCGGATATCGCTGCCGAGGGCGGCGACAAGCCGCTCGCGCGAGGCGGCGTCGTGCACCCGCTGATCGAGGTCGGTCCGGGCGATGATGCGCTCCAGGTTCGGGCGGCTGAGCAGGGTGCGGGACAGCACCTCCACCTGGTTCGCCGGCGCCTGGTCCACGGCGATGCCGCGGATCACCTGCCCGATGATCGCGTCGGTGTCGGCATAGAGCCGGGCGCTCGACTGGTACTGGCTCGGCAGCGACATGACGAAGGCCCAGCCGGCCAGGCATACCAGCCAGGTGAGGATCAGCGCCTTCCAACGATGCCGCCACCCAGCGGCGACATAGCGCTGGAGCGGTGCGGGGACCTGCACGGGCGTCAGAACCAACTCTGCGGAATGACCAGCGTGTCTCCGGGCCGCATCGCCACGTCCTGCGAGATGTCGCCATCGCGCAGCAGGTCGGAGAGGCGCACCCGGATCTGCTGCGCCGGCGCATCCTCCCGCTCGCGCCGGACGATATGGGCCCGGTTGCCGGACGCGTAGCGGGTCAGGCCGCGGACCTCGATCATGACGTCCAACACCGTCATGCCCTCGCGGTACGGCATCGCCATCGGCTGCGCCGCCTCGCCGATCACGCGGATCTGCCGGTTCGGCTGCCCGATGAAGGACCGCACCATGACGGTGACGTTCGGCTCGCGGACATATTCCTTGAGCCGGCGCTCGATTTCCCGGGCGAGTTGGGTCGGTGTCTTTCCGGCCGCCTCGATGTCCGGGATGAGGGGCAGCGAGAGCTTGCCGTCCGGCCGCACCGGCAGGCCGTCTGCACCAAGCTCCTGGGCGCGGTAGACGAAGACGCTGAGGGTATCGCCCGGCCCGATGACGTAGTCCGGGGCGCTGACGCTGCGCTGGCCGACGGTGTCGGCCTGAGGCGCCGGTGCGGGACCGGCCGCGGTGCAGGCACCAAGCAGGGCGGCACCCATCACCAAGCCAGTGAAGCCCGAACGTGATTGCTGCGCCGCCATGCGTACTCCCTCATGACGCGAATCCGCGCAAGGGTTGCCCGCACGCCCGTTCAGCGTGCCCGGCAACCGGCTACCTTTTCCTAAAGCGCAATCGCAGGTCGCGCAACACTTATTTTCTCGCGCATATTCTCTAATTTTGGTGAAACGGAGCCGGCGCGCTCCACACATTGCAGTGCAACGCCCCCCATCGGGCTTGCGTTTCCGGCCGGTTCCGCGGGACAGAAGGGCCGTCCTTCCACGTTGCAACGGCACCTCGCATGCAATCGCCCTGCCCTGCGCCGCTCGTGGCCCTCGCGAAGGCGTCAATTTCGTCTCATCTTCACGATGGAGGCACAAATTTGCGATTTCCCCTTGCGGCTTCGCGTAAAAACTGCATGATGCTGAAAAGGTTTATAGAGCCTTAATATCTCGTGTGACGCAGCCGGTGTTTCGTGCCAAAGACACAGCGCCATTCCCTCGGGCCGCACGTCGATCCTCTTGCGGGGCATCCGTTGCACCCAGGGCTGGTGCGCCAGGAGAACGCGCCGATGACAAATCTATTCGGCCACAGCATCCGAGGGGAACTCCTCTTCCTGTGTGTCATCGAAGCGATCACGTGGTTTTGCGCAATGGCGCTTCTTCTCATCGTCTGGGGTCCCGCCGCGAGCGGGGAGAAGATCTTCACTTTCGCGGCGCTGCTGGCGCTTTCCTGCGCCCTGATCTCCGGCGCCAGCGGCCTCTACCAGCCGGAAGTCTGGGCCCGCATCCAGCGCCTCGTGGTCCGGACCGCCGTCGCCGGCATCCTGCTCCTGCTGGCCTGGCCGGTGCTGCGGGCGATCGGTCCGGAGTACCTGGACGGCTACCGCATTGAGGTCTTCATCGGCTTCGCCACCATCGTGCTCGCAACCCGCCTCGTCTTCGTCGCGGCGGCGCGCCGTGGCCTGCTTCGTCATCGGATCATTGCCGTCGCGGGCGGGACGAGGCGGTCGGCGATCGCACCGGCAACCCGTGCCGATGCGACCGGCCCCGCGGAGGACATGTTCGAAGTGGTTGCCACGCTCGATCCGGTCGGCGGCCTGACCAAGGCCCTCGACCCCACGCGGCTGCGCGCCGAGCGCGTGCGGGCCGTGGTCGCCGCCGATCCGGCCGTCATTCCAGAGGACATGCGCAACCGCTGCGCTGCGCATGGTGTCAAGGTGATGTCCGAGACCGAATTCCGCGAACAGCGGCTGTCCCGCGTCGAGATCGACCAGCTCGGCCCCGATTGGCTGCAGGACGCCCGCGCGGTGCGTGCCGGGCCGCTCGAGGCGGCACTGCACCGGCTGCTCGACCTTGCCGCGGGCCTGGCCCTGCTCGCGATCACCCTGCCGCTGCTGCTGGTCACCGCCGCCGCCATCAAGCTGGACAGCCGCGGCCCCGTCTTCTACCGCCAGCAGCGGGTCGGCCGCGACGGTCGCCACTTCATGCTGGTGAAGTTCCGCAGCATGCGCGTCGATGCCGAGGTCGCGGGCCGCGCGGTCTGGGCCAGCCAGGAGGACCCGCGCGTCACCCGCGTCGGGCGCATCATCCGTCGTGCCCGGATCGACGAAGTGCCGCAGGTCTTCAACGTGCTCCGCGGCGACATGGCCTTCGTCGGTCCGCGCCCCGAGCGGCCGGAATTCGTGCGGGAGCTGCGCCAGCAGATCCCGCATTATGACGACCGTGCCGTGGTGAAGCCGGGCATCACCGGCTGGGCGCAGGTGAACTACCCCTACGGCGCCTCGGTCGAGGACGCGCGGATGAAGCTGGCCTACGACCTCTACTACGTTCGTCGGCGCAGCCTCTTTCTCGACCTGCTGATCCTGGTGGCGACGGTGCGGGTCGTCCTGTTCCAGGAAGGATCGCGATGAAGCAGGCCGGGCGGCGGCGGCCTCGCCCGGCACCCTGCAGCGCCCGGGACCGCTCGTGATCGCCCCTGCCGTCTCGCCCCTCTTGCACCTGGGCGGCGCGGCGCTGTGCGCCCTTGCCGGCGCGATCGTCCTGATCGTCGGGCGTGGTCCGGTCGGGCGGGCGCTGGCCATGGCGTGCTTCGCCGCGGCGGCCTGGGCGGGCGCCGTGGCGGTGAACCCGGCCGGCGTGCTCGGCGGCACCGCGGCCGTGCTCGAGATGGCGCGCAACGCCGCCTGGTTCATCACGCTGCTCGTGCTCTACCGCGCGCTGGCGGGAGCCTCCGCGGCCGGGCTGGTGCGCCGCTTCGCGCTGGCCGGGGGCGCCCTGGTGCTGGCGGCGCTGGCCGCGCTGCTGCCCGCCGTCGGCGCGCTGGAGCTGCCCGGGTTCGGATCGCCTTCCCTCATCGCCCGCCTCGGCCTCGACCTGGTCATCGTGGTGCTGGCGGAGAACCTGTACCGGAACGCCGACGAGCGGACGCGCTGGCACGTCAACCTGCCCTGCATCACGCTCGGCGGCCTCGCCGCCTTCGACCTGGTGCTGTTCGCCGACGCGGCGCTGAGCAAGACCTACTCCCCCGCGCTGCTCGATGCGCGCGCGGTGCTGATCGGCCTGGCGATGCCGCTGCTGGCCGTCGCCGCGGTGCGCGACCGGCGCTCCCGCCGCGAGGTGCCGGTGCCGCGCCGGGTGATGTTCCACGGCGCCACGCTGATCGTCGCCGGCACCTTCCTGCTGGGCGTCGGCGCGGCGGGAGAGGTGCTGCGCCACATCGGCACCGGCTGGGGCAGCACGGCGCAGGCCAGCCTGCTGGCCGGGGCGCTGATGGCCGCCGCGGTGGTCGCCGCCTCGGGCAGCGCCCGCTCGCGCCTGCGCAACCTCGTCGTCGAGCAATTCTTTACCGCTCGCTACGACTATAGGCGGGAATGGCTGCGCTGCATCGCCACCCTCTCCGCTCCCGATACCGGTGCGCCGGATCCGCACATCCGTGCCATCCGCGCCATCGCCGATGCCGCGGACAGCCCGGCGGGCATCCTGCTGCTGCGGGAGGAAGCGGTGCCCGCGGAGGGCGCCGGCGGCGGGGCGCACCGGCTGCGCTGGGCCGGCTCCTGGAACCTGCCGCCGCTGGCGGACGACGCGGTTGCCGCGGCGGTGCCGCTGCTGGCCGCCGATGGGCGGATCGGCAGCCTGGCGCCGGGCGGGACGCCGGTGCCGATCGCCGCGGCGGCGGGTCCGCTCTGGCTCGCGGTGCCGCTGCTGCATCATCGGGAAGGGGCCTCGGGCCTGGTACTGCTGGCGCCCCCGCGCGCGCCCTTCACGCTGGACCGGGAATCGGACGAGCTGCTGCGCACGCTCGGGCGTGCCGTGGCGATGTTCCTGGCCGAGCGCCGCGCCGCGGAACGCCTGGCCGAGGGGCGCCGCGTGCAGGACTACGCGAAGCGCTTCGCTTTCGTCGCGCACGACGTGAAGACGGTCTCGAGCCAGCTCGAGATGCTGCTTGCCAATGCCGAGGGCAACCTGGCGGATCCGGAGTTCCAGCACGACATGCTGGTCACCGTCCGGGCCTCGGCCTCGCGCATCAAGGCGCTGATCGCCCGGCTCGGCCAACCCGGCGACGAACCGCGGGGGGAAGCCGCCGCCGCCGCGCAGGCCACCGTGACACCACCGCTGCACGCGCTGCGCGGCATCGCCGCGCGGCAGGCCTATCCCGTGCGCATCGAGGAGGCGGAGGGCGAGGGCACGCCGCTGAGCGAACTCCGCGCCGCAATCGCCCCGGACCGCTTCGAGGCCGCGATCGACCACCTCATCAACAACGCCGCCGAGGCCTCCCGGCCAGGCGAACCGGTGCGCGTGCGCGTCAAGGCCGACCAGGGGCGGATCGTGGTCGACGTGATGGACCGCGGCACCGGCATGAGCCCGGAATTCATTCGCGACAAGTTGTTCGACCCGCTGACCACCTCGAAGCCGGATGGCAGTGGCATCGGCGCCTGGCAGGCGCGCGAGCTGGCGCGCGAGGCCGGCGGCGACGTCACGGTCCTGAGTACGCTCGGCAGCGGCACCACCATGCGGCTGATGCTGCCCGCGGTGCCGGCATCCCCGGTCCCCGTGCGGCAGGGTGGGCGGCAGGAGGGCGGAACGTGACGCCGCGCCGCGGACACCCGGTTGGGCGACGCGGCGCGGCAGCCCGACGGCCAGGGCCACATGCGGGCAGGCGAAATCGCCCGACCGGATGCCCGGCTCCGGAAAACGCGGCAGCGGGCGCCGCCTGTCGCCGGCCGAAGGAAGTGGCCGCGCGTTCCATTCCATCGGGGGTTGCCCTAGATCACCCGCGGCTTGTGCCGGAAGCGGAGGACCACGGGTGAGCGCGGGGACCGAGACGATGCGCGGCGCGCCGGGGGAGGCACGCGCCGGCAAGCCGAAGCTGCTGGTCATCGAGGATGATCCCGGCCTCTGCGCGCAGTACCGCTGGTCCTTCCCCAATTGCCGGGTGCTGATCGCCGGCGACCGGCGCCAGGCGGAGGCCGCCCTGCGCCGGGAGAAGCCCTCGGTCGCGCTGCTCGACCTCGGGCTGCCGCCGGACGCGGAGGGCGTGAGCGAGGGCTTCGCCACGCTCGAGATGCTGCACCAGCTCAGCCCGGAGATGCCGGTGGTGGTCGCGAGCGGCCAGGGCCAGCGCGAGAACGCGCTGCGCGCCATCTCGCTCGGCGCCTACGACTTCTGCGAGAAGCCGGTCGATCCGGGCGTGCTGCGCACCGTGGTCGACCGCGCGCTGCGCCTGCGCGAGCTGGAGGAGGAGAACCGCCGCCTCGCCGCGGCACCGCGCCCCTCGCCCATCCAGGGCCTGATCACCGCCGACGAGGGCATGCTGAAGGTCTGCCGCACGGTGGAGCGGCTGGGCTCGGTCTCCATCCCCGTGCTGCTGCTGGGCGAGAGCGGCACCGGCAAGGAGGCGCTGGCACGCGCGCTGCACGAGCTCGGCCCGCGCGCCGGCAAGAGCTTCGTCGCGCTGAACTGCGCCGCCATCCCGGAGACCCTGCTGGAGAGCGAGCTGTTCGGGCATGAGCGCGGCGCCTTCACCGGCGCCGTGAAGCAGACGCCGGGCAAGATCGAGATGGCCCATGGCGGCACCCTGTTCCTCGACGAGATCGGCGAGATGCCGCTGTCGCTGCAGCCGAAGCTGCTGCGCTTCCTGCAGGACCAGGTGGTGGAGCGCATCGGCGGGCGGACGCCGATCAAGGTGGATGTCCGGGTGGTCTCGGCAACCAACCAGCCGCTGGAGGAGCAGGCCGAGCGCGGCGCCTTCCGGGGTGACCTGCTGCATCGGCTCAACGGCGTGCCGGTGCGCATCCCGCCGCTGCGCGAGCGCGAGGGCGACGCCATGCTGCTGGCGCGCTGGTTCCTCGCCCGCTTCGCCCGGGAGTTCAGCCGCAGGCTGCGCGGCTTCGACGAATCGGCGGTGGCGGCGATCGCGGCGCATCGCTGGCCCGGCAATGTGCGCGAGCTGGAAAACCGGGTCCGCCGCGCCGCCCTGATGACCGAGGGCCCGATGATCGGGGCGGATGACCTGGAGCTCGCGGTGCCCGCCGGCGATCCCGGCGCCCGCCGCGGCGCCGCCCCCGCCGGCGGCGAGGACGACGACATGACGCTGCGCACCGCCCGGGCCCGGGCCGAGCGCGATGCCATCGACCGGGCGCTTGCCCGCAGCAGCGGCAGCCTCTCGGCGGCCGCCCGCCTGCTGGCGATCAGCCGCCCAACGCTCTACGGGCTGCTCGATGCGCACGGCATGTCGCCACCGCGCCAAGCCGGGGGCGCGAACGAACCGGAATGAGGACAGCCACGCGCCAGGGCCAGCGTGGGACGGGGCAATGGCTGCGGCGCGAGCAGGTCTGGACGTCGTCGCCTGCTGGGCCAAGCCGGCCGGGCGGCTGCAACTCATGCGCGACGCCCGTTCTTTTTCGTGCAGTGTTTGCTAATTGCGCCGTGCCGGCCTTGCTGTCGGCTTACCGGAGGGACCCCATGGCCCTGTCGCCCGCATCTCCCAGGATGGTTAGCCGGCCCCGTCGCCGCGCCGCGCCGCGGCCGCTGCTGCAGGCGGGTCTCGCGGCCGCGGCCCTGCTTGCAATGCCGGCATTCGCACCGACGGCCGCCTTCGCCCAGGGTACGGCGCAAACCGGCACGGCGCAAACGGCCGCGGAGGGCCAGTTCGCGCGGGCCGCGCAGCAGAGTGTCGACAGGGCGCGGGCTGCACAGGCCCGGGGCGACCTGCGGACGGCGCAGATCGAATACCGCAACGCCGTCCGGGCCGATCCGAACTCGGGCTTCCTGCGCCTCGCCTTGGCGCAGGTGAGCCTTGACCTCGGCGACGGAGACACCGCCGAGAAGGAGGCCCGCGCCGCGCTGGAGCGCAATTTCGATCCCGGCGCCAACGCCACGGCGCTGCTGCTGCGCACCTACGCCGCACGCGGCCGCGCTGCCGACCTGCTGCGCGATTTCCCGATGCCGACGGCGCCGACCAACCCGCCGGCGCTCGGCGCGCAGATCGCCGCCGCCCGGATCGCCGCCCATCTCGGTGGCAACGACCGCGCGGCGGCCCGGACCGAATTGGCGGAGCTGCTTCGGCTCGCGCCGAACCTGCCGGAAGCCCACCTCGCCGCCGCCGGCGTCGCCGCGGTCGAGGGCAACCGCGCGGAGGCCGCCGCCGCCATCGACCGGGCCCTGGCGATCGACCCCGACCACCCCGAGGCGCTGCTGCGCAAGGCGGGCTTCCAGCTCGAACAGAACCAGCGCGCCGAGGCGATCGCCACGCTCGACCGGTTGATCGCGCGGTCGCCCAACATGGTGTCGGCCCGCATCCTGCGCGCCGAATCCCTGCTGCGCGGAAACGAGCTGGCCAAGGCCAAGGAGGACGTGGACGCCGCGCTGCGCACCGCGCCGAACAGCGTGATCGCGGTCTACCTGCGCGCGCTGCTGCAGACCCGGGCGCAGGAATGGCGCTCGGCGGACGAGACGCTGGCGCGGCTCGGCCCGGCGCTGGCCAATATCCCGGACGGGCTGCTGGTGCTCGCGACGGTGAAGCGGCAGCTGCGCCAGACCGAGCAGGCGATCGACGCGGCGCAGCGCTACGTCGCCCGACGCCCGGAGGATCCGCGCGGGGCCAAGCTGCTCGCCATCATGGAGCTGGAACAGCGCCAGCCCGCCGCCGCCGCCGGGACGCTGGAGCGGCTGATCCAGCGCGCCGGCACCGCCGATGCCGAGACCTACGACATCCTGGCCCGCGCCCTGATGGGCGCGGGCCGGCCGCGCGACGCCCTGGCGGCCATGCAGAAGGTGGTTGAGCAGGCGCCGAACGATGCCGGCGTGCAGACGCGCCTGGCGGCGGCACGGCTCGCCTCCGGCGACACCGCCGGCACCGTCGAGGCGGCGCAGGCGGCGCTGCGGCTCGCGCCCAACGCGCCCGGGGCGCGGGAGCTGCTGATCGTCGGCGCGCTGGCGCGCGGTGACATCGCCATCGCCGAGGCCGAGCTGCCGAAGCTGCCGCCGGACGCCCGCCGCAGCGAGCTCGCCGGCGTCGCCGACGCAACGCTCCGCATCGCCAAGCTCGACCTCGCGGGCGGGCGCGCCGCCTTCGAGGACGTGCTGAAGCGCTACCCGAACAGCACCGGCGCCCGGCTCGGCCTGGCGCGCATGGCGGCGCGCAGCGGCGAAGCCGAGGAGGCGCAGCGGATCTGGGCGGAGGTGGTGCAGCGCGACCCCGGGAACACCGAGGCGCTCGGCGGCCTTGCCGTGGCGGCGGCGGCGGGTGGCGCGCGCGGCGCCAGCGCCCGTGCCGCGCTGGAGGCGGCGCAGGCGGCGGCGCCCGGCGCGCCGGGTCCGGCGTTGACCCTGGCGAACGTGCTGATGCGCGGCGGCGAGCCCGAGCGCGCGCTGGCCCTGCTCGATTCCGATGCCGTGCGCAACGGCCCGCTGGCGCGCGCCGCCGCGGTGCACCTGATGCGGTCCGAGGCGAACGCGCTGCTGCGCCGCTTCCCCGATGCGGAAGCGGCGGCGCGGAGCGCCTTCGCGGACGACCCCGAGAACTCCATCATCCGCCGCCAGCTGGCCCTGGCGATGGCGCGCAACAACGACGCGCGCGGTGCCGAGGACCTCGTGCGTCTCGGCCTGCGGCGCCGGCCGGCGGATGCGGTGCTGCAGCAGACCCTGGTGGCGCTGGTGCGCGAGGCGCGCGGGCTGGATGCCGCGCTCGCCGTCGCCGACGAGCTGTCGCGGCAGCCGGATGCGCTGCCCGCCGCCGCCTGGCTGCGTGGCGACCTTCTGCTGAGCGCCCAGCGCCCGGCCGATGCGGCCGCCGCCTATGCCGCGGCCTATGCCGCCGCGCCCTCCGCCACCCTGGCACAGCGCGCCGCCCTCTCCTGGCGGCAGGCCGGCGATGCCGCCAAGGCCACGGCCGCGCTCGAGGACTGGCTGCGGCGCTCGCCCGACGATACCGCATCGCTTGGCCTGCTCGCCCAATTCGAGCTGCAGGCCGGGCGTGCCGAGGAGGCCGAGCGCCGCCTGGCCAAGGTGGTCGACCTGGCGCCTACGGACGCCACGGCGCTGAACAACCTGGCCTGGGCGCTGGCGCTGCGCGGCGGGCCGGAGAACCTGGCCCGCGCCAAGACGCTGGCGGAGCGGGCCTATTTCCTGTTCCCGACCCCTGAATCCGGAGACACGCTCGGCTGGGTGCTGGTGCGCAGCGGCGAGCCGCAGCGCGGCCTGCCGCTGCTGCGGGATGCCGTGGCGGCCGGCCGCATCGGCGCGCCCGGCCAGCCCGGCGCGGCAGCGCCGACGCCCGATCCCGGCATGGTCTATCGGCTCGCCTACGCGCTGAACGAGACCGGTGATCGCGCCCAGGCGCTGAGCCTGCTGGAGCCGATCCTCGCCGACCGCAATGCCAGCTTCCCCGAGCGCGCCGATGCCGAGCGCCTGATGGGCACGCTGCGCGGCGGGGCTCGATAGCGGGCGCGATGCGCAGCTGCGGCCCGGCTCGATGACCCGCCGCCGGCCCCGAGCGAGGTCTCGGGCGACACGCCCGCCGGACGCGCCGCGGCGCGTCCGGCGGCGCCTTGCTGACTGCCCGCGCAGCCGCCTCGGCCGGGGCCCCTGAACCGGCTTTCGTGCCCTGAAGGTGTCTCCCATGGCTCTCTACCTCGTGACCGGTGGCTGCGGGTTCATTGGTTCGCACTTGTCGGCAGCGCTCATCGGCCGGGGAGACGCGGTGCGGGTGCTGGACGACCTCTCCACCGGCTCCGAAGCGAATCTCGCGCCCCGCGCCCACCTGCTCCGCGGCGACGTGGCCGATGCCGCGCTGGTGCAGCGGGCGATGGACGGGGTGGCCGGCTGCTTCCACCTTGCTGCCGTGGCCTCCGTGGAGCGCGGGGTGCGGGATTGGCTGGGGACGCACCGCACGAACCTGAGCGGCAGCATCGCGGTCTTCGATGCGGCGCGCGCGGCGGGCCCTGGCGGCGGGCCGGTGCCGGTCGTCTATGCCTCCTCGGCCGCGGTCTACGGCGACGCCGCCACCCTGCCGATCGCCGAGGATGCGCCAACCCGCCCGCTTTCCGCCTATGGTGCGGACAAGCTCGGCTGCGAGCAGCATGCGCGGGTCGGCGGTGCGACGCACGGCCTGCCGACGCTCGGGTTGCGCTTCTTCAACGTGTTCGGGCCGCGGCAGGATCCGCGATCACCCTATTCGGGGGTGATCTCCATCTTCTGCGACAGGCTGGCGCGGGGCGAGGCGGTGACGGTGTTCGGCGATGGCGGCCAGACGCGCGACTTCATCCATGTGTCCGACGTGGTCGCGGCGCTGCTGACGGGGCTGGGCGCGGCCACGACGGACGCGCCGGTGCTGAACGTCTGCACCGGGCAGCGGACATCGGTGGCGGAATTGGCGGCCGCGGTGGCGACGGCGTGCGGCACGCCGCTGCAGCTGCGGCACGAGGCGGCGCGGGCCGGGGAGATCCGGCATTCGGTCGGCTCGGCGGCGCGCGCGGCGGCGATGCTGGGTGTCGTGGCGCGGATGCCGCTGGGCGAGGGGCTGGCGGGGGTGGTGGCTTGGCTGCGGGCCGGGCGCCCGGGCCTGGCATAGAGCGGGATGCGTTGAGGCAGAATCGCCGCAAACGCTGAATCCCGCGACCCGGCAAAGGCCAGAGCGGGATGCGTTGAGGCAGAATCGCCGCAAACGCTGAATCCCGCGACCCAGCAAAGGCAAGAGCGTGCTGCGTGAGCGCATGCGAACGCATCACGCTCTAGCGAGCACCGCGGCACCGGCACCACGTGGTCCGGGAGGCCGGCAGACGCGCGGCGCCAAGCAGGCTTTCGTGGCCTGGCCCACACGTCGTGCGGCCCAAGGCCCTGATACCAACTCGGTCAAAGGCTGACCCATGCGGCGCGCCAGATGGCGCGCCGAGGCCGCGAACGCGGCCCGCGCCCAATGGCGCGAAGCCAAGCCGCGCGGATGCGCGGCGCCCGGCGTCTGAGGGGCGTTGATGTGTCAACATCAACGCGCGTTGGTATGAGATGCAAGCCTGCTTGGGGTCTTGCTCGAGCGCAAACCTCCAGAGGTCTGCCTAGGCGCCGCCCGGGCACGGCCGGCAGGCGTCAGCCGAACAGGCGACGCAGACCGAGACCGATCCCGAACCACAGCCCCGCGGACAGCAGCAGCACCAGGAGGGACGCGGCCGGCCAGGCGAGGCGATCCGGCGCGGCGCGCTCGGCCGTGGCGCCGGCGCCCCCGCCCGGGGCCGGCGCAGCAAACTTCCCTGCAACGTCGCTGCCCGACATGGCATGTCCTTCTTGCGGTGCCTGCAGTCCTGCCCTGATCAGCCCGTCCATCTGCCATCGTCCAATAGGGTTGCGGCAGGAAACCCCACCTTCGACAAGCCTACGGCGCGTCACGTGTTGCATTGGTTAACGACCATAGGTTGTGAGTCAACCGAAAACCTCAAACAGAGTTGAACATACTTCGTTCGACACGCGTCCGGAGCGACCCGCGCTACGAACAGGGTCGGCGGCGGCGCCGCGCAACCCCCTGTCCCGCACTGCTCCCGGCCAGGCGCTGCCTCAAGCCCTGGGCCGCAGCGCGGCGAGCACCGGCCGACGCCTGCGCCGGACCTCCGACCGGCCGAATCGCCCATGTCACTGCAATCACCGGTTGTGTTCGTGGCCGCGACCGTGCCGCGGGGATCCTCGCCCGTGCGACCCGGCAACCGCCCGGAGAGCCGCATGGGCTACCGCCCGGCGTCCAGCCGGTGCTGCCAGTCACGCTGGGACGGGGTCTCGGCGGGGCGCCGCCAGCGCATCTCGTAGAAGGGTGCATAGTCTTCGAAGGTCTCCGCCACGCCGCGCAGCGCGACGATGGCGCTGTCCGAGAGATCGACGCGCAGGTCGCGGGACAGGTGCAGCTCGCCCGGCGCCGCCACCTTGAGCCCGGCGGAGCGTTCCGGAATCGGCCCCTCCGGCCCGTGCTGGCCGCCGGCGGCGCGCGCACCTTCCAGGGCGCGCAGCAGGCGCTCGGCGAGCGGCTCGCCGGCGGCGGCCTCGAAGGCGGCGATCATGCTCCGTACCACGCCCTCGCCCAGCAGGACGTTGCCGCAGGCGACGCAATGCCGGCCCTCGGCCTGGCCGCTCCAGGGGCGGGTGCGCGGACCGGTGTGCCCGATCGCGCGCCCCGCCCCGTTGACGAGGCTGATCTGGCGCCAGGCGAAGTCGGGGTCGGCGGCGCGCAGCCGGTCCATCGCCTGCGGCGCCGACAGACCCTCCTCGCGCAGCAGGTGGATGCCGAGCGCGCCGAGATGCGGGCTGGCGTAGCCCTGGCTCATGATGGCGCCGCGGCCCCCGGCGGCGTGCGCCCGCGCCCCGCAGGCCAGCGAGAAGGTGGCGACGGCGACGCCGACCTGCCCGGTGCGGCCGCAGAAGCCGGCAATGCTGAAGGTCATGGCGGGCGCCCCCTATCCTGCCCGCGCGCCGGTGGCGCGCAGGATCGGCAGCCAGGTGTCCATCTCGCGCCGAAGGTGGGCGCCGAGCTCCGCCGGGCCGCCGGCGAGCGGCTCGACGCCGCTGGCGGCGTAGCGCGCCTGCACCTCGGGCTCGGCCTGCACCTCGGCGACGGCGGCGGCGAGGCGCGCGAGGATCGGTCCGGGCGTGCCCGCCGGCGCATGGAGCGCCTGCCAGGAGGAGGCGGCGTAGCCGGCGATCCCCGCCTCCTGCAGCGTCGGCAGCTCGGGCAGAAGGCGCGAGCGCCTGGCCGTGGTCACGGCCAGCGCGCGCACGCGGCCGTCCCGCGCCAGCGGCGCCAGCAGGGTCTGGCTGTCGATCATGAGGTCGGCCCGGCCGGCCACGAGGTCGGTCACCGCCTGCGGCGTGCCGCGATAGATCACCACCGTGAAGTCGACGCCGGCGAGCCGCTTCAGGAGCTCTCCCGAGAGGTGGGAGGCGGCGCCGATGCCGGTGGTGGCGAAATTCGCCTCGCCCCGTTTCGCCCGCAGCCAGGCGAGCAGGGAGCGCACGTCCTGCGCCGGGACGTCCGGATGCACCGCAACGACGAAGGGCTGGTTGCCGAGCAGCGCCACCGGCGCGAAGTCCTCCAGCGGATCCAGGCCGGCATCGGGGTAGAGGGCCGGCATCACCGCCTGCGCGGCGCCGGTGAGCAGCAGCGTATGGCCATCCGGCGCCGCGCGGGCGACGGCGCGCGCACCGATGGTGGCGCCGCCGCCGGGCAGGTTCTCCACCACCACCGGCTGGCCGAGGCGGCGCGCCGTCGGCTCGGCGAGGATGCGCGCGACCACGTCGATGACGCCGCCGGGGGCGAAGGGGACGATGATGCGGATGGGGCGCGCCGGCCACGCGGCCGGCGCCTGCGCGGCAGCGGCGGCCGGCCAGGCGAGGCCGGCGGCGCGCAGGACGTCACGGCGAAGCAGCGGCATGGCGGCGTGGTCTCCCGGCATCCGCCGCAACCTATCGCCGGCGCTACTCCGCGGACAGCCGCTCCAGGAACTGCCGGGTCCGCGCGTTCACCGCCGTCCATTCCGGCGAGCCCTCGGGCTGGCTGGTGCCAAGGTGGCCGCGGTCGGTCTGCACGGTGAGCTGGTTCACCCGCGGCAGCAGCGTGACCACCTCCGCGGTCAGGTCGGGGAAGATGGTGCGGTCGGAGCTGCTGGCGATCACCAGCGCCGTCGCGCGCACGCGGCCCAGCGCCGCCGCCATGTCCCCGCCATGGGGCTTCGAGACATCATGGTTGCGGCTGGCATGGTAGCGCCAGAGGATGGAATTCGCGTCCCAGGCGCGCGCCCAGCCCTCGCCGAAGGCGAATTTGGCGCGGTCGAACACCGCGTCCTCGCGCAGCGCCGGCCCGGTCATGAAGGAGTCCGAATAGAGCCAAGGAAAGTAGATGATGCCGGCGCGGCGGATGCCCTCGGTGGGGTTCGTCGCGTAGCGTCCGCCCTGGTAGCCCGGATCGAGGGTGATCATCGCCTCCACCGCATCGACGATGGTCTGGAAGCGCCGGTCGCTGCGCGCCGCCGGCACCCAGAGGATGAGGCCGCGCATCATCTCGGGGTAGGTGACGCCCCACTCGATGCCCTGGAAGGAGCCCATGGAGGGGCCGCCCACCGCCAGCAGCCGCGTCAGGCCGAGGCCCTGGGTCACCAGGTGGTGCTGCGCATGCACCATGTCGCGGATGGTGTAGCGCGGGAAGTCGGGGCCCATGCCGTCGGCGGGCTTGGAGGAGTTGCCGCCGCCGATCGGGTCGGCGCCGATGAGGAAATGGCGCTCCGGGTCGAAGGCCTTGCCGGGGCCGATGTAGCTCTCCGCCCAGCGGCGGCCGCCGGAGGTGCCTGGCACCAGCAGGATGGCGTTGTCCCGCCGCTCGTTCAGCCGTCCCCAGGTGGTGTAGCCGACGCGCATGTCGTCCATCGCTGCGCCGTTCTCGAAGGTGAAGCGCGGGATGGTATGGACGGCGTCGGTCTGCGCCGTGGCGGGCAGTGCGGCCAGACCAAGCGTCAGCAGCGCGGCGGCGCCGAGCACGCGGCGGGCGATGGCGTACATGGTTCCTCCCGGCGGGCCGCTGCATGGCCCGCATCGGGCAGGCTAAGCAGGCTTTCGTGGCTTGGCCCACACTTCGTGCGGTCCAAGCGCCTGAAATGCAAGCCTGCTTAGGCTCCTGTTCGGGCGCAAACCTCCAGAGGTTTGCTTAGGGCAAGTGGCGCCGGCAGGGAATCACGCGGGCAGCGCAGGCTTCCGCAGTCGCCGGCCATGCCGGGTGCGATGCGGCGTCACCGCCCGGTCCACCGCGCCGGGCGGCGGGCGAGGAAGCTCTCCACCCCCTCGCGGAAGTCGGCGCTGGTGAAGCACATCGCCACCAGGTCGTCGCCTTCCACCGCGCGTGCCGCCGCGCGCAGCCGGCGCATCGCCTCCTTCGTCGCGCGGAGCGTCAGGGGCGCGTGGCCGGCGAGCGTCCGTGCCAGCGCCTCGGCGCGGTGCTGCAGGGCGGCGTGGTCGGGCAGCACCTCGCTCACCAGGCCGATGGCCTGCGCTTCCGCGGCCTCGATCAGCCGCGCGGAATAGACCAGCTCGATGACGCGCGCCGGCCCGAGCAGCGCGGTGAGACGGGCGTAATTGGCCATCGACAGGCAGTTGCCCAGGGTCTTCGCGATGGGGAAGCCGTAGCGCAGGTTGGCGGCGCCGAGGCGGATGTCGCAGACCGCAGCGATCGCCGCGCCGCCGCCGGTGCAGGCGCCGGCGATCGCGGCGATGGTGGGCTTGGGGCAGGCTTCCAGCGCGCTCAGCACCGTGTCGATCCGGTGCTCGTAGGCCAGCGCGTCCTCCGCGGTGTGGAACTCGGTGAACTGGGAGATGTCGGTGCCGGCGGCGAAGGCCTTCTCGCCGGCGCCGGTGATGACGAGGGCGCGCACGCCGGGGTCGTCCGCGATCTCGCCGGCCAGGACGCGCAGGCGCTCGTACATCGGGAAGGTCAGCGCGTTGCGCGCCTGCGGGCGGTTCAGCGTGGCGAAGCCGACGCCGTCGCGCACCTCGTACAGCAGCTCGTCCATCCCGTTCCTCCCGGCCCGCGGGATAGGTGACGGCGGGGCGCCGCCTGTGCAAGCTGCGCCGGACCGCAGGAGAACCCCGCCGATGCTGCCGCTGTCCCGCTTCACCGTGCTCGACCTCACCCGCGTGCGCTCGGGGCCGACCTGCGTGCGCCAGCTCGCCGACTGGGGCGCCAACGTCATCAAGATCGAGGCGCCGGAGAGGGTGGATACCGGGGGTGGCCTGGGCGGCGACCGGCACGGGCCGGATTTCCAGCACGTGCACCGCAACAAGCGCGGCATCACGCTGAACCTGAAGCACCCCGATGGCCTCGCGCTGTTCCGCCGCATGGTGGCGAAGGCCGATGTCGTGGTGGAGAACTACCGCCCCGACGTGAAGGACCGCCTCGGCATCGGCTGGGAGGCGCTGGCGGCGGTGAATCCGCGCATCGTGCTCGGCTCGATCAGCGGCTTCGGCCAGCACGGTCCCTATGCGGGGCGCCCCGGCTTCGACCAGATCGCCCAGGGCATGGGCGGGCTGATGAGCGTGACCGGCCTGCCCGGCGGGGGGCCGGTGCGCGCCGGCATCCCGGTGGCGGACCTGACGGCCGGCCTCTACTGCGCGCTCGGCATCCTGGTGGCGCTGCTGGAGCGGGAGGCGACGGGCAAGGGGCGCTGGGTGCACACCTCCCTGCTCGAGGCGATGGTGGCGATGATGGATTTCCAGGCGACGCGCTGGACGATGGCGGGCGAGGTGCCCGGCCAGGCCGGCAACGACCATCCCACCACCACGCCCACCGGCCTGTTCCGCACACGGGACGGCATCGTCAACCTGGCCGGCGGCGGCGCCGAGATGTGGCGGCGCATCGTCGGGACGCTGGGCATCGAGGAGCAGGCGCGGGACCCGGACATGGCGACCGATGCGTTGCGTTCGCGGCACCGGGTGAAGGTGAACGCGCTGCTGCAATCCGTGCTGGAGACGCGCACGACGGCGGAATGGGTCGCCGCGCTGAACGCCGCCGGCGTGCCCTGCGGGCCGGTCTATTCCATGGACCAGGTCTTCGCCGACGAGCAGGTGCGGCACCTGGGCCTGGCGTGGCCCGTGCCGCACCCGGTGCTGGGGGAGGTCACGCTGGTGCGTTCACCGATGACGCTGGAGGGCACCGCGCCGCCGCGCCGCCCGACGCCGGAGCGCGGCGAGCACACGGCGGAGGTGCTGGCCGAGTTCGGTGTCGGCGCGGAGGAGCTGGCGGCGCTGCGGGCGAAGGGCGCGGCCTGATACCAACTCGGTCAAAGGCTGACCCATGCGGCGCGCCAGATGGCGCGCCGAGGCCGCGGACGCGGCCCGCGCCCAATGGCGCGAAGCCAAGCCGCGCGGATGCGCGGCGCCCGGCGTCTGAGCCGCGCGGATGCGCGGCGCCCGGCGTCTGAGGGGCGTTGATGTGTCAACATCAACGCGCGTTGGTGTGAGCCTCCCACCCGCACCCCGCGTCTGATATGCTGCCCGCCGGAGGATGGGCAGATGGACGGCGACCGCGCGACAACCGGCCTCTTGGAGCGCAACCCCTGGGTCACCCGCCGCAAGTTCGACGTCGGCGAGTACTACCGGCTGGCCGAGGTCGGAGTCCTGCACGAGGACGACCGCGTCGAGCTGATCGAGGGGGAAATCATCGAGATGGTGCCGATCGGCAGCGACCACAGCGGCACGGTGAACCGGCTTGCCTATGTGCTGTTCCGGGGCGTGGGCGATCGGGCCGTGGTGACGGTGCAGAACCCGCTGCGCCTGTCCGATCACACGGAGCCGGTGCCGGATTTCCTGCTGCTGCGCCCGCGCGCGGATTTCTACCAGGGCGCGCACCCCTCCGCCGCCGACGTGCTGGTGCTGATCGAAGTCGCCCAATCCAGCCTGCGCTACGAACGCGGCGTGAAGCTGCCGCTCTACGCCCGCCACGGCGTGCCGGAGGTGTGGATCGTCGATCTCGCCGGCCGGGTGGTGGAGGTGCATCGCGGTCCCGGATCGGAGGGCTATGGCAGCAGTACCACGCATGGCCCTGGCGACGCACTGGAACCCACGCTGCTGCCCGGCCTCTGCCTGCCGGTCGCCGACATCCTCGGGTGACGGCGCCTCACGTCCCGCAGAAGGTCGCCGCCACCCGTTCCTCCGGCTGCGCCGGCGCGGCGTAGCGATCCCGCCCCGGCTGCCTCTCGAAGGGCCGCACCAGCACCTCAAGCAGCGCCTCGAAGGGCGCGTAGTCCGCGCGCTCCGTTGCCGTGGCGAGCGCCTCCTCCACCAGATGGTTGCGCGGGATGTAGAGCGGGTTTGCCGCACGCATCCGCGCCGCCGCGCCCGGCACCTCCTCGGCGAGGCGCGCGCGCCAGGGCTCGGCCCAGGCGTCGAAGGCGGCAGGGTCGGCGAACAGTGCCCGGGCCGGCGCGTCGTTCCCGTCAGCCACATCGGCGAGGTGGCGGAAGGCCAGCGTGAAATCGGCGCCGCCGGCCGCCATGCGCTTCAGCAGGTCCTGCACCATCTCCGCGTCGCCCTCGCGCTCGGCCTCGATGCCGATCTTGCGCAGCAGGCCGGCCCCGTAGGCGGCGCCGAAGCGCGGCGCGAACGCACCCAGCGCCTCCTTCGCGATCCCGATGGCGGCTGCTTCCTCCTCGGCGAGCAGCGGCAGCAGCGCCTCGGCCAGGCGGGTCAGGTTCCAGTGCGCGATGCGCGGCTGGTTGCCGTAGGCATACCGGCCCTGGTGGTCGATCGAGCTCAGCACCATGCCCGGGTCGTAGGCCTCCATGAAGGCGCAGGGGCCGAAGTCGATCGATTCGCCGGAGACCGTCATGTTGTCGGTGTTCATCACGCCATGCACGAAGCCCACCAGCAGCCACTGCGCGATGAGGTCGGCCTGGCGCGCGATGACGCCCTGCAGGAAGGCCAGCGCCGGCACCGGCGCCTCCGCCGCCGCCGGATCGTGCCGGGCGATGGCGTGGTCCAGCAGGCACCGCACGGAATCCACGTCGCCGCGCGCGGCGAAGTACTGGAAGGTGCCGACGCGGATGTGGCTGCTCGCCACGCGCGCCAGCACCGCGCCGGGCAGCGCCGTCTCGCGGAACACGTGTTCGCCCGTGGTCACGACGGAGAGGCTGCGCGTGGTGGGGATGCCGAGGGCGTGCAGCGCCTCGCTGATGATGTATTCGCGCAGCATCGGCCCGATCGCCGCCCGCCCGTCGCCGCCGCGCGACCAGGGCGTGCGGCCGGAGCCCTTGAGCTGGATATCGAAGCGCGCGCCGTCCGGGGCGATGACCTCGCCCAGCAGGTGTGCGCGCCCATCGCCGAGCTTCGGGTTGAAATGGCCGAACTGGTGCCCGGCATAGGCCTGGGTGATCGGCTCCGACCCCTCGGCGAGGCGGTTGCCGGCGAGGATCTCGACGCCCGCGGGGCTCGCCAGCGCCTCCGCATCCAGGCCGAGCCGTTCCGCCAGCGCGCGGTTCAGCCGCACCAGCTTCGGCGCCTCCACCGGCACGGGCGGCAGGCGCACGTGGAAGGGCTCCGGCAGCCTTGCGTAGCTGTTGTCGAAGCGGAAGCGCGGCGCGAGGTCCGCGGCGGGGGCGAGGGCGGCATCCATCGCCGGCAGATCGGGCTTCGGAGCCCCCGGGACAACCCCCTGGAAGCCGTCCGGCCCGGCTGCTACGGCTCGTGACCGGCTTCCAGGACCCACCCCATGCGCATCGCCTCCGTGCGCGACGGCGTCGTGCCGATCGCCTCCGCCATCGCCAATGCCTACATCGACTTCTCGAAGATGACCGCCTCGGTGGTGGCCGTCACGGTGGAGGATGGCGCCGGGCGCACCGCCACCGGCTACGGCTTCAACTCCAACGGCCGCTACGCCCAGCCCGGCCTGCTGCGCGAACGCTTCATCCCGCGCCTGCTGGAAGCGCCGGAGGGCGCGCTCTCGCATGGCGATGGCGGGCTGGAACCCGCCGGCGCCTGGACGGCGATGATGCGCAACGAGAAGCCCGGCGGCCATGGCGACCGCAGCGTCGCCGTCGGCGTGCTGGACATGGCGCTGTGGGACGCCGCGGCGAAGCTGGAGGGCAAGCCGCTCTGGCGCCTGCTGGCGGACCGTTTCCGCCAGGGCGCGGCGGACGAGACCGCCTGGGTCTATGCCGCCGGCGGCTACTACTACCCCGGCAAGGGGGTGGACCAGTTGCTCGAGGAGATGCGGCGCTACCTCGGCCTCGGCTATGCCGTGGTGAAGATGAAGATCGGCGGCGCCCCCGGCACCGCGCTGAAGGACGCGCTGAAGGAAGACGTGGCGCGCATCGAGGCCGTGCTGGGGCTGCTCGGCGGCGACGGGTCCCGCCTGTGTGTCGATGTGAACGGCCGCTTCGGCCTGCACGCAGCGCTGGCCTACGGCGCCGCGCTCGAACCCTTCCGCCTGCGCTGGTACGAGGAGCCGCTGGACCCGCTGGACTACGCGACCCACGCGACGCTGGCCGAGCACTACAGGCCGCCGATCGCCACCGGCGAGAACCTGTTCTCCATGCAGGATGCGCGCAACCTGGTCCGCCATGGCGGGCTGCGCCCGGACCGCGACGTGCTGCAATTCGACCCGGCCCTCTCCTACGGGCTGGTCGAGTACATCCGCACCCTGGCCATGCTGCACGAGCACGGCTGGTCGCCGCGCCGCTGCGTGCCGCATGGCGGGCACCAGTTCGCGCTGAACATCGCGGTGGGGCTCGGCCTCGGCGGCAATGAGAGCTACCCGGAGGTCTTCGCGCCCTTCGGCGGCTTCGCCGACAGCACGCCCGTGCAGGACAGCCGCATCCGCCTGCCGGACGCGCCGGGCATCGGCTTCGAGCTGAAGAACGACCTGTGGGCGGTGCTCAGGGATCTGTAGCGGCCCGGCCGCGTCGTGCACTCGCCGATCGGTCCAAGGGGCAGCGCCATGACCCGCATCCTGGTCGTCAACGGCAACACCACCGGGGCGATCACCGACCGGATCGCCGCCGCCGCCCGCGCCGCTGCGCCGCCGGGTGTCATGGTGGAGGCGATGACGGCGCCCTACGGCCTGCCGCTGATCGTCTCCCGTGCCGACTGGCTGGTGGCGGGCCCGGCCATCCTCGCGGCGCTCTCGTCCCGGCGCGGGGGCTACGACGCGGCGGTGATCGCCGTATTCGGCGATCCCGGGCTGGGTGCCGCGAAGGAGCTGCTGGACGTGCCGGTGCTCGGCATCAGCGAGGCCGCCTTCCATGCCGCGGCGATGCTCGGCCGGCGCTTCGGCATCGTCAGCTTCACCGCGGCGCTGCGGCCGATGTTCGAGGACTGCCTGGCGCATCACGGCCTGGCGGGGCGGTGCTGCGGCTTCCGCATGGGGCCGCCGGACGCCGCCTACCCGGATGGCTTCGGGCCGGACGAGCGGGCAAGGCTGGTCGCGCTGGTGCGGGACAGCGTGGCGCAGGATGGCGCGGAGGCGGTGATCCTCGCCGGCGGCCCCCTGGCGGGGCTTGCGCCGGTCCTGCAGCCCGAGGTCGCGGTGCCGCTGGTGGATGGCACCGCCGCGGCGGTGCGGATGGCCGCCGCGCTCGCCGGGATGGCGCCTGTTGCGCGGCCGCGCCGCGGACGGGCCGCCCTGACGGGCTACGA
>JAIEOP010000178.1 GCA_019750465.1 Acetobacteraceae bacterium | reverse complement strand
ACGTGGCGGTGACCCGGGCGCTGCTGGCGCTGGCGGCCGGCACCGGCGACGCGGCGCGGCTGGAGGTGCGCCGCGCCCGCGCCGCACTCGGCGACACGCCGCAGACCCTGCTCCTGGCGGCCGAGGCGGAGCGCCTGGCAGGCCGCAAGGAGGCCGCCGAGGCCATCTTCCAGGCCCTCGCGCAGCGCGAGGATGCACGTTTCCTCGGCCTGCGCGGCCTGCTGCGCGCCGCCATGGAGCGCGAGGACTGGGACCAGGCGCTGGCCCTCGCCCGGGAGGCCGAGGCGCTGCAGCCCGGCGCCACGTGGCTGCGCGAGGAGCGGGCAAAGCTTGCGCTGCGCACCCGCGACTGGCGGGAGGCGCTGGCCCTGGCACCGTCGGGCGCCGGGCGTGCGCCGCTGGCGCTGGCAGCGGTGGACCAGACCGCCGATGCGGCCAGCGCCGCCGCGCTGGAACGCCAGGCCTTCGAGGCCGATCCGGGCTTCGCCCCCGCCGCGCTGGCGCATGCGCGCCGGCTGCTCGCCGCGGGCAACACCCGCCAGGCGCGGGCGGCGCTGGAGGAAGCCTGGCGGCGGGCGCCGCACCCGGACCTCGCGGAGCCCTACCTGGCGTCCGAGACCGATCCGCTGATGCGGGTGAAGGCGGCCGAGACGCTGGTGCGGCGCAACCCGGACCATCCCGAGAGCCGGCTGCTGCTGGCACGCACCGCGATCGGCGCCGGGCTGACCGGGCGGGCGCGCACCGCGCTGGAGGCGCTGCTGCGGGATGGCCAGGCGGACCGCCGGGCCTTCCTCCTGCTGTCCGAGTTGGAGGAGGCGGAGCACGGCGACACGCCGGAGGCCCGCGCCGCGCAGGCGCGCTGGCTGCGCGAGGCGGCGACCGCGCCGCCGGAACCGGTGTGGCGGTGTGGCCATTGCGGCGCGGCGCAGCCGGCCTGGGCGCCGGTCTGCGATGCCTGCAACACGGTGGGCCAGATCGGCTGGACTGCGGCGGCGCGCGGCGTCCCGGCCCGGGTGGCGGCGCCGGCGGGCGGGGCATAGGACCGTGTCCGCGGTTGTCCGGCCGTGGGCCACGCGCTAAGGAGCGCCTGCGGTTCGCCGACATAGCTCAGCGGTAGAGCAACTGATTCGTAATCAGTAGGTCCCCGGTTCAAATCCGGGTGTCGGCACCAGATTTTCCATAAGCGCACGCGGCTGCTTGCGCCACAGGGTCCCGGACGTCCCGCGACGACACCATGGCCGCCTCCGGCCACGGCGAACCACAACCGGGCCCCGCGCCGGAATCCCGGGCAGATCCAGGGTTCCGGCACGATATGCTCTCATCGCCTGCCGTCCCGTGCCCCCGTCGACCTGCGGCAGTGCCGGTCAATACGCCACCGCCCGCGCCGCGGCGGCATAGCCCAGGCGCCGCTCCGGCGGCACCGGATGCCGCCCCGCCACGCGCTCCAGCAGCATGCGTGCATCGTCCTGGAGGCCGCCCTTCATCGCGGCGTCCAGGAACAGCTGCTCGAGTACGTCCTGCTGCGCGTGGCTGCCGCCGAGCGCGTACATCCCCTGCAAGGCCGGCCGCATCGCCGCCGCCGCGCCGCGGTGGTCGCCCTGCGCGTGCAGCAGCACCGCCTCGCTGACCGGGATGGCGTAGTGCGCGACGATCGGCGCCGTGGTGCCGCGGTTGGCACCGGCGAAGTCGCGCATTCCCTCCAGCATCGAGCGCGCCGCGTCGAGCCGCCCCTCGGCGCAGAGCGCCATCATCCAGTGCGGCAGGGTGAAGGCGCTGCGGCAATCGCCGATCCGCCCCTCCGCCTTGTCCGCCAGCTCGATCCAGCGCTCGCCGACATCGACGCCGTGGCGCTGCAGCCGGAACAGCATGGAGATGGCGTTCTGCATGTCGATGTAGAGGTCGGGCTGCTGCTGCGTGACGGCGCTGTCCAGGTCGCGGAAGCCGAAGTCGTACAGGCGCAGCACCGCGTCGAATTCGCGCCGCTCCAGGTGGTACATGGCTTGGTGCCACCAGACATGGTGCGCCAGGTTGTTGGTGCCGTCGAAATGCGGCTTCAGGCCCCCGATCCAGGCGATGCCCTCGCCGCGGCGGCCCTGCATCTCCAGGACATGGGCCACGGCGTGCACTGCCCAGAGATCGCCCGGGTCGTCCTCGATGGCGGCGCGGCCGGCGGCCTCGGCGACGGTGTAGTGGCCGCATTCCTCGTTGGCGAAGCTGCGGCAGGCGAGCACGCTGCCCCAGCCCGGCACGGTCGCGTCCCAATGCGGCAGGATGGTCTCCACCGTCTTCAGCATCGCCTCCGGCCGGCCGAGCCAGAAGGCGCAGAAATGGTGCAGGCGGAAGGCGAGGATGTCGCGCGGATGGCTGGCCAGGATCCCCTCCCAGATCGCCAGCGCGCGGTCCATTTCGTCATCCGCCCAGGCGGCGAGGGCCGCGGCGTGCGCGCGCTCGCGCTCCGTCGCGCGGGAAAGCGCCGGCTGCATCGCCTCCAGCACCCCCCGTGCGCCGTCCACGTAGGACTGCTTGTAGGCCAGCATGGCGAAGCTGCCCTTCAGCAGGTTCAGCATCGGCGCCTCGGGGTCGGCCTTCAGCGCGGCCTTCAGGCGCAGCGGCGTGTCGAAGCGGTACTTCAGGTAGCCGCTGATGACATTGTCGTATCCGGTCGCCGCTTCTGGCGCGATGGTCGTCAGCGCAAGGCCCTGCGCGTCCTGGTGCATGCGGGTGTCTCTCCGGTCACGTCGCGGCGTCGGCCAACCATAGCGCCAGCACTGCCACGGCTGCCATCAGGTCCTCGGTCTCCATCGCCTCGCGCGGGTTGTGGCTGCCATTGCGGTTGCGGACGAGCAGCATGCCGGTCGGCACGCCGGCGGCGGCGAAATTCGCGGCGTCGTGGCTCGCCGGGCTGGGCAGCGGATGCTGCGCGATGCCGAGCCCCGCGGCCGCATCCGCCAGCCCCGCCTGCACCGCCGCATCGCAGGGCCCGACCGCGCCGCTGTTGCGCTCGCCGAGGCGGATGGCCACGCCGCGCCGCGCCTCCACCTCCCGCACGATCGCATGCAGCCGCTCCTCCAGCGCCGCCAGCCGCCCCGCCTCCCAGGCGCGCAGGTCGAGGCTCAGCTCGAAGCTGCCCGGCACCACCGTCAGCGCGTGTCGCTCCGCCAGCGTGTGGAACCGTCCGATGGTGCAGGCCATGGGCCGCCCCGCCGCCTCCTCCTCCGCCCACAACGCATCGAGCGCCAGCGCGAGATCCGCCCCGGCCAGCGCGGCGTCGCGGCGGAAGCGGCGCGGCAGGCCGACATGCGCGTCCTCGCCGAGGATGCGGATGCGCGGGTGGCGGATGTTGCCCGGGATGCCGGTGCAGACCGCGATCGGCGCGCCGGCCTCGATGAGCTGCGGCGCCTGCTCGATGTGGAGCTCGACGAAACCGGCCAGCGCGGCCGGGTCGATCAGCACCGCGCCGGCCGCCACGGCCTCGGGGTCGCCGCCGCAGTCGCGCATGTGCTCGGCCAGCGTGCGCTCCGTGCCGAGGCGCCGGCGCGCCAGCGCGTCCCTCGGCAGCTGCCCCAGCGCGGCGCGGCTGCCGACCAGGCCGAGCCCGAACCAGACCGCCTCCTCGCAGCGCAGGGCCAGCACCAGCACCTCGGCGCGCGGCCGCAGGCCGAGGGAGCGCAGCGCGGAGACCGCCGCCAGGGCCCCGATCACCCCCGCCGCGCCGTCGAAATTCCCGCCCTGCACCACGCTGTCGAGATGCGAGCCGAGCGCCAGGCGCCGCGCCGCCGGGTCCGCGCCGGGCCAGCGCATGTGCAGGTTGCAGGCGGCATCGGTGCGCGTCTCCAGCCCGATCGCCCGCGCCGTCTCGGCGATGACCGCCTGCGCCGCGTTCTCGCCCGCACCGAAGGCGTCGCGCGTGATGCCGGGCGGATCCGCCGCGACCCGCGCCACCTCGTCCAGCAGCCGCTGCACCAGGGTGCGCTGCGCCGCGACGGCGTTCGCCACCCGCTCCGGCGTCATGCGGGGCCGATCTCGGCCAGCACCTCCGCCGTGTGCTCGCCGAGGCCGGGCGCCGGCGCCGTCCAGTGGCCGAGCCCGGGCAGCGCGGGGAAGGTGAGGGGGCCGATCCCGGGCTGGTCCATCACCGCCGTCGCGCCGCTGGCGACCACATGCGGATCGGCCAGGTATTCCAGCGGCCCGTTCACCCGGTCGCACAGCATGCGCGCACCCTGGAAGCGCTCGATCCACACGTCCGATGTCTGCTTCAGGAAGGCCTCGCGGATGATCGGCAGGATGGCCTCGCGGTTGCGGCCACGGTCCGGGTAGGTGGCGAAGCGCGGGTCCTGCGACAGGTCGGGCAGGTCCAGCACGCCGCACATCTGCACGAACTCCGCCTCGCGCAGCAGCGCCACCATCACCCAGCGGCCGTCGCCCCCCTGGTAGCTGCCGGCGGGGACGTTGAGCAGCTTCGGCGCCTCGCCCAGATGGGCGTGCTCGGCGATGTTCATCGACAGCAGCGCGGCCGCGGTGTGCACCAGCGAGACATCCAGCACCCGTCGCCGGGGTGCCGCGCCCGTCAGGCGGTCCCGCATCTGCTCGAACAGCGCGGCCTGCACCGCGCCGAAGGCGGCGACGCCGGTGCTCATGTCCACCGTCAGATAGGGGCCGGTGCGGTGCGGCACGCCGTCCGCGCCGACATTCAGCGCGACCATCCCCGCGAAGGCCTGCGCCACGCCATCCGTGCAGGGGCGCTCGGCATAGGGGCCGTGCTGGCCGAACCCGGAGATGGAGAGGAACACCACGTCCGGCTTGCCGGCCTCCGGCACGAAGCCCAGGCGTTTCGCCACGCCGGGACGGAAGCCCTCGATCATGACGTCGGCGCGGGCGGCGAGGCGGCGCATCGCCTCCCCGTCCCGTGCCTGCTGCAGGTCGAGGACGATGCCGCGCTTGCCGCGGTTGCCGGTGACGTGCATCACCGACATGTTGCCCACGCGCGTCGAAAGCCCGCGCGCCCAATCGCCGGCGGGCGGCTCCAGCTTCACCACGTCGGCGCCGCAGGCCGCCAGCAGGGTCGCGCAATAGGGGCCGGCGATGCCCTGGCTGGCGTCCAGCACGGACAGGCCGCGATAGGGCTTCGGCGTCTCGGCGTGCATCGGCGTTTCCCTCCTGGCGTTCGGCGCCTATCCTGCCCGCAAGAACGATCCGACGGGAGGGGCGGCATGCCGGGGCTGACGAGACGCGGGGCGGGCCTCGCCGCGCTGGGCGCCCTGGCCCGTCCCCGCGGGGCCGGGGCGCAGGCCACCGACTGGCCCACCCGGCCCGTGCGCCTGATGGTGCCCTACCCGCCCGGCGGGCCCACCGACATCCTCGCCCGCGTCGTGGCGCAGCGGCTGACCCTGGACCTGCCGCAGCCCGTCATCATCGAGAACCGCGGCGGCGCCAACGGCACCATCGGCTCGGAGGTGGTGGCGCGCGCCGCGCCGGACGGCACGCAGTTCCTGGTGAACGCCTCGGCGCATGTGATCGTGCCGCACCTGCAGCGCGTGCCCTACGACGCGCTGGCGGATTTCGTGCCGGTGACGAACATCGCCGCGGTGCCGCTGATGCTGGTGGTGACGAACGCGCTGCCGGTGCGCTCCGTGCCGGAGCTGATCGCCTATGCGCGGGCCAATCCGGGGCGGCTCTCCTACGCCTCCTCCTCGGCCGGGGGGTCCACGCACCTGGCCGGCGAGCTGTTCAAGCGGCAGGCCGGGGTGGACATGGTGCACGTGCCCTACCGCGGCGCCGGCCAGGCGCTGCCGGACGTGGTGGCGGGCAACGCGCATCTCATGTTCGACAGCATGGCCAGCAGCGCGGGCCTGGTGCGGGAGGGACGGCTGCGGGCGCTGGCCGTGACCACGCCGGCGCGCGTGGCGGCCTTCCCCGACCTGCCCACCATCGCCGAGGCCGGGCCGCTGCCGGGCTACGCCATCGCGAGCTGGTACGCGGTCTGGGCGCCGGCGCGCACGCCTGCTGCCATCGTCTCGCGGCTGCAGGGGGCCATCGCCGCGGCGCTGCGGGCGCCGGAGGTGGCGGAGCGGCTGGCAACGCTCGGCGCCGTGCCGGTGGGCGACACGCCGGAGGAATGCGCGCGCTTCGTGCGGGCGGAATCGGAACTCTATGGGAACCTGATCCGTGAGGCGCGGATCACGGTGGACTGACCGGCAGGGCGAGGCGCTGCCTTGCGCTCCGCCAAGGGGCGCCGCCCCTTGGAACCCCGCCAGGGTGCCGCGCACCCTGGACCTGCCCATGACGAGGAGGACTGGCATGCGGGCCGTGGTGTGCGACTCCTGGCGTGAATTCGACGACCTGGAGGTGCGGGACATCCCCGCCCCGCCGCTGCGGCCGGGCGCGGTGCGCCTCCGCGTCGCGGCGGCCGGCGTCTCCTTCGCCACGCAGCTTGTCGTAGCCGGCAAGTACCAGCGCAAGCCGCCGCTGCCCTTCGTGCCGGGGACGGAGGCGGTCGGCACGGTGCTGGAAAGCGCGCCCGACGTGGCGGACCCGCTGCCGCCCGGCACCCGCGTCTTCGCCGTGCTCGACTGGGGCGCCATGGCGGAGGAGGCGGTGGTGGACACGATCCATGTCGTGCCGGTGCCGGAGGGGCTGCCGCTGGAACCCGCCGTGGCCATGCCGATCAGCTACCCCACGGCGGCCGCGGCGCTGCTCTGGCGGGCGCGGCTGGAGCCCGGCCCCGAGGGCGAGAAGCCGTGGGTGCTGGTGCAGGGCGCCGCGGCCGGCGTCGGCCTCGCCGGGGTGGAGATCGCCAAGGCCGTCGGCGCCCGCGTCATCGCCCGCTGCGGCGCGGCCAAGCGGGACGTGCCGGAAGGCCGCGGCGCCGATGCCTGGCTCGACAGCGCCGAGCCGTCCTTCCGCGATGCGGTGCGCGGCATCACCGGCGGCTCGGGCTGCGCGGCGGTGCTGGACACGCTCGGCGGCAGGGCCTTCGACGAGGGGCTGCGCTGCCTCGGCGACGGCGGCGTGCTGGTGACCATCGGCTATGCCGGCGGCGCCATCCCGCAGCTCGGCGTGAACCTGCTGCTGCTGAAGAACATCGGCGTCGCCGGGCTGAACTGGGGCACCTATGTCGGCTGGTCGCCCAAGGGATCAGACGGGGGCGACAACCGCCTGCAGCACGCGCCCCGTGCCCGCGCGCTGTGGGCGCAGCTGCTGGCGTGGTGGCAGCAGGGCAGGCTGAGGCCCGAGGTGCATGCAGGCTTCCCGCTGGAGGGGTTCCGCGAGGCCATGGCCGAGGTGCGCGGTCGCCGCGCCACCGGCCGCGTGGTGCTGCGGCCATAGGGCGCATCACCCCAGCCGCTGCGCCACCCACGCCGCGTGGGTGATGCGGTACAGCAGGTGGCGATGCAGCGGATGTTCCGGCGGGAGGCGCGGATGGCTGAACGCCCCGTCCGGTGCCATGCCGAGCTTCTGCATCAGCCGCCAGGAGGGCTCGTTGGCCGGCACGGTGAAGCTGACGATCTCCCCCAGCCCGAGCCGCCCGAACCCGGCGGCCAGGGCGAGCCGCGCCGCCTCCTCGGCATGGCCCTGGCGCCACTGCGCCGCGGCGATGCGCCAGCCGATCTCGATGGCCGGGGTGAAGCGCGCCTGCCAGGGCACGCGCATCAGGCCGCAGAGGCCAATGGCGCCGGGCGCGGCGTGGCGCTCCACGGCCCAGAAGGTGAAGCCGTGTGCCGCCTCGTGCGCCATCAGCGCGGCGAGGAAGGCGTCGCTCTCCGCGCGGGTCAGCGGCGCGACGAAGTGGCGCATCACCGCCGGGTCGGCGTTCATCGCGGCGAAAGCGTCGGCGTCCGCGGCGCGCCAGGGGCGCAGGCGGAGGCGGGGTCCGTGGAGGATCATGGCGGCGCCTTACGGCGCGGGCGGCCCGGCGTGCCAGCCCCTTCCGGCTGCGCCGCCTCCGCCCTAGGAAGCCGCGCAGAGGACGCCTCGCACCAGGAAAGGCCGGCGGATGACGGATGCGCTCCCCATGACCCAGGGCAAGGGCCTGGCGCTGTCGCCCGGTGCGCTGGCCGGGCTGAAGGTGATCGACCTCACGCGCGTGCTGGGCGGCCCCTACTGCACCATGGTGCTGTCCGACCATGGCGCCGAGGTGATCAAGCTGGAGCCGCCGCAGGGCGATGAGGTGCGCGACTGGGGCCCGCCCTTCGACGAGGCCGGCGACGCCAGCTACTTCCTCGGCGTGAACCGCAACAAGCGCTCCGTGGGCCTCGATCTGGCGAAGCCCGAGGGGCGGGAGGTGCTGCTGCGCCTGCTGGAGGGCGCGGACGTGCTGGTGGAGAATTTCAAGCCCGGCTCCATGGAGAAATGGGGCCTCGGCTATGAGGCCGTGCTGCGCGAGCGCTTCCCCGCCCTGGTGCATTGCCGCGTCTCCGGCTTCGGCGGCGACGGGCCGGATGGCGGCTTCCCCGGCTATGACGCGGTGCTGCAGGCGATGACCGGGCTGATGTCGATCAACGGCACCGGCGATTCCGGCCCGACGCGGCTCGGCAACCCGATCGTCGATATCGCCACCGGGCTGTTCAGCGCCATCGCCATCCTGATGGCGCTGCAGGAGCGGGTGCGCAGCGGCCAGGGCCAGTACCTGGACATGACCCTGCATGACTGCGGCATGGCGCTGCTGCACCCGCATGCCGCGAACTACTTCCTCAGCGGCCGGCGGCCCATGGCCACCGGCAACCCGCACCCGAATCTCGCGCCCTATTCCAAGTTCCGCACCCGCACCTGCGAGATCTTCGTCGCCGCCGGCAACGACCCGGCGTTCCGGAAATTCTGCGAGTTCCTCGGCATGCCGGAGCTGGCCGGGGATCCGCGCTTCGCCACCAACGGCGCCCGCGTGACCAACCGCGAGGCGCTGACCGCGCTGCTGGAGGCGCGCTTCGCCGCGGAGGACGGGCACGCGCTGACGCGCCGCATGCTGCAGGCGGGGCTGCCGGCGGGCCCGGTGCGGCACGTGGACGAGGCGATGGCCGCGCCGCACACGGCGCATCGGGAGATGGTGACGGAGCTGGACGGCTACCGCGGCCTCGGCACGCCGATCAAGCTGAGCCGCACCCCGGGCGGCACGCGGGCGCCGCCGCCGCGCTTCGCCGAGCATACCGAGGCGGTGCTGGCGCGGCACGGCTTCTCGGCGGAGGAGATCGCGGCGCTGCGCGAGGGCGGCGTGCTGGTGGAGGCGCGGCGGAAATAGCCGCGCCCGGCGGCGGAAGGGCTTGCGTCCGGGCCGATTTGGCCGCTTTTATAGCGTCTCACGAATCAACAACCGGCCGCGCGGCCCGGCTTGCGCGCGGCCTGGGACAGGGGGGGTGCATGACAGCAACGGCTGTCGCAGGGTCCGCGCTTCGTGGACACCGTTCCGGACCAGCGGGGGGCCGTGCGGCCCCCGCCGGCCGGCCGCCGTTGCGCCGCCCGGGCTGAGCGCTTCCATGGCCCTTCTCGAAGTCCGTGACGTCGTCGTCCGGTTCGGCGGCGTGACCGCCGTCGCCGGCGTCTCCTTCGACGTGGAGGAGCGCCAGATCTGCGGCCTGATCGGCCCGAACGGCGCCGGCAAGACCACCATGTTCAACTGCATCAGCGGCATCTACCGCCCGAATGAGGGCCTGGTGCGCTTCGGCGGCGAGGAGATCACCCACCTGCCGCGGCACCGCATGACCGAGCTCGGCATCGGCCGCACCTTCCAGAACCTGGCGCTGTTCCGCAGCATGACGGTGCGCGACAACGTGCTGGCCGGCGCGCATGTCACCGGCCGCTCCGGCTTCATCGCCAATGCGTTCCGCTTCGCCGCCGTGCGGCGGGAGGAGGCGCAGGCGGCGCTGCGGGCGGAGGAGCTGCTGGGCCTGCTCCGCCTGCGCCCGGTCGCCGACATCCCCGTCGCCGCCCTGCCCTTCGGCACGCAGAAGCGGGTGGAGATGGCGCGCGCGCTGATCAGCCGGCCCAGGCTGCTGCTGCTGGACGAGCCGGCCGGCGGCCTGAACCACGAGGAGGTGGACGCGCTGGCCGAGCTGCTGCGCGAGATCCGGCACAGCTTCGACCTCTCGATCCTGCTGGTCGAGCATCACATGAGCCTGGTCATGCGCGTCTCCGACAAGGTGGCGGTGCTGGATTTCGGCAAGAAGATCGCCGACGGCACGCCCTATGAGGTGCAGAACGACCCGCAGGTCATCCGCGCCTATCTCGGCGACGGCCATGGGGACGAGCATGCCCGCGCTGCTTGAGGTCCGCGGCCTGAAGGCCGGCTACGGCCCGACGCATGTGCTGCACGGGCTGGATTTCGACGTGGATGCGGGCGGCGTCACCGCGCTGCTCGGCGCCAACGGGGCGGGCAAGACCACCTCGCTGCGCGCCGTCTCGGGCATGATCCGCACCGAGGGCGAGATCCGCTTCCAGGGCGAATCGATCGCCGGCCAGGCCACCGAGGCGATCGCGCAGCGCGGCATCGCGCACGTGCCGGACGGCCGCGGCACCTTCATGGAGCTGACCGTCGAGGAGAATTTCCGCCTCGGCGCCTATGTCCGCACCGACAAGGCGGACGTGCAGCGCGATTTCGAGCGCATGTGGGAGTGGTTCCCGCGCCTGCGCCAGCGCTGGCGGCAGCAGGCCGGCACGCTGTCGGGCGGCGAGCAGCAGATGCTGGCGATCGCCCGCGCCCTGCTGCTGAAGCCGCGGCTGCTGCTGCTGGACGAGCCCTCCTTCGGCCTGGCGCCGCTGATCGTGCAGGAGATCTTCGCGATCATGCGCCGAATCCGCGAGGAGAGCGGCGCCGGCATCCTGCTGGTCGAGCAGAACGCCAACCTGGCGCTGGAGCTGGCGGACCGCGCCTACCTGCTGGAAACGGGGCGCATCGTCGTCTCCGGCCTGGCGGCGGAGATCCGCCAGGACGAATCGATCCGGCGTTCCTACCTCGGCTACTAGGGATCCATCATGGACGGTCTCGCGCACCAGATCATCGCCGGCATCGCCACCGGGGGCATCTACGCCTCGGTCGCGCTGGCGCTGGTCATGATCTACCAGGCGACGCACCACATCAACTTCGCGCAGGGCGAGATGGCGACGCTGTCGACCTTCATCGCCTGGTACCTGGTGACGGAGGGCGTGCCCTACTGGCTCGCCTTCTTCGCCACGATCGGCATCTCCTTCGTCATCGGCGCGCTGATCGAGCGCATCCTGCTGCGGCCCGTGCAGAACGCGCCGCCGCTGACGCATGTCGGCGTCTTCATCGGGCTGCTGCTGATCATCGGCAACGCCACGGGCTGGATCTTCGGCTACACGACGAAGGTCTTCCCCACGCCCTTCGTCAGCGACCGGCCGCTGATGGGCGGGCTGGTCTCGGCGCATGAGCTGGGCACCACGGCGGTGACGCTGGTGGTGCTGATGCTGATCTTCGTGTTCTTCCGCTACACCAAGCTCGGCCTCGGGATGCGCGCGGCGGCCTACAACCCGCGCTCGGCGCGGCTGGTCGGCATCAATGTCGGCATGATGCTGGCGCTGGGCTGGGGACTGGCGGCGGCGGTCGGCGCCATCGCGGGGATGATGGTGGCGCCGGTGGTGTTCCTCGATCCCACCATGATGCTCGGCATCCTGCTCTATGCCTTCGCCGGCGCCCTGCTGGGCGGCATCGACAACCCGGGCGGCGCGGTGCTGGGCGGCTTCGCCGTCGGCGTGCTGGAGAACCTGGCCGGCGCCTATGTGGTGGGCACCGAGCTGAAGCTGACGGTCGCCCTGATCATCATCATCAGCGTCCTGCTGGTCCGGCCCGCCGGGCTGTTCGGCCGCGTCGTGCTGAGCCGGGTGTAGGGGAAGGCGGGACATGAGCAGCGCGACCGGACTTCCAGAAGGCGTCGCCGCGGCGCCGGTGCCCGTGGCGGAAGCGGGCACCCCGGCCTGGCAGCGGCTGCTGTTGGTCGCGGGCGGCGTCATCCTGGCGCTGGCGCCGCTCTGGCTGCTGGAAAGCTTCCACCTGTTCCAGCTCACCATGGCGGTGATCATGGCGCTGGCGGTGCTGGGGCTGAACATCGTCACCGGCTACAACGGGCAGATCTCGCTCGGGCACGGCGCGTTCTTCGCGGTGGGCGCCTACTGCACGGCGATCCTGATGAGCCATTTCGACTGGTCCTTCTGGTGGACCCTGCCGGTCTCCGCCGCGGTCTGCGCGACGGTCGGCTTCGGCATCGGCTTCCCGGCGCTGCGGCTCGCGGGGCACTACCTGGCGCTGACCACCTTCGCGCTGGCCGTCGCGGTGCCGCAGCTGCTGAAGCACAAGGCGGTGGAGGACTGGACGGGCGGCGTGCAGGGACTGTTCCTGGTGAAGCCGGACCCGCCGGCCTTCCTGCCGGTGACGCCGGACCAGTGGATATACCTGGTGGTGGTGAGCATCGCCGCGGTGCTGTTCTTCCTCACCTGGAACCTGATCCGCGGCCGCATCGGCCGGGCGCTGATGGCGACGCGCGACCACCCGACGGCGGCCGAGGCGATGGGCATGGACATCGCCTCGCTCAAGACCAAGGCCTTCGCGGTCTCGGCCCTGGTGACCGGCATCGCCGGCTCGCTCTCGGCAGTCGCCATCGAGTTCGTGGCGCCGGACAGCTTCACCATCTTCGTCTCGATCACGCTGTTCGTCGGCATGGTGGCCGGCGGCGTCGCCTCCATCCTGGGGTCGCTGTTCGGCGGGCTCTTCGTGCTGTTCGTGCCGAACATCGCGGAGAGCATCTCCAAGGCCGCGCCGGGCGTGATCTACGGCATCATCCTGATCGGGCTGCTCTTCGTGATGCCCGACGGCTTCGCCGGGCTGCTGCGCCGGCTCACCGCGCGGCTGCGCCGCGGCGGGACGTCCTGACCAACGAAGAAACCGGGAGACTTCAAGCCATGAACACCACACGCCGATCGCTGCTTCTGGGCGCCGGTGCCGGCGCGGCCACGCTGGCGCTGCCCAACCTGGCACCGGCGCAGGAAGCGCCGGGCGTCACCGCCAACGAGATCCGCATCGGCAGCACCAACGCGCTGTCGGGGCCGGTCTCCTCCTACTCCGTCATCTCGCGCAGCCACGAGGCGCTGTTCAAGCGGCTGAACGAGCAGGGCGGCGTCGGCGGCAAGCGCGTGAACTTCATCGTCTACGACGACGGCTACCAGCCGCCGCGCACGCTGGAGCAGACCCGCCGCCTGGTGGAGCAGGACCGCGTGGCGTTCTGCTTCAACCAGCTCGGCACGCCGACCAACAGCGCCATCCACCGCTACATGAACCAGCGCAAGGTGCCGCACCTGTTCCTGGCGACCGGTGCCGACAAATGGGCCAACCCGCGCGAATTTCCCTGGACCATCGGCTTCCAGCCCAGCTACCGGGTCGAGGCGCAGATCTACGCCAGGTACATCCTGGACCAGAAGCCGAACGCGAAGATCGGCCTGCTCTACCAGAACGACGATTTCGGCAAGGACTACCTGAACGGCGTGCGCGACGTGCTCGGGGCCCGCTTCGACGCCATGGTCAAGACCGCCACCAACGAGGCGACCGATCCCACCATCGACAGCCAGATCGTGCAGCTGCAGGGCACCGGCGCCGACGTGCTCATCTGCGGCATCGTGCCGCGGCACGCCGCGCAGGCGATCCGGCGCGTGCACGACATGGGCTGGCGGCCGATGTTCTTCATGACCAACGTGTCGATCTCCGCCTCCGTCGTCATGACGCCGGCGGGGCCGGAGAAGGGTGTCGGCGTCATCACCTCCGACTTCCGCAAGGACCAGTCCGACCCGGCCTGGGCGAACGATGCGGGCATGAACGAATGGCGCGGCTTCATGCGGCAGTACCTGCCGGAGGGCGACCAGAACGACAACAACTACACCTACGCCTACGCCGCCGGGCTCACGATGATCCAGGTGCTGCGCAATTGCGGCACCGATTTCACGCGTGAGAATGTCATGAAGCAGGCGACCAGCCTGGCGCCGCTGGAACTGCCGACCCTGCTGCCCGGCATCCGGGTGCAGAGCCAGCCGACCAACTACAATGTCGGCCGGCAGATGCAGCTGCAGCGCTGGAACGGACGCAGCTGGGAGCGCTTCGGCAACATCATCGAGGGCGCCAGCGTCTAGGGTTCGCAACCAGCCATGGAGAACCACGGCCATGATCCTCAATCGCCGCGCCTTCCTCGCCGCCGGCGCCGCCTCGCTGGCGCTGCCCGCGGTCGTGAATGCCCAGGAGACGCCCGGCGTCACCGCCACCGAGATCCGCATCGGCAGCACCATGCCGTTCAGCGGGCCCGCCAGCGCCTATGGCGTGATCGGCCGCAGCCACGAGGCCTTCTTCCGCGCGCTGAACGCGCAGGGCGGGATCGCCGGGCGGAAGATCAACTTCATCGCCTATGACGACGGCTACAGCCCGCCCAAGACCGTGGAGCAGACCCGCCGCCTGGTGGAGCAGGACCGCGTGGCCTTCCTGTTCAACACCCTCGGCACGCCGACCAACAGCGCCATCGTGCGCTACGTGAACCAGCGCCGCGTGCCGCACCTGTTCCTCTCCACCGGCGCCGACAAGTGGGGCAACTACCAGGACACGCCCTGGACGATCGGCTGGCAGCCCAGCTACCGGACCGAGGCGCAGATCTACATGAAGCACCTGCTGGCCGAACGCCCCAACGCCAAGCTCGGCCTGCTCTACCAGAACGACGACTTCGGCAAGGACTACGTCATCGGCGTGCGCGACATCCTCGGGCCGAAATTCGACAGCCAGGTGCGCGCCGTGACCTATGAGGTGACCGACGCCACGGTGGACAGCCAGATCGTCTCGCTGCAGGCCTGGGGCGCGGATTCGCTGATGACGGCGGCGGTGCCGAAATTCGCCGCCCAGACCATCCGCCGCGTCTTCGACATGGGCTGGCGGCCGATCCACTACCTGTCCAACGTCTCCATCTCGGTCGGCACGGTGATGGAGCCGGCGGGACCGGAGAAGGGCACGGGCATCATCACCTCCGCCTACCTGAAGGACCCGACCGACACGGCCTGGGACAACGACGCGGGGATGAACGAGTGGCGCGCCTTCATGCGCCAGAACATCCCGAACGGCGACATGAAGGATGCGAGCTACGTCTTCGCCTACGGCGTCGTGCACTCGCTGATGCAGGTGCTGCGCCAGTGCGACGGCAATTTCGCGCGCGACAACGTCATGCGCCAGGCGGCGAACCTGAAGGACCTGGAGGTCGCCGCGCTGCTGCCGGGCATCAAGGTGAACACCTCGCCCACCAACTTCCATCCGATCAAGCAGATGCAGCTGCAGCGCTGGACCGGCAGCACCTGGGCGCGCTTCGGCGGGATCATCGAAGGCGCGAACGTTTAATGCGCGTCCTTGCCGCCGCTGCGCTGCTGCTCGTACCGATGACTGCGGAGGCGGCGTGCCAGGCGATCCGCTTTCCGCCAGGCAGCTTCGGCACCGAACTGCGCGGTGTGGCTCCGTCGGAGGACGTGCTGTGCTACACCCTCGCCACGGGCGAGGGCCAGACCGCCCGGCTGCGCGTCCTGCGCGGGAACAACGTCATCTTCGCCATCCCGGGCATCACAGACGCGCAGGACGCATTCAGCTTCCGCACGCAAAGGCGCACCTACGAGATCCTCGTGGGCCAGCTCATGCGTGCGGTCACGCCGCAGCCCTTCTTGCTGAGCGTCTCCGTGCAGTAGCGCTCAGATTGCCGTATATCCCCCGTCCACCGCCCAGGCGACGCCCGTCACGAAGCTCGCGCGCGCCGAGCACAGCCACACCACGGCCTCCGCGATCTCCCCCGGCGTGCCCATGCGGCCCATCGGCACGCGCGCCATGATGCGTCCGCCACGGCGGCGCATCGTCTCCTCCGTCATCGGCGTCTCGATGTAGCCGGGGCAGACGGCGTTGACGCGGATGTTCTCCTCCGCGTGGTCGGCCGCGGCGGTCCTGGTCAGCCCCACCACGCCGTGCTTCGCCGCGACATAGGCCGAGGAGGTGGGCGAGCCGACCAGCCCGAGGATGGAGGCGGTGTTCACGATCGCGCCGCCCGTGCCCTGCCGTCGCATCTGCGCCACCTCATGCCGCAGGCAGCGCCAGACGCCGGTGAGGTTGACATCGATCACCCGCGCCCAGGCCTCCGGCGCCACGTCGGCGATCTTCTGGCCCGCGGCGTTCACCTGGAACGGCGCGATGCCGGCGTTGTTGAAGGCGCAGTCGAGCCCGCCGAAGGCCTCCACCGCCGCCGCCACCATGGCTGCCACCGCGTCGTCCTCGGTGACGTCGCAGGCGATCGCCACCGCCTTGCCGTCCCCCGCCTCGATCTCGGCGACGGTCCGTTGCGCGCCCTCCAGCGTCAGGTCGGCCACCGCGACCCAGGCGCCCTCGCGCGCGAAGGCCAGCGCCGCCGCGCGGCCGATGCCGGAGGCACCGCCGGTGACCAGCGCGCTCTTGCCGTCCAGCATGCCGGTCATGCGGCCCCGCCCTTCCAGTGATGCGCAAGCGCCGCCGCCGCCTGGCGCAGCGCCAGCGCCGACGCGGTGCAGAATTTCCCCATGGTCAGGAAGGCATGCATCTGGTCGGCCATGTGCACCTGCAGGACGGGCACGCCCTCGCGCTCCAGCCGCTGCGCATAGGCGATGCCCTCGTCCACCAGCGGGTCGTGCGCCGCCGTCATGACATAGGCCGGGCAGACTCCGGCGAGGCTCGCCGCGCGCATCGGCGAGGCGCGCCACTCCTGCCGCTCGGCATGGCCGGGCACGTAGTGGTCGATGAACCAGTCCATGGTCGGCCCGGTCAGGATCAGGCCGTCCTGGAACCGGTAATAGGCGGGCCAGCGACCCGCGAGATCGACCGTCGGATAGAGCAGCAGCTGGTAGCCCGGGTTCGGCACCCCCCCGTCGCGCCCCATGATGGCCAGCACGGCGGCAAGGTTGCCGCCGGCGCTGTCCCCGCCGACCGCGATGCGCGCGGCATCGATGCGCAGCGCCGCCGCGTTCGCCGCGACGAAGCGCAGCGCCGCGGCGCAATCCTCGACCGCGGCCGGGAAGCGATGCTCCGGCGCCAGCCGGTAGTCCACGGCGATGACGCTGCATTGCGCGAAATTCGCGAGGCCGCGGCAGACCTGGTCGTGGCTGTCGAGATCGCCGATCACCCAGCCGCCGCCGTGGATGTACAGCAGGCAGGGCAGGGTGGCGGCGGCGTCGGTGCCGGCGCCGCGGTAGCGCCGCAGCCCGATCGGGCCGGCGGGGCCGGGGCAGGCCAGGTCCTCCACCTCGGCGACCGCCGGCGGCTCCGGCTGCAGCACGGTGCGCGACCTGGCGCTCGCCTCGCGCGCCTCGGCCGGAGAGAGGGTATGGAGCGGCGGCCGGCCGAGTTCCTTGATGAGCGCCAGGACGGCCAGCGAGCCCTTGTCGAGCGGGGTCATGATCGCGTCTCCCTCACGCAGCGCACCAGTCGAGGATCGCCTGCGCCACTGCCGCCGGCTGGTCCAGCTCGGCCAGGTGGCCGGCGCCGGGAATGAGCTTGATCTCGGTGGTCGCCGCGCCGATCGCGCCGGCGAATTTCGCCGCGTAGCCGCGCGGCACCACGCGGTCCCCCTCGCCCCAGAGCAGCAGCGTCGGCGCCTTCACCAGCCCCAACCGCTTCTCGATGCGTGTATTGCCGAGCGGCCAGAAGATGCGCGCCGCGGCTTCGCTGGCGCGGGTCTGCTCGATCGGCCATTCGATGCTGTTGGCACCCTCGGGCATGGCCTTCAGCGCCTTCCAGATCTCCGGATCGGCGCACATCAGGCCGGGCACCGCGTCGGCACGCTGCGCCCAGGGGTCTGCCGGCGGATCGGCCTCGTCGAACAGGCCGAAGGGCGCGACCACCGCGAGCCTGCGCACCGAGGCCGGCCACAGCGCGGCGCATTCCAGCGCGAGCGAGGCGCCGACCGAACTCGCCGCGAGGTCGGCGCCCTCCAGCCCGGCCGCGACCAGCGTCTGCCGCACCGCCAGGATCCAGTCGAGGTGGGTGTCCAGCACCGAATGCCCGCGATCGCCGCCGGGGAATCCCGGCAGCGACGGCACGATCACGCTGCGCGACGCCGCCAGGTGATCGAGGAAGGGCACCCAGCGCGGCAGCCCGCCGAAGCCGGCGAGGAAGCCGATCGGCCGGCCGCTGCCCTTGCGCCAGACGCGGGTCGCGAAGCCGTTGATGTCTATGGTGGTGGTGTCGGGCAATTCGGTCACGGATGTCCTCTCCTCTCCCTCCCCCGCGTCGCGGGGGAGGGCCGGGGTGGGGGTGGCAGTGCCACCGCTTCAAGACCACCCCCACCCCAACCCTCCCCCGCCGGCGGGGGAGGGCCTGCTTCGTGCTATTCTGCCGCCAGCCGGGGCTGGAAGGCCGGCAGCGCCGCGCGCTCCTCCTGCCCCATCGGCTTCGGCCACCAGCGGTCCTCCCATTCGGAGAACAGCGGCCTCAGGCGCGGCATCACCCGCTCGGCGAAGAGCTTCGTGTTGTGCTGCGTCAGCGCCTTGCCCATGGAGCCGAACTGCATCAGCAGCATCAGGTGGCCGACGTTGAGGTCGGTGGCCAGCGCGGTGATCTGCTCCACCACCTCGTCCGGGCTGCCGATGACGATGTAGCCGCGCTCGACGAAATCCTCCATCGTCATGCCGCGGTTCATCTTGTCGCCCAGGATCAGCGACTGCGCGTTGGCCGCCTTCTTCACCATGCTCTCGAGGCCGGCGCGCTGCGTCGCCTCCGTGCTGTAGCCTGCGGGCGCGGCGAAGCGCGGATCGATGTGCAGGCAGCGGTTGAAGAAATACTCCGCCGGCTCGCGATAGAGCGCCATCGCCTGCTCGCGGCTCTCGGCCACCGCGACCACCTGCGCGAAGCCGGCGCGATAGGGGTTCCGGTCCTTGCCGAGGCGCGCCATCTCCGCCCAGAAGCCGTCCATCGTCGCGCGGCCGGCCTTGTAGCCGTAGTAGGACAGGTAGCAGTACACGTAGTCCATCTGGGCGCACCACTGCCAGGTCTCGATGGAGCCGCCGCCGGGGATCCAGATCGGCGGGTGCGGCTGCTGCACGGGCCGCGGCCAGATGTTCACGTAGCGCTGCTGGTTGTAGCGGCCGTTGAAGGCGAAGGTGTCCCGCTCCGTCCAGGCGCGCAGCACCAGGTCGTGCGCCTCCAGGTAGCGCTCGCGCAGCTGCGACGGGTTCTGGCCGTAGGCGAAGCAGGTATCCATGGGCGTGCCGACGGGGAAGCCGGCGATCAGCCGCCCGCCCGAGATCACGTCCAGCATCGCGAACTCCTCGGCGACGCGGGTCGGCGGGTTGTAGAGCGCCAGGCTGTTGCCCATGACGCAGAGCGGCACCCCCGTGGTGCGCCGCGCCAGCGCGGAGGCGATCAGGTTGGGGCTCGGCATCAGCCCGTAGCCGTTGGAGTGGTGCTCGTTCACGCAGACCGCGTCGTAGCCGCAGTCGGCGGCGTATTCGAGCTCGTCCATGAAGTCGTTGTACATGTGGTGGGCGCGCTTCGGGTCGAACAGCGAGCTGTGGATGTCGACCCAGACCGAAGGGTGCCGCTCCCGGAAATCCTCGGGCAGCTCCGTGTAGGGCATCAGGTGGAACCACATGAGCTTCATGGCGTCGTTCCTCGGCGCGGGCCGGCCTTCGCGCCGCCCCGTTCATAAGCCAGCTTACGACCGGATCGCCGGAGGCGGAAGCGCCCGCCGCTTCCCGCCCTTCAGGCCGCGTCGCCGGGCCGCCCGGCCCGCGCCGCCGCGGCGTTGTCGGTCACCAGCACCGGCTCCAGCATCGCGTCCGCCTCGCGCTTGAGGCGCAGGTAGCTGCGCACGCTGAACGGCAGCATGCCGCCATAGATCAGCCCCGCCGCGGCCAGTGCCGCCCAGGGCTCCGTCAGCAGCACCGCGACATAGGCGCCGATGCCGAGCAGCAGCGGCAGCACCGCGCCCTCCGGCACCTTGAAGTTCTTGAAGCTCCAGGTCGGCAGCGTCGAGATCATCACCGCGCCGACCGCCACCAGCAGCACGGCGGCGACGATCGGGTGGCGCATCACCGATTCGGGCGTGCTCCAGCCCCATTCGCGGAAGGCAAGGGCCGCGAAGATCGGGAACAGCGCCAGCCCCGCCCCGGCCGGCGCCGGGACGCCCGTGAAGAAGCTCTGCGCGAAGGCCGGCTTCGGCGGCGGCCCGGCGATCGGCACCGCGGCCGGCGCCTCGGCGATGGAGGCGTTGAACCGCGCCAGCCGCAGCGCCGAGCACACCGCGAACAGGATGCAGGGCGCGAAGCCCCAGCCGCGCGCCCAGGCCGGCGCGTCCTGCAGCGTCCAGAGATAGAGGATCAGCGCCGGCGCCACGCCGAAGCAGAGGAAATCCGAGAGGCTGTCGAACTCCGCGCCGAACCGGCTGGTGGCCTTCAGCAGCCGGGCGATCCGCCCGTCCAGCCCGTCGATCGCGCCGGCGACGACGATCAGCACCGCCGCCTGTTCCCAGCGCTCGTCGAGGGCGAAGCGGATCGCCGTCAGCCCGGAGCAGAGGCCGAGCATGGTCAGGATGTTCGGGATCAGCCGGTTGAACGAGGGCCCGGCGATGCGCGGCCGGGTGCGCGGGCGGAAGCGGCTGAGCCGGCCGCGAAAGCCGCCGCCGGGCCGGCCGCCCGACGCGCCGCTCACGGCGCCGCCGCAGCGCTGTTCATCGCGCGGCTCCCGCCCTAGCGCTGTTCATGGCGCGGCTCCCGCCGCAGCGCTGTTCATGGCGCGGCTCCCGCCGTAGCGCTGTTCATGGCGCGGCTCCCGCCGTAGCGCTGTTCATGGCGCGGCTCCCGCCGCGACGGGGCGGAGATCCGCGATCACCGTCTCGCCGCCGATCATGGTCTGCCCCTCCCGCACCAGCGGGCGCACGCCGGGCGGAAGGTAGAGGTCGGTGCGGCTGCCGAAGCGGATGATGCCGAAGCGGTCCCCGGCCACCACCGTGTCGCCCTCCCTGATATCGCAGAGGATGCGCCGCGCGATCAGCCCGGCGATCTGCACCACCGCCATGTCGCGCCCGTCCGGCAGGCGCAGCGCGATGGCGTTGCGCTCGTTCTCGTCACTCGCCTTGTCGAGGCTGGCATTGACGAAGGCGCCGTGGCGATAGGCGATGCGCGTCACGACGCCGTCCGCCGGCACGCGGTTCACGTGCACGTCGAGGACCGAGAGGAAGATCGCCACGCGCCAGCGCGGCTCCGGGCCCAGGCCCAGCTCGGCGGGCGGGACGGCCGGCATGACGGAAACCACCTTGCCGTCCGCCGGCGCCAGGGCGAGGCCGTCCCGCTCGGGCGGCACGCGCGTCGGGTCGCGGAAGAAATACAGGCAGAAGCCGAGGAACAGGACGGCCGGCCAGAGCAGCCAGCCCCAGCCGAACACCAGGCCAAGCAGCGCGGCCGCCCCGCCGCCGTAGAGGAAGGGCCGGCCGGCCGGGTGTGGCGGCGCCAGCACCAGCCGCAGGGTGTCCGCGATCGCCATGCGCGCGGTTTATGGTGTGTTCACCCGCCATGGGCAAGTCTGGGCCAGGCGTGCGGACCGGATCCCGGCACCCGGGTCCAAGCGCTCCCAGGCCTGCGGACCCGCGTGATGAACAGCTTCACCCTCGGCCCCTTCGCGATCGATCCGCCCGGCACGCTGGCGCCGCGCGACGCGGGGCAGCGCCCCGCGCTGCGCTTCGCCTGGCGCGGCCGCCCCTGCGAGGCCGAGCTCGGCACCGGCGAGGTGCGGATCTCCGCCATCGCCGCCCGCATCCCGTCCACCGCCGGCCGCACGGCAGGCCGCGCCGGCGCATTGGCCGCCCTGGCCGCCCTGCCGCCCCTGATGCCGGAGGGCTGGACGATGCGGCTGCTGCCGGACCACCGGATCAGCCTGGAGAGCGCGGAGCCGCTGGCGGCGCCGACCACCGCCGTCGGGCTGGTCACGCGGCTGGTGCGCTTCGCGCTCGCCCTCGATCCCTACCTCGACAGGCTGGAGGCGGCGGGGGCGGAGGCGCCGGGCAGCGCGAGGACCTGACCGGGGAAGATCCGCCGCGGGTCACGGATCTGCTCGCGGTTGGCGTCGTAGATCAGCGTGTAGCGCGTGCCCCGCCCATAGACCCGCCGGGCGATGCGCCAGAGGTTGTGGCCGGGCTGCACCACGATCTGCTCGGTGCCCTCCCGCGGCTCCTCCGCCGGGCCTTCGCGTTGGAAGGGGACTTCGATGCGGGCCGCGACGCTGCCGCTCGCGCCGAGCTGGTCGACCCGCAGCATGTGCCGCCCGACCTCGGGCTGGCCTTCCGGCGTCACCTGCCAGCGGCCGGCGGCATCGGCCCGCGCGTCGCCGAGATGCTCGCGCCCGGCATAGAGCCGCACGGTCGCCCCCGGGGGCGCGCTGCCGGCGAAGCGGATCTCGCCGCCTTCCTCGTAATCGACGATGTCGAGGCCGAGCCGGCCGCCGCGCCTGCCCGGGCCATCTGCCGGCAGCGCCAGGGGCGGGGCCTGCAGCAGCCGCGGCGCCTCGGTCCCCCTGGTGCCGCCCGCCGCCGGCAGCAGCACGGCGAGCGGCCCGGGCGGCGCGGCGTCGGCGGCGGTCCCGGCGGGAATGGCGGAACGCGGCCCCGCCTGCGCGGCGCTCTCCGGCACCACCAGCAGCACCACGTCGCGCCCGGCGACAAGGTCGCTGCCGGGCCGGCGCGCGCGCAGCGACAGCTCCCGCGTGCCCGCGGCGAGCGCGTCGACCGGCAGGATGACCCACTCGCCGCGGGCATCCGCACGGGCGCGGCCGATTTCCTGCGCGCCGTCGAACAGCATCACCTCCGCATGCGGCGCCGCGCGGCCGGCCGCCACCAGCATGCCGCGGGCGCCGACGCGGGCCACGTCGAAGCGCGGCACCTCCGCGGCAAGGGCTTCGACGCCGGGGGATGGCGCAGCCGCCGGTGGCA
>JAIEOP010000246.1 GCA_019750465.1 Acetobacteraceae bacterium | reverse complement strand
AAAAGGCTTTGTTGCAGAAGAACTTTCGCCGATTCAGAACCCCGATGCACCTACTCTGTGTGAGAAATGCGGGCTAGACCAGATTACCGGCGACCGAGATCGCCGGGAGGCGTGACGCTGCTCTCCCATCAAGGGGCCGCAGCATCGTGCCGAACCATGGTTTCGGCGCGATGCCCCAGGGGACGCGACCCGGAAACCCGGCCGCGTCCCGGTCCGTAGGGATCAGTAGGCGGGGCGCACCGTCACCGCGGGCGGCACCGTGGCGGCCGGCGCGACCACGGTGGGCGGCGTCTGCACCACGGTCGGCGCAGGCGTGCGCTCCACATAGGTGCAGGCGGCGAGGGCCGCGGCCGCGGCGACGAGGATCAGGCTGCGCATGGGCATTCTCCTGTGGTGGACCGATCCCCTGCACCAACGGTCGCATCGCGGGATGGTCGCACCGCGCGGCGGTGAAGCCTGCGTGAGAGGATGCGGCGGCAACGACGTCCCGGTCAGTGCCAGTATCCGCGGCGGCCGTACCCCCAGCCGCGGTAGCCGTATCCATAGCCGTAGGGCCGGTAGGCATAGGGCCGCGGGGCGACATAGACGCCGCCGGCGACCACCGGTGGCCGGTAGTACCCGGGCGCCGGCGCGACGTAACAGCCCGGCAGCGTCAGCGGCAGCAGCACGAGCGCTGCGAGCGTCAGCAAACGGCGCGGCATGGTCCTGCTCCTTCTTCGCGCGGGACCGGCGCCACCATGCCGGAGGCTCCGCCCCATCGGCATCAGAACGCGCGAGCATGGCGAAACGCGGGCGACGGCGATCAAGCCTTCGCCACCGGCCGGCGCTGCCACGCCGGCTTGCAGGGCGGATCCACGCGTCCGGATGTTCACGCCGTCCGGCGATCGGCTCTACTGGTCGGCGTAGCAGTGCGTCTCCGCCGCGCCGCCGGGATGGGTCACCGCGCCGAGATAGGCTGGCCCGACGGTCTGGGCGTACTTCCACAAGGCGCCGGAATTGTAGTCGGTTCGGCGCGGCGTCCATTCGGCGCGCCGCTTCGCCAGCTCCGCGTCGGAGAGCTGCACGTCGATCGTGCCCTGCTCCGCGTCGATGACGATGCGGTCGCCGTTGCGCAGCAGCGCGATCGGCCCGCCCACCGCGGCTTCCGGCCCGACATGGCCGATGCAGAAGCCGCGCGTGGCGCCGCTGAAGCGCCCATCGGTGATCAGCGCCACGCTCTCGCCCATGCCCTGGCCGTAGATGGCGCTGGTGGTGGAGAGCATCTCGCGCATCCCCGGGCCGCCCTTCGGCCCCTCGTAGCGGATGATGATGATGTCGCCCGCCTTGTAGGCGCGGCTGTCCACAGCCTTGAAGGCGTCCTCCTCGCAGTCGAAGCAGAGCGCGGTGCCCTCGAAGCGCAGCGTCTTCATGCCGGCGATCTTCACGATGGCGCCCTCGGGTGCCAGGTTGCCGTGCAGCGCGACGACGCCGCCGATCGGGGAGATCGGGTCCGTGTGCGGGCGCACCACGTCCTGGTCCTTGGGGAAGATCACGTCCCTGTGGTTCTCGGCGAGCGTCCTGCCGGAGACCGTGATGCAGTCGCCCCTCAGCCAGCCGCCATCGAGCATCGCCCGGATGATCACCGGCACGCCGCCGATGCGGTGCACGTCGGCCGCGACATAGGTGCCGCCCGGCTTGAGGTCGGCGATGTGCGGCGTGCGCCGCATGATCTCGGCCACGTCCTGGAGGGTGAAGCGGATGCCCGCCTCATGCGCCATCGCCGGCAGGTGCAGCGCGGCGTTGGTCGAGCCGCCCGTCGCGCCGACGATCGCCGCGGCGTTGTGGAGCGCATCGCGGGTGACGATGTCCCGCGGGCGGAGGTTCCTGCGCAACAGCTCCACCACGGCCCGGCCGGATTCCAGCGCCCAGCGGTCGCGGTCCTGGTCCTCGGCCGGCGCGCCGGCGGAATGCGGCAAGGCCAGGCCGATGACCTCGCTGATGCAGGCCATGGTGTTGGCCGTGAACTGCCCGCCGCAGGCGCCCGCACCCGGGCACGCATGGCGTTCCAGGTCATCGAGCTCGGCATCGGTCATCTGGCCGGCGGCGTGCCGGCCCACCGCCTCGAACAGGTCGACCACCGTCACGTCGCGCCCCTGGTACTTCCCCGGCATGATCGAGCCGCCATACATGAACACCGCCGGCACGTTCAGCCGCAGCATGGCCATCATCACGCCGGGCAGCGACTTGTCGCAGCCCGCCATGCCCACCATCGCGTCGTAGCAGTGGCCGCGCATGGTCAGCTCGATGGAATCGGCGATCACGTCGCGCGAGGCGAGGCTCGACTTCATGGACTGGTGGCCCATGGCGATGCCGTCGGTCACCGTGATGGTGGTGAACTCGCGCGGCGTCGCGCCGGCCTCCTTCACGCCGCGCTTGGCCGACTGCGCCTGGCGCGAGAGGGCGATGTTGCAGGGCGCCGCCTCGTTCCAGCAGGTGGCGACGCCCACCAGGGGGGCGGCGATCTCCTCCGCGGTCAGCCCCATGGCGTAGTAGTAGGAGCGGTGCGGCGCGCGCTCCGGCCCCACGGTGACGTGGCGGCTCGGCAGCCTCGACTTGTCCCAGGCGGTCATGCGGTGCGTTCCCAAGGCGGTCCCGGAGGCGTTGTCGCGCGCGGCGGGCCCATGGGCAAGCGGTGGGGCAGGCGATGGGAAATGCGTGGGGCAGGCGCGTGGTGGCGCGCGGGGCCCGGGGTGGCGTAGGATCGGGCGCGGGACCAATCGTGTGGGGCGATGCCAGAGGCCGTCGAGATCCCCCCGGCACCATGACCCGGGAGGAATTCCATCGCTGGATGGCGGGCCAGCCCCAGGGCCGCTTCGAACTCGACAATGGCCGGGTCGTCGCCATGGCGGCCGAGCGGATCGCCCATACGCGCGCCAGGCACCGCGCCTGGCTCGCGCTACGGGACGCTGCCGCCGCGGCGGGCGTACCCTGCAAAGCGCTTGGCGATGGCGTGTCGGTCGCCGTTGACGAGCGGACGAACTACGAGCCGGACGCACTGCTCAACTGCGGCGAGGTGGCGGCGGGCGACGCGATCGCGGCACCCAACCCGCTGGTCGTCGTGGAGGTCACCTCTCCCTCGAACAGCCGCATCGACCTCGACACCAGGTTCATCGGATATTTCCGCGTGCCGTCCATCCGGCACTACCTGATCGTCCACCTGACGGAGCGGGTCGTGCTTCACCACGCCCGGCGCCAGGATGGCCGGATCGAGAGTGCAATCCTCGGCACCGGCGCCCTTGCCCTCGACCCGCCCGGCATCGCCCTCCGGATCGAGGACCTTTTCGAGGGCTGACGCGCCCTGCCCCGCGATCCCGGTCGCGCCGCCTACTGCAGCCGGCGCGACAGCGAGACCGCGTAGGCGTCGGTGCGGGCATGCAGCGTCGGGTCGTCGCTGTAGGTGATGCCCGGCTCCTGCTGAAGGACCATGAAGCTGATCTGGTCGCAGGGGCCGCCCGGCCCCGGCTCGACCCCGGTGACCGCCAGCCGCCCGACGCGCGTGCGGGGCCGGTCATCGGGCCAGGCCACCGTCGGGTCGAGAAGGTCGTCGCCTGGCGCCGGGAATTGCAGCACCATGTCGAACTCGACCGGCCCCGCAGCGACGCGGCGGCGCAGTTCCTCGGCGAGGAAGTCCGCCGGCAGGCTGCGCATCTGCTCCTCGGTCAGGCGGAGCGTGCCGGCGAGCGGCTCGAACACCCAGCGGGCGTGGCGCACCTCGCCATCCTGGCCGCGGAAGCGGAAGGCGTTGACGCCCCAATAGGGGGTGGTCGCCCAGCTCGCCGGCGGCAGGGTCGCGGCCAGCCAACGGCCCTGAAGGGTGGATTTCGGGTTGGCCGCGACGAAGGCAGCGACCCGATTCGGGTTCGGCCGGCCGGTCGCCGGATCGGGCGCCCGCGCGAGCAGGCCCGCGACCAGGGCCTCCGGCGTCGGCGCGCCGAAGATCGGGGCGGAAATGTTCGCCATGTCCCACTCCACCCCGCCCGGCGCCTGGAAGCGGATCGCCAGGCCGCGCGTGGTGCGCGCCGTGTCCGGCGCCGTGGGCCCGGCGCCGCCGACGCCGAAGCGGATGACCGTCGGGATGCGGGCGCCGCTGAAGACGGGGGAGACGGAGAGGCGCGTGCCCTCCGGCGTGGCGGTGAAGTGGCCGGCGGCGCAGATGCCCTTGCCGTGGCTCGGCCGGTGCGTGCGGATCGGGCCGAGCGCCGCCTCGAAGGCATCAACCACGGCGATCGGCGAGGGCGGCTCCGCGGCGGGCGGGGTCTGCGCGGCGAGCGGCGTGGCCAGCAGCAGGGCCGCCGTGGCAGCGGCGGCGACGCGTGCACGGATGGTCATGGCGCATGTCTCCCGGTCGGGCAGGTTGGTTCGGTGGCGCAGGCCGGAACCATAGTCGTTCCGGGGGAATCGCCCGAAGCAATTCCTGCCCTGGATCCACGATGCCTGGAGCATCCCCCGCCCCCGCTTGGAACGCGCGCGCCCCGTCCGCGGGGGAGCCGCCCGAGCGGTGTTGCGCCGCCGACTGCGTATGGACGTCGCCACGCCACGGGAGCGCAGCCGGCAAGCGCACCCTGTGCCGCCGGACACGGCTGGCGGCCAGCGCCTCGCAAACCCGCTGCGGTCGTCAGTCGCGCCAGCGGGCCGCCCGACGCGCTACCCCGCGATGCGGGCAAGCGCCGCGTCCAGCCGCGCCATCTCGGCCTGCGCCGCGGCCAGGCGCTCGCGGTTCTCCTCCACCACCTCCTCCGGCGCGCGGGCGACGAAATCGGCGTTGGCGAGCTTCGCGGCGATCTTCCGCGCCTCGCCCTCGGCTACGCCGCGGGCCTTTGTCAGCCGCGCCTGCTCGGCGCCGAGGTCGATCACACCGGCCAGCGGCAGCATGATGGTGGCCTCGCCCACCACGGCCTGGACCACGCCCTTGGGCGGATCGCCCTCCAGCGGCGTGACGGCGGTGATGCGGCCGAGGCGACGGATCGCCTCCATCCAGCGCGCGGCGCGCGCCAGGTTCTCCGGCGCGGCGTCCTTCACCAGCGCCGGCGTGGTGACGGAGGGCGGCAGGTTCACCTCCGACCGCACGGCGCGCACCTCGCCGATCAGCGCCACCACCCAATCGAGCTCCGCCCGCGCCGCCGCCGCCTCGTGCACCGGCACCGCCTCGGGCCAGGGCGCCTTGATCAGGCTGCCGGCAGGCCCATAGCCGAAGCTGCCCCAGAGCTCCTCGGTCACGTAGGGCATCGCCGGGTGCAGCAGCCGCAGGATGGTGCCCAGCACGTGCTGCGCCGCGCCGCGGACCTCCGCCTTCCCGGGCCCGTCCGGTCCCGCCAGCACGGGCTTGGCGAACTCGATGAACCAGTCGCAGTAGGTGTGCCACGCGAAGCGGTAGCAGGCGCCCGCGTACTCGTCGAAGCGGTAGGCCTCCAGTGCGGCGGTGGCCTCCGCGACGGCGCCGTTGGCGGCATCCAGGACCCAGCGTGCCAGCGGCGTTTCCGCCGTCTCCGGCCGCCACGCCGGGTCCGCGCGGTCGATGCCGTTCATCTCCAGGAAGCGCGCCGCGTTCCAGATCTTGGTGACGAAGGCCCGGTGGTCCTCCACCCGCTTGCGGCCGAGCTTCACGTCGCGCCCGGGCCCGGTCAGCGCGCAGATGGTGAAGCGCAGCGCGTCCGCGCCATAGGCGTCGATCAGCTCCAGCGGGTCCATGACGTTCCCCTTGGACTTCGACATCTTCTGGCCCTTCTCGTCGCGGACGAGGCCGTGGATGTAGATGTGGCGGAAGGGAACGTCGCCCATGAAGTGCAGCCCCATCATCATCATCCGGGCCACCCAGAAGAAGATGATGTCGAAGCCGGTCACCAGCACGTCGCCGGGGTAGTAGCGCGCGAGCTCCCGCGTGCGCTCCGGCCAGCCCAGCGTGGAGAAGGGCCAGAGCGCGCTGCTGAACCAGGTGTCCAGCACGTCCTCGTCGCGCGTCAGGGTGACGTCGTGCCCGTATTGCGCGCGCGCCGCCGCCTGCGCCTCCGCCTCGGTCTTCTCTACGAAGATGTGCCCGTCCGGCCCGTACCAGGCCGGGATCTGGTGGCCCCACCAGAGCTGGCGGGAGATGCACCAGGGCTGGATGTCGCGCATCCAGGCGAAGAAGGTGTTCTCCCACTGGCGGGGCACGAATTGCGTGTGGCCGGTCTCCACCGCTGCGATCGCGGGCTTCGCCAGGGTCGCCGCGTCGCAGTACCACTGCCAGGTCAGGCGCGGCTCGATCGGCACGCCGCCGCGGTCGCCATGCGGCACCTGGTGGGTGTGCGGCTCCACCTTCTCGACGAGGCCCAGCTCCTCAAGCCGCGCGACGATGGCGCGGCGGGCGGCGAAGCGATCCTGCCCGGCCAGCGCCCGCACGAAACCGGGATCGGAGACGCCCTCCACATGCCGCAGCGCGCCGGCGATCTCCTCCACCGCCACGCGCGCCTCGGCATCCAGCACGCTCGGCATCTCGAGCGCATGGCGCCGGCCGACCTCGAAGTCGTTGAAGTCGTGCGCCGGCGTGATCTTCACCGCGCCCGTGCCCTTCTCGGGATCGGAGTAGTCATCCGCGACGACCGGGATGGCGCGCCCGACCAGCGGCAGCACCGCCCGCTTGCCGACCAGGCCGCGAAAGCGCGGGTCCTCCGGATGCACCGCCACCGCCGTGTCGCCCAGCATGGTCTCGGGCCGCGTGGTGGCGACCAGGATATGCCGCCCCGGCTCGCCCTCGATCGGATACCGCAGGGTCCAGAGGCTGCCCTTCACCTCCCGGCTCTCCACCTCCAGGTCGGAGATCGCCGTCAGCAGCTTGGGGTCCCAGTTCACCAGCCGCCGGTCGCGGTAGATCAGCCCCTGTCGGTGCAGCGCGACGAAGACCTCCCGCACCGCGGCGGAGAGGCCCTCGTCCATGGTGAAGCGCTCGCGCGGCCAGTCGAGGCTCGCCCCGAGCCGGCGCAGCTGCTTCGTGATGGTGCCGCCCGAGTCCGCCTTCCACGCCCAGACCCTGTCGAGGAAGGCCTGGCGCCCCATCTGCCGCCGGTCCTTGCCCTCCCCGGCCAGCAGCCGCTCGACCACCATCTGGGTGGCGATGCCGGCATGGTCCGTGCCGGGCTGCCAGAGCACGTCGCGGCCCTGCATCCGCCGCCAGCGGATCAGCGTGTCCTGGATGGTGAAGGTCAGCGCATGCCCCATGTGCAGGCTGCCCGTCACGTTCGGCGGCGGGATCATGATGGTGTAGGGCGCGGCATTGGAGGCGGGGTCGGCCGCGAAGGCGCCGCGCTGCTCCCAGCCTTCGTAGAGGTGGGCCTCGAAGGCGCCGGGGTTCAGGGTCTTTTCGAGCATGGCCCTGCCTCCCTCGCCGCCCCGCCCGACGTCAAGAGCGGCGCAGGCTGCCGGCGCCGCGCTCATGGCGCGTGGGCGCCTCGGGCGCGCGCAGGAACACCCGTTGCATCCAGCGTGGACCGCACGACCCCGGCCCGAGCCGCGGACCGGGCGATCAGGGGAGTGCGCGGCCTACCACGCGCTCGATCTCCGCCCGCACCAGACGCTCCACCAGCGGTGGCAGATGGTGGTCGAGCCATTCCTTCAGCATGGGACGGATCTCCTCCCGTACCACGTCCTCGATGGTCGGGCCGCCGCGCGTGACCGCGGCGCTCCGCTCGGCCGCGACGGTGCGCAGCAGGGTGCCGAGCGAGGCGGTGGCCGCAGCGGCGGCTGCCGGGGCCAGCAGGCCCTCGGCAGGCGTGGGTGCGGGCGGCGGATCGGCCGCGACGACGGGCGGGGGCGGGGGCAGGGGCGGGGGCGATGCCGGTGGCGGCACGGGCGCTGGAACGACGGCGGCTGGTTCGGGCTCGCTGACCAGCATGTCCTCGGACAGGGTCAGCGCGTCATCCGGTTCAGGCGGGTCCGCAGCCGGCGCGGCGTCCTGGACCGCCGCGGCGCGGGCGGCGGGATCGGCCGGCGGGGCGGCTTCCTCCTCGTTGAGGATGCGGCGGATGGAGGCGAGGATGTCCTCCATGCTCGGATCGGCGCCCGCCGCATCGCCGGAGGGCGGTGTGGCGCCAGGCTTGCCGGCGGGGGGACGGGATTCGCCGGACATGTTCAGCGCCCCTGCTCCGTGCCCTGCATGAAACGTTCCGCTGCGGCCCGCTGGGCCTGGATCTCGGCCTGGGCGCGGGCCTGGGCGGACCCGGCATAATCGCCCAGCCCCACCCAGCGGTTGCGTACCTCCGCGTAATAGGCCCGCATGTCGTAGATCTCGACAGGCAGGCCGAGGTCCTGGGCCGTGAGCCGCCCGACCGCGGCCGCCACCTGATAGGATTGCTGCACCAGCGTCGCCAGTGCCGTGACCAGGTTGGTGCGCGCGTTCAGCAGCTCCTGCTCCGCATTCAGCACGTCCAGCGTGGTGCGGCTGCCGACGATCGCCTCCCGCTGGACGCCATCCAGCGCGATGGAGGCAGCGCGGATCTGCGCGCGCGAGCTTTCCACCTGGGCGCGGGCCGTCTGGAATTGCTCCCAGGCCTGGGTCGCTGTCTGCACCGCGGTGCGGCGGGTCTCGTCCACCACGTTGCGCACCCTGACCGCTTCCTGCCGGGCCTGGCGCACCAGCGCGTATTCGGCGCCGCCCTGGTAGATCGGCACCGTCAGGTTGATGATCGCCTGGGTGCCCTGCAACACGGTGCCCGCCTGGATCGAGGCGCTGTTGCGGAAGGCCTGGGCCTGCACGCTGAGCTGCGGCAGCAGGGAGGCGATCTGGATATCGACGTTGTCGCGCGCGGCGGCCTCGTCGAACAGGGCCGCGACGACGGCCGGGTTGTTCACGGCGGCAAGCTGCGCCGCTTCCTGCGCCGAGCGGACCGGCGGGCGCAGCGGCTGCGGCGCCACCAGCCGCTCCGGCACCGCGCCGATCAGGCGGCGGAACACGGCACGGCTGACCTGCAGGTTGCCCTCGGCCTGGGATCGCTGGAAGCGCGCCAGGGCAAGGCGGGATTCCGCCTGGGCGACGTCCGTGCGGGTGATCTCGCCGACCCGGAAGCGTTCATTGGTGGCGCGCAGCTGCTCGGTCAGCACCTGCTCGTTGTTGATGTTCAGCGCCAGCAATTCCTGGTCGCGGATGACGTTCACATAGGCCTGCACCGAGTTGAACAGCACGTCCTGTTCCGAGGTGAACAGGCGGGCCCGCTGCGCCAGCACCTGGTTCTCCGCGCGCCGCGTGGAGGCAACGGTGCGGCCGCCGCGGAACACCGGCTGCGTGATGGTCAGGCTGTTGGTGCTGAGCGTGCGGTCGGTTGCGAACGTCGTCGAGCGGCCAGCCTGGGTGGTACGTGTCTGGCTGTCCGTCCAGCCGACGCTGCTGGCGATGGAGACGGTGGGGCGCCAGCCGGCCAGGGCCTGGGGAACGTTCTCATCCGTCACGCGCAGCTGGGCGCGGGCGGCGAGCAGGGTGGGGTTGTTGGCATAGGCCTGGGCGAGGGCCTCCTGCAGCGGCTGGGCGGATGCCGGCGCCAGGGCGGTGAACATCGCCACGGGCACCAGCAGCGCCGTGCCCAGCGCCAGGACGGTGCGGTTCAACCTCATCGTCACCAGGTCCTTCCGTCGCGGCCGAGCCGCCGGTGCAGTCTCGTCGGCGCGGGCGCGCGGGCTGCGATGCCGACGCCACGCGGGGAGCACCCCGCGCCGCGCGGGCCAGACCCCCTCCCCCATACATTATCGCATTGTGCCGTTCCGCCAATGCGCGCATGCCGCCGGGACGCGCAAACCCGGCCGGGCGGGCGCCGAAGCCACGCCGCGTCAGAACACGAAGCCGGGCGCCGGCGCGAAGGCCGGGAGGGCGGCGGTCGCGCAATCGAAGGCCGGGGTGACGGTAAAGGCGCCGCCGATCCGGCGCCCGAGCACCGCGTGCCCCGACCGCCTGCCGGACCCCCGCACGGCGACCAGACGTCCGCCCTCCGCCGCCTGCGCGGCAAGGGTTGGCGGCACCTCGGGCACCTCGCCCTCGATCAGGATGACGTCGAAGGGGGCAGCGGCGGCGCAGCCCGCGGTCGGCCGCGCCGCTTCCAGCCGCACCGCGCCGGCCGGCAGTCCGCAGGCCGCCAGCGCCGCGCGGGCCATGGGCAGCAGGTCGGGGTCGTCTTCCACGGCAATCACGCGGGCGCCGATCCGCGCCAGCAGGGCGGCGCCATAGCCGGTGCCGGCGCAAACGACGAGCGCCCGGTCGCCCGGGCGGACGGCAGCAAGCTGCAGCAGCCGGGCCACCGTCAGCGGCGCCACCAGCACCCGGCCCGCGGGGCCAGGCAGGGCCACGTCCTCATCGACATAGGCACGGCTGCGCAGCGCCGGCGGGAGGAAGAGCTCGCACGGGACGGTGCGCAGGGCATCGAGGAGCAGCGGATCCGCCACCCGGTTCGGGCGGATCTGCCCATCCACCATCCGCTGCCGCGACTCGGCAAAATCCATGCCGTGAGTCCCCACTTCCCCTGCACCACCGGCACGACGCGGCATCGTGCCACGCGCCAGATCGCCTGCGGCGTCCCGCAGAACGGCCCGGGCCACCGGGCGCGCCCGCTTATAGGACCGAGGTGGCGGCAGCGCCAAGCGATGCCGGGTCGCGCCGCCTGCGCCAGGCCCTGCGCGATGATGGCCGAGAGCCCTTGCGCATGGCTGAACGGCGGAACCGGTGGGTCCGCGCATCCTGCTTGACCCGCCCCGGGGCCGGCCCGATAGAGGCGCCCCTGGCAGGGTCGGGGTCCGGTGGCCGAGTGGTCAGGCAAGGGTCTGCAAAACCCTCTACGGCGGTTCAATTCCGCCCCGGACCTCCAGCCCGGTGCCCCCGGCACGTCTGGCGACGGAGTGCACGAGGCGGCGGGACTATCGCCACCGTGCGGGCGCTGCTATACGGCGCGCCCTGACTGATCCGGCGTGGCGCAGCGGTAGCGCAGCGGACTGTTAATCCGTTGGTCGTAGGTTCGAATCCTACCGCCGGAGCCAGCATCCCAAGCAATCTGCGTCATGCAGGCCAATCTCGGCCGAAACCCACAAAGCGGGCCGCGATCGCGCTCGGCGTGGCGCAGAGTGCCGGCGAGATCACCCCGCGATGCGGCGCCAGAACCGATATCGCAGCGCCTTGGCCACCACCGGATCACGCGCCACCGCGCTCAGCACCGCAGCTTCAATCCGCATCACCAGATCGGGCGGCGCGACCAAGGCAGGCTGCCCATCGACCGCGGTCGGCGGTCGGACCGCCAGTTTTTTCGCCCTCGGTCGGGAGGCCGTGAAGTCGTGCAGGAGTTCCCCGAAGCGGACCGTCGCCACCGCCCGGCGGGTTCGATAGGCACCCAGCGGCCGGCAGATGCTGACCACCACCGGCCCGCCGTCCTGTCGTGCGCGCGGGCGGCGCGCGCGCTTGGGGGACTTACTCGAAGTCCGGGTCGTCGGACGTCGCCTCGAAGATGCGGTGCCAGACGCCTTTGCGGCTCCACCGGCTAGGCCCTGTTGACATTGTGGATTCCCTGGGCGGTTGGATTGTGATTCAAGCTCTCGGCTGGGGAGCCTCGGGGCATGACCGACGGGTTGCGGCTGGCGCTGAGCGATGCGGTTTGGGCGAAGGTTGCGCCGCTGTTGCCTGGGAAGGCGGGTGATCCCGGGGCGACGGGCAGGGACAATCGGCTGTTCCTGGAGGCGGTGCTCTGGCGCCTGCGGAGGGGCTCGCCCTGGCGCGACCTGCCGGTGGGTTTCGGCAAGTGGAACAGCATCTTCGTGCGGTTCAAGCGCTGGGCGAAGTCCGGCGTATTCGAACGCCTCTTCGAGCGATTGTCGGGGCAGCCGGACTTCGAATACGCGCTGATCGACGGCACCATCGTCACCGCTCACCAGAAGGCGAGCGGCGCAAGGGGGGGACGCAAAATCAGGCCATCGGCCGCTCACGCGGTGGGCTGACGACGAAGATCGTCGCGCTGTGCGATGCTCCGGGGAACCTCGTGCGCTTCGTGCTGCTGCCGGGGCAGCGCCACGACACGATCGGCGTGCCGCCGCTGATCGAGGGCATCGCCTTCGATGCCCTGCTCGGCGACCGCGCCTTCGATGTCGACTGGCTGCGCGCCGAACTCGACGCCCGCGGCGCCGCCGCGGTGATCCCGCCGAAGCGCAACCGCAAGGACCCGATCGACTTCGACCGCGAGATGTACCGCTGGCGCCACCTGGTCGAGAACACCTTCGCCAAGCTCAAGGAGTTCCGCGCCATCGCCACCCGATACGACAAAACCGACATCAGCTTCGCCGCCAGCATCCACCTCGCCGCCGCGCTCATCGCTTCCCGGTGATCGTCAACAGGGCCCAGAAAATGCAAGAGCTAGAGCAGCTCATCTCCGTCCTGATGGAGCGCATTCACGCTCCACCAGGACGGAGGCTGCTCTAGGCGCGGATGTAGAACCGCTCGATCTCGCTGCCGAGCTCGGCGGTGCGGGTGATGATGTCGGTCAGGAAGTCGTGCAGCCCCTGCTCGAAGATCGCGTCGAGCCGGCCGAAGCGCAGGCGCGCGTGGATCTCCCCGGCCAGGCGGTGGCATTCGCCGCGCCGCCCGCCCTGCGCCAGGGCGATGCCGTCCAGCAGTTCCACGACCGCGGCATAGCAGGCGATCAGGCTGCGCGGCAGCTCGGGCCGCAGCGTCAGCAGCTCGACGATGCGCCGCGGATCGAGCCGGTCATGATAGACCCAGTGATAGGCCCTGAGCGCCGAGACCGAGCGCAGCGCGGCCTGCCAGTGCACGTAGTCCACGCCGCCCTCGCCATCGGGCATCAGCAGGTGGTGGCGCACGTCGAGCAGGCGGGCGGTGTTGTCGGCGCGCTCCAGCATGGTGCCGAGATGCACGAAGCGCCAGGCCTCCTCGCGCAGCATGGTGTCCTGCGCGGCACCGTTGAACAGCATCACCCGCTCTCGCACCCAGCCGAGGAAGTCGGGCAGGCGCTCGCCTTCCGTCGCCTCCGGCGGCAGGGCGCGCAGGTGGTTCCAGCCGTCGTTCAGCGCCTCCCACATGTCCACGGTCAGTGCCGTGCGCACCGCCCGGGCGTTGCGCCGCGCTGCCTCGAAGCAGGGCAGGATGCCCGATGGGTGATCCGGGTCGTGCACCAGCCATTGCACCACGGCGTCCTGGGTTGGCGCCGGATACTTGCGGTAGAAGCCGGCATCGCCGCCGGTCGCGGTCAGCAGGGACCGCCATTCCGCATCCTCGCCACCGAGCCGCGTCGCGACCCCTGCCATGCGGATCGCCACGCCTAGGCCGCGCGCCACGTTGCCCGCCCGCTCGGTGTAGCGGGCGAGCCAGAACAGGCTCTCCGCCGTGCGGCTCAGCATCCGCCTGGGCCGCCGCCCTGCGATTGGAATTGGGACTGCGACCGGGCGGATTCGGCCGAGACCGCGGCGACCAGATCGTCCTCCAGCACCCAGGTATCCTTGGTGCCGCCACCCTGGGAGGAGTTGACCACCAGCGAGCCCTCGCGCAGCGCCACCCGCGTCAGCCCGCCGGGGAGGATGCGGATGCCGTCCGCCGAAGCCAGCACGAAGGGCCGCAGGTCGACATGCCTCGGCGCGATGCCCTGTTCGGCGACGGTCGGGCAGGTCGAGAGTGCCAGCGTCGGCTGGGCGATGTAGTCGGCGGGCCTGGCCAGGATGCGCGCGCGGAACTCCTCGCGCATGTCCCGCGTCGCGTGCGGCCCCACCAGCATGCCGTAGCCGCCCGAGCCCTTGGCCAGCTTCACCACCAGGCTGTCGAGATGGGCGAGCACGTATTTGCGCTCCTCCTCGCGCTCGCAAAGGTAGGTGTCCACGTTCGGGATCAGCGGCTCCTCGGCCAGGTAGAAGCGGATCATCTCCGGCACGTAGGGATAGATCGCCTTGTCGTCGGCGACGCCGCAGCCCGGCGCATTGGCCAGCGCGACATTGCCGGCGCGGTAGGCCGCCATCAGCCCCGGCACGCCGAGCATGCTCTCCGGCAGGAAGCAGTCGGGATCGAGGTACTCGTCGTCGATGCGCCGGTAGATCACGTCCACCCGCTTCGGCCCTGCCGTGGTACGCATGAACACCACGCGGTCCTGCACGAAAAGGTCGGCGCCCTCCACCACCTCCACGCCCATCTCGTCGGCCAGGAAGCAGTGCTCGTAGTAGGCACTGTTGAACGGGCCGGGGGTCAGCAGCACGACCGTCGGAACGCCCTTGCAAGCCGACGGCGCCGCCGACTTCAGCGTGGTCAGCAGCTCCTCCGGATAGCGCGAGATGGGCGCGACGCGGTGCCGGGCGCAGAGCCGCGGGAACAGCCGCAGCATCGCCTCGCGGTTCTCCAGCATGTAGGAGACGCCGGAGGGCGTGCGGCAATTGTCCTCCAGCACGTGGAACTGCTCCGGCCCGGTGCGCACCAGGTCGATGCCGCAGACATGGGTGTAGATGCCGCCAGGCGGCGTGAAGCCGTTCATCTGCTCGCGGTAGAGCTCGTTGCCGGTGACCAGCATCGCCGGGATCCTGCCGGCGCGCAGGATCTCGCGCGTGCCGTAGACATCGGCGAGGAAGGCGTTCAGCGCGCGCACGCGCTGGCTCAATCCGCGCGACAGCACCTCCCATTCCGAGCGCGCCAGGATGCGCGGGATCAGGTCGAAGGGAATCAGGCGCTCGGGGTCGCCACCCTCGCCATAGACCGCGAAGGTGATGCCGATGCGCCGGAACAGCAGCTCGGCCTCCTCGCGCTTGCGATACAGCTGCTCGCGCGGCGTGGCCCGCAGCCAGCGGGCGATCTCCGCGTAGGGGCCCCGGACGTCGCCATCCAGGCCGTTCATCTCGTCGAATGCCGCGCTTCCGGCCATTGTCACCGGCCCCAGCCCCCCCGTTGCGACCCATCCCCTGGCAAGGCAGCACGCCGGGGGGGCGGGAAGCAAGCGGTGCGATGGTGGCGAATGCGTCGCGACCCGACGCATTGCCCAGCGGATGGACAGCGCGGGGACACGAAGGCCGCTTCCGCGGGCAGCCATGACCTTGGCGCCGGCCACCGCCCCCATGCTGCCGCCCGCCGGATCGGGGAGGATGTGTCGCATGGCCAGCGCCCAGGGAGGCGCCGCAACCGGCGCTACAGCGGTCGTCGCTGCCATGCGTGCGGCCGGGACGACGCGGATCTTCGGCGTACCGGGCGGCGGCTCCAGCCTCGATCTGATCGCCGCGGCGAAGGCGGCGGGTCTGCCTTTCGTGCTGGCACGGCAGGAGACGGCGGCCATGATCATGGCCGCCACGACCGCCGAACTCACCGGCACGCCCGGCGCCGTGCTGGTGACGCGGGGCCCGGGGGTCGGCAATGCCGCGAACGGCATGGCCCAGGCCGCGCTGGACAGGGCGCCGGTGCTGCTGCTGGCCGACGGCTTCACCGAGGCGGAGCGGGCCTTCGCCAACCACCAATTCTTCGACCGCGCGGCCATGCTGGCGCCCGTCAGCAAGGGGGCGGCGAAGCTGACCGGGCCACGCTCGGCGGCAGGGACGATCGCCGCCGAGTTGCTGGCCCGCGCAATGGCCGCACTGAACCGCCCCGGGTTTTTCGGAGGCCCCGACGATTGAGAGGATGGGGCCATGACGAAGAAGACATCGAACCGGTTTTTGCCTGAAGTTCGGCAGCGTGCAGTGCGGCTTGTGCTGGACCAGGGGGGCGGCCACGGGTCGCAGTGGGCCGCGATCGGCTCGACTGCGGGCAAGATCGGCTGCACGGTCGAGACGCTGCGGAAGTGGGCGCGGCAGGCCGAGCGAGACGGGGGCCAGCGGGCGGGGCCGACGACGGAGGAGCGCGAGCGCATCAAGGCGCTGGAGCGGGAGGTCCGTGAGCTGCGGCAAGCGAATGAGATCCTGCGGAAGGCGTCGGCGTATTCTGCGACGGCGGAGCTCGACCGCCGTCAGAAGCCATGATCGCGTTCATCGACGATCACCGGGCCAGCTACGGGGCCGAGCCGATCCGCAGGGTGCTGCCGGTCGCCCCGTCGACGCATCACGCCCACGCCGCTCATCGTGCCGATCCGGCCAAGGCCTCGCCCCGCGCCCGACGGGACGTGACGCTCATGGCGCAGATCCGGCGAGTGCACGAGGAGAACTTCGAAGTCCATGGCGCCCGCAAGGTCTGGCGGCAGCTCGGCCGTGAAGGCGTCATCGTGGCCCGCTGCACGGTGGAACGCCTGATGCGCAGGATGGGCTTGCGCGGCATCGTGCGCGGCAAGGAGACCAGGACGACGATCGCCGGCAAGGCGCTGCCTTGCCCGGCGGACGAGGTGAACCGGCAGTTCCGGGCGCCGCGGCCGAACGTGCTGTGGGTGTCAGATTTCACGTATGTCGCGACTTGGCAGGGCTTCGTCTACGTCGCCTTCGTCATCGACGTCTTTGCTCGCCGCATCGTCGGCTGGCGGGTGTCGAGAACGGCCCACGTCGCCTTTGTTCTCGATGCCCTGGAGCAGGCGCTGCACGATCGCCGGCCGGCGAAGGGCGGCCTGACCCGCCACAGCGACAGGGGATCGCAGCATGTGTCCATTCGCCACACGGATCGTCTGCTCGAGGCCGGGATCGAACCCTCCGCCGGCAGCGTTGGAGATTCCTGCGACAACGCGCTGGCCGAGACCGTCATCGGCCTGTTCAAGACCGAGGTGATCCACCGTCGCGACCCCTGGCGTTCGCTGGAGGCTGTCGAATATGCCACCCCCGAGTGGGTGGACTGGCACAACACCCGTCGCCTTCTGGAGCCGATCGGCAACATGCCGCCGGCCGAGGCTGAGGCGCGATACTATACCCAATCGGAGCCGGCCGCCCTGGCGGCATGACCCAAGCAAAATAGCCTCCGACAAACCCGGGGCGGTTCACCTCGTCATCGAGAGCCGCGCCGGCGCGGGCGGCACCATCGGCTCGGATGTGGTGGCGAAGGCACCGCCGGACGGGTACACCGTGGGCGTCCGCAGCATCGCCTCGCACGCGATCGCGCCGGCGATGTACAGGACCGTCGGCTATACCCCGGGCAACGGGACCATCGCGCATGTCACCGTGGAGGCCCTGCGGCAACTGACCCGCCTCGCCATCACGCACGTGCCGGTCCGCGGCCCCACCCCGCCACCATAGAGGTCATGGCCGGGCGCATCGAAGCGGCCATCGCCCCCAATCCCCGTGTTCGGCCGCCGAAGCGGCGCGCTGGGGCGAGGTCGTGCGTGCCGCCGGCATCCGCGCGGATTAGAGCGGGATGCGTTGAGGCAGAAGCGCCGCAAACGCTGAATCCCGCGATCCAGCAAGGGCTGGAGCGTGTTGCGTGAGCGCATGCGAACGCAACGCGCTCTAGGCGCAGCACATCGCCTCGTCCGAATTGCCCGAGCCGGCGCGGCCGGGCCTGCCTGGCGGCACAACAACCGGCAATGACCGCTCCTCGCCCAGTCCGGATGTGCCTACGGCACCATGGCGGCAGGTCCTGAGCTACACCGGCAGCCGCAGCCGCGCCCGCAGCCCGCCGAGCGGGCTCGCCTCCAGCAGGATGTCGCCGCCATGCGCGCGGGCGATGTCGCGCGCAATCGCCAGCCCGAGCCCGGTGCCGCCCGGCGCGCCGGTGCTGAAGGGGCGGAAGGCGTCCTCGCGCGCCGCGTCCGGGATGCCGGGCCCGTCGTCGTCCACCACCACCTGCGCCCAGGCCCGCGCCGGGCGCAGCTCGGCCTCGCCCCCCGCCGGACCCTCCACCGTCACGTCGATGCGCCGGGCGTGGCGCCGCGCGTTGTCGAGCAGGTTGCCGAGGCAGCGGCGCAGCGCATCGGGACGCATCGGCAGCACCAGCGCCTCCGGCCCCGCCACCGTCACCGCCGCGCCGGCGCGGCGCGCCTTCGCCGCCTCCTCGCGCACCAGCAGCGCGAGGTCGTCGGGCTTCGCCTGCTCCATGCCCTCGCCGCGGGCGAAGGCGAGATAGGCGGCGATCATCCGCTCCATCTCCTCCACGTCCTGGGTCAGCGCCGCCACATCCTCCTCGCTCTCCGGCGTGCGCGGCAGGATGGCGAGCGCCAGGCGCATGCGGGTCAGCGGCGTGCGCAAATCGTGGCTGATGCCGGCCAGCATCTCCGTGCGCTGGCCGACGAATCGGCGGATGCGTTCCTGCATGCGGTTGAAGGCGGAGGCGGCCTGGCGCACCTCGGCCGCGCCCTCCGGCTTGATCGAGCCGACATCGCGCCCAAGGCCGAAGGCCTCCGCCGCATCGGCCAGCCGGCGCAGCGCGCGCACCTGGTTCTTCATGAACAGGATGGCGACGCCCGAGAGCAGCAGCGCCGAGCCCACCAGCCAGATCACGAACAGGTAGAGCGTGGCGGTGAACAGCCGCTTGCGCGGCGCCTCCACGTGCAGCACGCCATCGGCCATCTGCACGCGGATGATCACGCTGCGCGGGTCGGACTGCCAGTCCGTGTCGAAGGGCAGGCGCAGCCGCTCGGCCAGGGCGCGATCGAGATCCTCCTCCAGCGGCAGCAGCGGCGCCCAGGCCGGGCGGCCGCTGCCCTGCAGCCGCGCGCCCTCCTCGAAGGCCATTGCGAGCTCGAGGCGCCAGGCGGCCTCGCGGAACAGCTCGGCGCGGCTTTCCGGCTCGCGCCGCGCCAGCTCGGCGATCATGGCGACGTCGCCGGCGACGCCCCCGGCCAGCCGGCGCGAGATCACGTCCAGGTGGCTGCCGTAGAACAGCTGCAGCGCCACGGCCTGCAGCAGCAGCATCGGCACCAGGATGATCAGCAGCGAGCGGCCGAGCAGCCCGCGCGGCACCCAGCCCCGCGGCAGCCAACCCCGCGGCACCAGGCCTGCAACGACCCTGCCGCGCGGCGGGCGGAGGCCGGCCGGTTGCGCCGCGTGCGCCTCCGGGACGGGCGCTGCGCGTGCCTCGCCGCTCATGGTCCGGGCCGCAGCACGTAGCCGCGGTGGCGGACCGTGTGCAGGAAGCGCGGCTCGCGCGGCTCGGGCTCGATCTTGCGGCGCAGGCGGGTGACCTGCACGTCGATGGCGCGCTCCCCGGCGTCCGGCGTGCCGAGGGCGGCGGCGATCTCGTCGCGGCTCAGCACCTCGCCGGCGCGGCGCGCCAGCGCCAGCAGCAGCGCCGCCTCGCCGCCGGTCAGGCGGATCGGGCCCTCCGGCCCGCGCAGCTCGGAGCGTTCCGGATCGAACCAGCGGGGCCCCAGCTGCACCGGCGCCTGCGCCAGCACCTGCGTCACCGCCGGCGTCGCGCGCCTGAGGATGGTGCGGATCCGCAGGGCGAGCTCGCGCGGGTCGAAGGGCTTGGCGAGATAGTCGTCGGCGCCGTGCTCGAAACCGGCGACGCGGTCGTCCGAGGCGCCGCGCGCGGTCAGCATCAGCACCGGCACGTCATTGCCGGCGCGGCGCAGCCATTCCACCAGCTCGAGCCCGGATTCGCCCGGCATCATCACGTCCAGCACCACCAGGTCGAAGGCCATGGCGGCGAGCTGGGCGCGCGCCGCGGCGGCGTCGGCGGCGGCGGAGACGCGGAAGCCCTGCTCGGCCAGGAAGCGCTGCAGCAGGGCGCGCAGCCGCGCGTCGTCGTCCACCACCAGCAGGTGCGCGACCTCCGCGGCCAGGCCCGTCGGGTCCTTCTGCGCCGTCTCGACGGACATGCTGCCCCCCCGGTGCCTTCTGCCTGCGCCGCGATCAGCCGCCCCGCACGGGCGGAGCGGTGCCGGTGCCGCGCGAGGCGGCCCGCTCCAGCCGCTCCAGCTGCGCCCGCGCCTCATCGCCCATCAGCCCGCGCATGACGCGGCGGAAGCCGTCCACCGCAACGGGGCCCGCTTCGCGGTAGGCGCGCATCACCCATTCGCGCTGCAGCTCGAACAGCTGCCGCTCCAGCGCCTCGCCCTTCGGGGTGAGGCTCAGCAGGCGCTGCCGGCGGTCGGCGCGCCCGGCTGCCTGGGCGACATAGCCCTGCTCCACCAGCGGCGTCAGCACGCGGCCGAGCGACTGCTTGGTGATGCCGAGGATCGCCAGCAGCTCCCCCACCGTGATCCCCGGCCGGCGGCCGACGAAGTGCAGCACCCGGTGGTGCGCCCGGCCCATGTCGAGCTCGGCGAGGCTGCGGTCGGCGCCGGCGGTGAAGTCGCGGTAGCCGAAGAACAGCAGGTCCTGCGCCAGGCGCAGCTCCTCCTCGCGCAGGAAGAGCAGGTTGCGGCCGGCGGCGCCGGCGGGGCCTGCTGCTTCCTCGCGCATGGCTGGCATGCTACCCGATTGGGTCAGTGATGTTGACATAAAATCTCGCTGCGTTTTACCGTGGCGCTGTCAGACGCAAGAACATTACCAGAGGACCCCACCATGCCGACCATTCCTTCCAATGCTCCCGGCGTGCCGCTGTCGCCCTTCGACGACCGCGACGGCTGGATCTGGTGGAACGGCCGGTTCGTTCCCTGGCGGGAGGCCCGGCCGCATGTGCTCACGCATGGGCTGCATTATGCCAGCGCCGTCTTCGAGGGCGAACGGGCCTATGCGGGACATATCTTCCGTCTGCGCGACCATACCAACCGATTGATCGAGTCCGCCCGCATCCTCGGCTTCAGCCTGCCCTGGGATGCCGCAACAATTGATGCCGCCTGCATCGAGACCCTGGCGCGCAACGGTCTGACGGAGGGGTATCTGCGCCCCATCGCCTGGCGCGGCTCGGAGGAGATGGGGGTGGCAGCGCGGGCGACCCGGCCGAACCTGGCGATCGCCGCCTGGGAATGGCCGTCCTACTTCGCGCCGGAGGTGCGGATGCGGGGCATCCGCCTGGCCATGGCGCCCTGGCGGCGCCCCGCGCCGGAGACGGCGCCGACCGCGGCAAAGGCAACCGGTCTCTACATGATCGGCACGATGTCGAAGCACGCGGCGATGGATGCGGGGTTCGACGACGCGCTGATGCTGGACTGGAAGGGGGACGTGGCGGAAGCGACGGGGGCGAACGTCTTCTTCGTATTCGATGGCGCGCTGCACACGCCGACGCCCGTCGGGTTCCTCGATGGCATCACGCGGCGCAGCGTCATGGCGCTGGCCCGGCACCGGCAGATCCGGGTGGTGGAGCGCACCATCGCCGAGACGGAGATCGCCCGCGCGGGCGAGGTGTTCCTGGCCGGCACCGCGGCCGAGGTGACGCCGGTGCGGGAGATCGCCGGCCATGGCGAGTTCGCCCCCGGCCAGGTGACGGAGGCGCTGCTGCGCGACTACGCCGCGCTGGTGCGGATGCCGCCGGAGTCGGTGGCGCGGCGGGTGGCATGAGCGGCAAATCCACGCCGGCACAGCCGCTGCCCTGGTGGCGGCGCTTCGGCCGGCGCAACCCCGGCTATCTCGCCGTCGCCGCCCTGCCGGTGCCGGCGGCCCTGGCGCCGGAGGCCGCCGGGCCGAAGGGGCCGGATGCCGGCGGCGGCGTGATGACCGGCCTGGCGGTCGGGGACCTGTCTCCGCCGGCTTCGTGCTGGTGAACGGGGTGCTGCTGCTCGGCGGGCTGGCGATGCGGCAGCCGGTCGGCAAGGCGCTGGTCGCGCTGCCGCCGCCGGCCATCGCGATCGGCGTGCTGGCCGCGGCGGAGGTTTCGCACCGCGGCCAGCGGATCTCCTTCGGCCCCGCGGACGGGGCGCGGCGTTGACCGCCATGGAAGGGCTGGCCTGGCTTCTCTCCGCCACCGGCTTCGCCTTTGCGATGACCGCCTCGGCTGGGCCGAACAACGCCATGGTCGCCGCCTCGGGGGCGAATTACGGGCTGCGCCGGACCCTGCCGCACATCCTCGGCGTGCCGGTCGGCTTCCCGGCGATGCTGGTGCTGGTGGCACTCGGCGCCGCGGAGGTGGTGCGCGACTCGCCGGGCCTGCAGGGGGCGATGCGCTGGGTCGGCGGGCTCCGGCTGCTGTGGATCGCCTGGCGGATCGCCGTCGCGGTGCCGGCTTCGGCTGGCGCGGCGGCAGGGCCGCGACGCCGCCGGCCGATGACCTTGCTGGAGGCTGCGCTGTTCCAGTGGATGAACCCCAAGGCCTGGCTGATCGCCTTCGGGGGTGCGGGGGCCTGTGTCGGCGCCGGCGGCTGGGCCGCCGCGGTGGCGCAGCGGCTGCTCTTCGCCGCGATGGTGGTGGTCTGCCTGGCGGCCTGGGCGGCGCTCGGGGCCGGCATGGCGCGGCTGCTGCCGCGGCCAGCCGCGATGCGCTGATTCGACCGCGTGGTGGCGCTGCTGCTGGTGGTCTCCGTGCTGCCGATCCTGGCGCGGTAGGCAGGACGGCCGGCCCTGGCTGGTCATGGCCTGTCGCGGGATCGTGCTGCGGCGCAGCATTGAAAGGGTCCGCCGGGCCACACGTCCAGATTGTTGCGATCGTCCGGAACATCGCTCCGATGTGGTGTTTTCTCTATTTTATGATATCGAATTGCGTTATTGGTGCGCCACATCTTCACCCTTCCCGTGGATGATCACGCCATGGCGCCCCGCCAAGGCGAGCCCCGCTCGCTTTCCCTCCGTCTGGCCTGCGTGGCCGCCCTGCTGCTCGCCGCGCTCGCAGCGGCGGCGCCAGGTGCGGCCGCACCGGCGCCAGCCGTGCCGCCGGACTGTGCGTCCGCCGCGGCC
>JAIEOP010000043.1 GCA_019750465.1 Acetobacteraceae bacterium | reverse complement strand
TCGCCTCCCCATCACCGCCTGCACCATCGCCTGGAGGGTTGGCTGATGCCCGTCGCCATTCCCTTCATCGCCGCCGCGGCAAAGGCTGCAAACCGCAACCCTGTTTTTCGGCCTGGCGCTAGCGATGTTGCGCGCTTCCGCCCCCCGCATACAGCGGGGCCAGGAAGGAACCATCGGCTTGAAAGCCGCAGTGGCTGATCAGGTGGCGAGTGGCTCGGGAGCCACTGGCCGCAGCCGCATCTTCAGCGACTATCGAGAACCTATCCAATCCAGATTCTGCTGGGGAGTGCGAAGATGTAGCGCTTTGCATTTTCTCTCGCGCACGACGTCACGCCGCCCGCCGCTGCGTCAGCCCGTAGTGCATGGCGAGCACGCCGAGCGCCGAGACCAGCACGCCCTGCCCCTGCGCGTGACCAATGGGACGACCGCACCAGCCCGAGCGGCGTGCCCATTCGGTGATCGAGCTCTCCAGCCCCACGACGTGCCACACGCAGGCTCCAGCAGGGCTGCCAGGGCCACCCAGCGCATCGATGGCAGCAGCCACCCGCTCGCGTGCCTGGAACTGCTGCTCGGTCGTCGTGTCGCCCGCACGGCCACCAGGGATGCGGATCAGCGGCATGGCCCGCAGCGTGTCGAGCGCCGCACAGCGGAACTGCTTGCGGAACATCTCACCGGCATCGCGCATCTCGGACGTGATGGTGCCGTTGCCGAGCATCACGCCGAGCGTGTCCATGGCGTAGCGGTGCGCGATGGGCGTGCCCGTCTCCGGATCGGCGGAGCGAACGGCATCGCCGAAACCGCCATGCTGCAGCCGCCACTTCGATGGGCCGAGCGCCACGCTCTGCTTCGGGGTCTTGGTCTTGCGCTTACCGGCCATGGGTCTTCTCCTGCTGCCGTGGGCCCCAGTGGCGCACGGCTTCGTTCTGGATCGCCTGGCGCAGCCAGGGATCGGTGATGTCCTCGAGGTTCAGCGAGACGACGCCCTGCTGCTGCCAGACGCGACGGCGCAGGGCCTCCATCTCGGGCGTGGTGGTGTCGCTGCGGGTGCCGCGGTCGAGGCTGGATCTCGGGGGCTGAGGACCACCTGGGATGGGCTGCGATCCCTGCGGGGGAAGGCGGTCACCATTCGCGCGCACGCGCACCTGGCCAGGGGGGTCTATTGGGGGAAACATCAATATATCAATTCATCAAGGGGTCTCTCTCTCCGAGTACGCGTGACCCCCATCTCCCCGTGTGTGCCCGCGTGACGTTTTGACGAATTGACGTATGCGCGTGAGACCAGCCTCTGGCCTGGGCTTCGGACTCGTCGCGCCGCGTGATGAATCGGATGCGTCAAGGCGAAGCCTCCCTGCCGCCAGTCGCATCAGGGGTCCCGCGCGCCGTGAACAGCATGGTGGGTTTGGTGCCGGTCGGCCTCATGCTGCGCGAAACCAGCTCGGCCTCGACCAGCGCGTCGAAGATTTCCTCGCGTTCGCGCTTCGACAGGAATTGGGTCTTGCGGACCAGGGCGTTCCGACTGATCTTGCCAGCGGCGCGGATGATCTCCAGGACGCGTTTGTGATTCGCCTCGGTGTTGTTGTCTGAGACGAGCCGCTCTGCTTCGCGCAGCAGCGTGCCGACGCAGTGCTCGACCAGCGCCGATGCCCAGGTGACGTCCGCCGCCTCAGTGATCGGCCGTGCGGGGGCACGACTGACCGCGGCGATCATCGCCAGCTTGGCGGTGTTCTCGGCGTAACGGCCGAATAGGGCGGTGGCGTGTGTGCCGCGATGGGAGCGCAGCAGATCGGTGGCCTCGCGACGCACGCGGGCCATGGCCGCGTTGGCAGCAGGGCTGAGCGGTACGGTATAGGCATGGATCGGCGCCGAGGATTTCATGGCGTCGGCGATGTTCCCGCCATGGCTGTGGCCGGGCACGCCCCGAGCGATCCCCTGCAGGGCCGCTACCAGATCGGTTGGCGGATCCATGGCGGCAGGTGTCTCGTTACGCTCCGGGTAGTCGTCGTCCGTGAGGAACACCAGGAAGCGCGCGATGGAGCCGTCCGCCAAGGCGCCCCCCTCCAGCGCCGACCAGAACGGCCCTGGCACCGTGACGCCCCAGATGCAGGCGCAGGGCTGCTCGATGGTGACGCGCGGCCGCGCCTTCTGGTCGGCGTATTCCGCGCCGATGTATGGCTCGCCCGCCGAGGTGTAGAGCTTGGTGAGCTCGGACCAGATGGCCGCCTTATGGGCCGGCGCGCGCGCATTCAGGACGAGCTTCAGGAATTGGCCGAATTCGTCCACCTGGAACAGTCGGGCCGGATGGCGCTGCAGCGACGTGAGCAGGCCCGCCGAGGAGGCGAGATCCTCACCACCGAGGTAGCGGTCGAGGCCTGCGGCGTAGATCGCCCGCTTGGCGCAACGCCGGGCATGGTCCTTGCCGCCACCGCTGTCGGCGATGCCGATGGCGTAGACGTTGCTGCGCAGGTCGGTCGGCGTGCGATACCGGCGGCCCGCGATGGCACCGACCAGGCAGATGGCAGCGCCGAGCGAGAGGAAGGGCTGCGGGCTGACGGCGCTGGTCGTGGCATAGTCCACGAACATGCGCAGCACGCCGTCCACCTGCAGCAGCTCGGGCGGCACGCGATAGGGCTTCGGCGGTGGTGCGGCAGAGGGGGAAGCCGCGATACGTGCCAGCATACCGGCAGCTGGATGCGGGCCAGCGGCGCGAGCGGCAGCGTCGCCGTTCAGCGTGACCTCGGGCGGCGGAATCCAGCCACGGTCGATGGCGAGGCGGTAGATGCTGCCGGCGCCGACGCTATGCGGGCGGAAGCCAGCCCAGCGACGCTCCGCGGTGTCGGGCTTGCCCGATCGGCCCGATTTCCCGCTCGACTTCGACCAGTCGAGCCAGAGCTCACGCCCTTCCTCGCCAAGCGCGGCCTTGATGGCGGTGCCCATGGTGATCCACGAGGCGCCATCGAGATCCTCGTTCGGGAGATAGGCCAGCGCGGCCTTCATCGCCTCGAGGGTGCCGCGCGGATCGGACGGGCCGCGCCAGGCGGCCACGTCAGACGGAAGATGCAGGGAGCGTGGGCGCAACTCGGGGGGAATCAGCGCATGGGCACGATCGAGCCAGGCCATGGCCGCTGCCTCGTCCAGCACGGGCAATTGGGCGAGCGGGGTGTCGAGCAGGCTGTCCTCCGGCCAGGCATAGGGCTGCCCGGTATCGGGATGGACGGCATGCGCCACGAATTGCTGGCCGCGGGCCAGGACCTCCAGTGGCAGGCGCTTGCGACCAGCGAAAGGGGTGGCAGCGCGATAGACCAGCAGCCGCTTAGGTGCGCGGCCGATGCGCAGGCAGGGCGTGTCGCCCAGCATGGAGGCGGCGAGCTCGGCGAGCTGGATCGCGAGCGCGCCGTCCAGGATGTCGATGTCGATGCCGACCACCGCGCCGGTGGCGATGCCGACGCCGCAGCCCGGCCAGCGCCGCCAGATGTCCGCCTCGAAGGGCTTCGTCGGCCGGTCGCAGTGGCGGGTCCAGTCGGGATAGGGCGACCATTCCCCGCCGGAGAAGCGGCCCGGCACCTTGCTGCCCGGCATGATGGGAATGACGGCATAGCCGTTATCGACCAGGCGTTCGCCATAGTCGGCCATGAAGGCGGGGGTGTCGGTCATGCGCCGCCACGTTCCTGCGCCGCGATGGCCGCATCGCGGGCGGTGTCAATGCGCAACACCTCGGGATAGAGGGAGACCATCTGTCGCGCTGCCCGTTCCAAGGCCCGGCGCGCGACCTCAAGTTCGGCATGGATCGCCAGCGCGGGGTCGGCCGCGGTCGGCACGATCCCGACCTTCGGCGACGCGGCACCCTGATCGGCTTCGCCAGCTGCCTCGACGCGGTTCAAGAGGTAGCGCGCCGGGGACCATTTCCCGACGCTCTTCCGTCGCGCCAGGACGAAGCCGGCCGCGCGCACGCCATCAAGCATGCAGAGCTTGACCGCGATGAACTGGCGGCCGCGCGAATCTGGATCGGCCACGGCACGGACCGGCTCCGCCAGCTCCATGACGGTGACCGGACGGGCCTCGTGCGCCAGCCACCACGCCGGATAGATCCGCGCTGCCTCGGCCAGCATGTCGACCGGGTTCATCTCCCAGCGCTCGCGGCGAACGGCAGCCCCTGCACCCTCGCTACCGCGGTGTTGATGGCGATCTGCTGCTCGACAAGGCTGTCGACGTAGGCGCCGCAGATGGCCTCGATGAATCCGCGCCAGTCTTCCGCCGACCAGGTCGCCATATCACTGCGGCCGACCGCCTCGATGTACTGCCCGGCGATATCGCCGGCCGCGCGCATGGCCGCGACCTCCTGCTCGTTCGCGTCAACCATGCGGCGCTCCCGCCATAGGTCGAGGCAGACGGACGAGCACGAGGGCGCGGTCCAGTGCACCCGGAGCGAGCGCGCTGGATGCCAACACAGCCAGTGCCTGGCAGGGCGCGAGCAGGTTCGGCATTTCACGAGTCCTGCTGCTTCCTAGCCGCCGCTTCGGCCTTCTTGCGCTCACGCCAACGTCGGCACGCCTCGCGCGCCTTTTCGGGGTCCGCACTACGCCGCGCGCGCTCCTGCTCGCGTACCTTCTCTCGGTTCGCGGCCTTCCAGCGGTTATTCATCTCTCGCGCCTTTCCCGGGTCTGCCTCGCGTTTCAGTGCCTTTGCCGCGATGACCTTCTCCGGGTTCGCGGCTCGCCAGCGGCGGCACGCCTCGTTCGCCTTCTGCTGATTGGTCGCATAGCGCGCGCGGTTCCGTTCCCGCGCCTTCTCTGGGTTCGCCGCGTATTTTTGCTGCGCCCATTCGCGCTGCCGCGCCCTCCTACGCTCTGCCTTCTCATCCAGCGTCTGCGGATGCGTCGGTGCGACTGGCGGTGGCAGCGTCTTCCATGGAGGTGTCATAACACAAATCTCGCGTTCACGATTTCAACGTATTGGCCAACCGGCCGCACCAGGATGGCGCTGGGCTGGCGGAGTGCTTCGCGATGCTGCAGGGCCTCACTTACGGTGGAGGGCGCCGGCAGATGTGGTGCCCGACTGCGCCACCAGCTCACGGCCTTCTCTCGCGGGAAGCCGGTGTGCTCGAAGCAGACCCATTCACTGTGCCGCGCCAGGCCGCACTCGTATGTGACCCGCAGCGACGCCGGCTTGCCGGGCTTCTCGTGGAGCATGTATCGGACGGTGGTGACGTCGCACCATGTTGTCTGAACCTGCGTCGACAGCAGCGCGTTGGCGGCGGCCTCCGCCGACACCTGCAGGGGCGGTGGCGGGAATTCGTGATCGCAGCCGACGCAGCGCCGCGCACTGGCGTGGTTGATGGTCTGGCATTCCGGGCAGACCTTGATCGGCGCTTCGCCGTCCCCGGCGGGTTCCTTCTTCCGGCCATCCACCGTGTCGATCGGGCCGTGCCGGGCGGTGTTGCCGGCGAAGTCCAGCACGAGGCAGTCCTCCTTGCCCTCGGCGAGCCGCGTCCCGCGGCCGACCATCTGGACATAGAGGCCGACGCTCTTCGTCGGGCGGAGCAGCGCGATGAGATCGGTGCCCGGCGCGTCGAAGCCGGTGGTGAGCACGTTGGCGTTGGTGAGGCAGCGCAGGCGCCCCGCCTTGAAGGCCGCCAGGATGCCGTCGCGCTCCGCCCCCGGCGTGTCGCCGGTGACGGTTTCTGCGGAAATGCCATGCTCGCGGATGGCGTCACGGACGTGCCGGGCGTGGGCGACGCCGGAACAGAACACCAGCCAGGAGCCGCGGCCCTCACCATGCTGGACGATCTCCGCCACGGCAGCACGGGTGACCTCATCGCGGTCGACCGCTGCCTCGAGGTCCTTCGCGATGAATTCGCCGCCGCGCGTGCCGACACCGCCCACGTCGAGCTGCGTCGTGGTCTGCTTTGGGACGACGGGGCAGAGACAGCCCTGCTGGATCATCTCCAGTACCGGCACCTCGAAGGCGATGTCCGTGAACAGCCGATCCTTGCCCTCGTGCAACAACCCGCTGTCCAGCCGATAGGGCGTGGCCGTGAAGCCCACGACCTTCAGCAAGCCACCATTGATCTCGTTCAGCTGGGCGAGGAAGGAGCGGTACATGCCGCTGTCGCCGCGGCCGAGCAGGTGCGCCTCGTCGATCAGCACCAGGTCGCAGCGCTGCACCTGATAGGCGTGGCGATGGATTGACTGGATGCCGGCAAACAGGATCTGCGCACGAATGTCACGGCGCGACAGGCCCGCGCTGTAGATGCCAGCCGGCGCCTCGGGCCAGGCGCGCAGCATCGTCATGAAGTTCTGCTGGATCAGCTCCTTCACGTGCGTGAGGATTAGCACGCGGGTGTCGCCATAGGCGGCGATCGCCTCGCGCGTGAAGCCGGCGATGCACAGGCTCTTGCCCGTGCCTGTTGGCATCACGACCAGCGGATTGCCCGCGCTGGCCGAGAAGTAGTCGTACAGCGCCTCGACGGCAGCGCGCTGATAGGGTCGAAGCGCCAGCGTCATGGCACTGCCTCCAGCACTAACTGCTGATCGCCACACGTTCGTGCCGACACCCCGTCACGCCATTCGCTGCCATCCGGCATGCGGTAGCTGACCCAATCCTCGCCGGCATCGACCTGCTCGCCCGGCACCAGGTCGGGGATGAACAGATGCGCGGCGCAGCCCGCCTCCTGCTCCTGCCGCGTGAGGGGGTGATCATGTCGCCCGCAACGCCAGGCACCGCCGTCGACTGGCGTCGCGTGCAGGCAGGCGCGGCAGTGCCGCTCCACCGCCTGGCCCTCGTGGCAGACCGCGTGATGGTCGCAGAACCTGCACTGCCACCAAGCCGGATCGTCGCTGATGCGCGCGGGCGGTCGGGCGGCGCGGATGATGCGCTCGGCCTTGGCCAGGATGCGCAGCGCGGCCTCAGCATCGTGGCGGATGCGCTCCTGGTAGAGCGCGTCGGTGTCCTTGCAGACCGCGAGATAGAAGGCGCGGTCAATGCCAGCAAGCTGCATGTACGCCTGCATCTGCGCCCAGTGCAGCGTCTTGGAGGCGGCGACGCCCTCGGCCTGCAGCTTGGCGAAGGACTTCGCACTGTGCGTCTTGAACTCGCAGACGTGCCAGGCCTTCGGCGCCTCGGGAAAGCCGATGGCGACCGCATCCATGCTGCCGCCGAAATGCCCGCCCGCATCACGCAACGTCCATTGCCGCCCGGTCTCGGGATCGACCTCGAGGACGGTGACGCCGATGCGCCGCAGATCCGCGACAAAGCGCGGCTCCGCCAGATGCCCCGTCTGGAACAGCCGCAGAAGCCGGCCCGTGTGCCGCGCCCGCGTGGCCCAGCGGAAGCCGTACCAGATGGCCCGCGTGCACTCGGTGCCGATCAGCGAGGCGCCGAGATGCGCGCGATAGCCGGTTTCCGCATCCGCCTCGTAGGCGGCGTAGATCGCAGCGACGGTAGGGCTCGGCGGTGAAGGAAGGGGCGCCATGGTCTCATTCACCATTGCGTCAGCCTGTCCGGCGCCAGGGCGGCGGGGCCGCCGCGTCGGGAGCCGGCTGGCGCGGTGCCGGGGGTGGCGCGGCCGGATGCTGCTGCTGCGGGGGCGGCGCCGCGTGCTGGACAGGCGTTGCGGGGGCCATGCGCGCGGGCGCCGCCACGCCGCCGGCTGGGCTGTAGCCCTTGACCTTGTTCTGCTTGCGCCGCTCCTCGACCGGCAGATGCGCATCGCGGCTGTCGGGCTCGACCACCAGCGTGACCAGCAACGGGCGGAAGTGCAGCTGCTCGCTATCGCTCACCTGGATCTGGCCGACGGCGTGGCAGATGGCCGAAAGCTGCCGCTGCGCGATTTCCACCGTCTGCTGGTTGCGGTTCGCGAGATTCAGGCGATCCCAGATCTTGCGGCCGCGATGCGCGCCGTCGAGCACCTCGAGCTCGAGCCAGAGCAGCTGGCCGTCACCGGCCTTGGTCGGCTGCATCTCGCTCTGCACGATCTGCGCGACGTAACGGCCGGGCGGCAGCAGCTCCATGGGCGCGGCGGGTTCGACGCCGCTCGCGTCGAAGGTTCCATTGAGGGATGCCATGGTTCAGCTCCGGGCTTCGGTTGGGGAGGCGGGCGCAGCGCTGGGCGGCGCCGCGTAGAAGGGGATGCCGGCGGCGAGCTCGGGCCAGGACAGCGGCAGCGTCTCGGCCAGGCCAAAGCGGTTCTTCGCGAGGAAGGCCGGCCGTTCGGCTGTGTGCAGCAGGCGATCGCCGCCGCTCACGCCGCGGACCACCTTCTTGTTGAAGCCGACGTCGGACTTCAGCGTGCTGACGCGGTAGTTCGCGAAGAGCACGGCATCGACATGCTCCTGCACCAGCGCGGAGGCGCTGCGATGGAGCTTCGGTTGGTACCGGTCGTAGGGTTCCGTCTCAGGGCTGTCGAAGCGCTTGATCTCGGCGTGGGCGATCAGGATCACGCCCATGCCGCGCTCGTCGCGCAGCGCGTTGACGCCGTCCAGGAAGCTGCGCCAGGTATCCAGCGCCGCCAGGTATCCCTTCCCGTAGCCGAAGGATTCGATGTCCGGCTGGTTGTGGGTCTGCGCCGTATGCTGCCAGACCAACGGCTCCAGCCAGTCGAGGCTGTCGACCACCAGGGTCTCGAAGTCATGCGGCTCGGTGTAGAGGCTGGCGAGCGCCTCCATCACCGCATCGAAGCTGCGCAGCACGCCGAAGGTGGAAGCGCTGATCGTGCCGAGCCCGTCCTCAGTCTGCACCACCACCGGCCGCGGCGCCGAGGTCGCGAAGAGCGTCTTGCCAACGCCGGCCACGCCATAGGTGAGCAGCCGCGGCGGACGCGCGTCGCCACCGCGCCGTAGGGATGCGAGCGAGATCGCCATCAGAGCTGCTCCTGCTTCGGGGCGCGCGGCTTGGGCTTGATGACATCGACCTTGATGTCGCCGCCGGCGCGGGCCACCGCCTCGGTGAACTCATCGAGGGTGGTCTCGAAAGCCGTGACGTCCTTGGCGCGGGCGATCGCGTCGCCGACGAGAGGGATGGCGACCCGGATGCGGAGTTCGTGCGCCATCACGCGGCGTCCTTCGGTTCGAGGGTGTAGGAGGGGCGGCCGGTGGCAACGGTGCGCGCCGGCTCGAACACCGCGCGGATGCGCGGCGGCCAAGCCGTGAAGCGGCTTTCCGGCACGCGGATCTCGGTGGTGACGTAGTCCGCGGGGTCCTCACCCCACGCCACGATGGTGGCGACGGCCCCGGCCAGCTTCGGCTGGTCCCACGCCGCTTTCTTCGGGAGGTCGGCAACGACCTCGAAGCCATCGTCGGGCACGCGGACCCGGCCGGTGTCCTTGCCCTCGTCGCGACGGGCCGCGACGGCAAGAGCGCCGTAGCGGGCATGCAGCGCGTCGTGCAGCAGGTCGGCGAGGTGCTTGGCGTCGGCCTTCAGCGCCCCGACCTCTTCCAGCAGCAGCGCCAGATGATCGACGGGCAGGCGTGCGGCCTGCGCGGCGTCCATCTCGCGCAGCTGCGCCAGAGTGGTTCGGTTGGTCATGGTGGTCCCGTTCAACGAAGGGGTGCCCGGCTGGATGGGCGATGCAGGCGGCCAGGCAGGCGCGGGCATCGGCATGGGGGCGCTCTCATCGGATGGTCGCCAGCTCGGCGAGCCAGAGCAGGCCGATGAAGCCGCTGGCCAGCAGGGCGCCGCCGAGCAGCGCGCGCAGTGCCTCGCCGATCCGGTGCCAGGTCATGCGGCGCTCCGCGCGATGGCGTCGGATGGCGGCAGCGGACCATGCTCAATGGCATTGCGGCGGTCGGTCCGCGCCGCATCGGTGTCCGCGTCGGCGCGTGCGCTGCGGCCGACGATCTCCAGCCAGACATGCAGGGGCAGCACCACGAAGGGCGAGGTGCGATCGCGCCAGAGGAACAGCGCGTCATTCCCGCCCAGCCAGCGTTCCAGCGTCCGGAAGCCGTCGCCGTCGCCGCGCGCCTTGACCTCGGCCTTCACGGGTTCGGCGCCGCGGACGTAGAGATCGACGTCCGCGCCATTCCCGCGATAGCGGAGCGCACCCGACAGCGGCACGCGCTCGGCGCGCAGCCCGCACTTCACGTGCAGTTCGACGATGGCCCGCTCGCGCCGCAGCCCCTTGTCGCGAGACGGCTTACCCATGGAGGCGGGCCCTCCGCACCGAGGCCAGTTCGGCCAGCAGGCGCTCATCCACCGGGCGGCTGGTGACGCGCGCGGCCTGGGCGACGGCGGACCAGTAGCGGGCGGGGATGCCGCGGCGCCGCCAGGCGCGGACGGTCACCGCCTCGACGTCCAGCACGACGGCGAGATCGTTGGCGCTCGGCCAGAGGTTGATGACCTCCGCGAAGCTGGCCGGCGGCGGGGTGGCGGGACGGCGCGCGGGGGCGGGCTGTTCCACCGGTTTCGGCTGGGGGGAGATCCTGGCGGGCATGGCGAGGAGATACGCAATGTCGCGGCACGGAAACAATACTGTTTGTATTCGCAGAAACCCGCTACACAATCGAGTCAGATGCGCTACATAATGAAGCGTATGGACACCTCAGCAGACCGACTCCGCCGATTCCGTGAGGAAAAGGGCATCGGAAGTGGCGCCGAACTGGCCCGCCTCGCCGGCGTGCCGGAGGCGACCTACCGCGCTTACGAGAGCGGACGACGACCATTGACCGCGCGTGCGGCTCGCGAGCTCGCGGCACCGCTCGGCATCACCTGGCAGATGCTGCTCTTCGGGAAGGAGGCGTCCCCGACCGGGATCGCGATCAACACGCCAGAGGAGGCAGCGGCGGCGCTTGGGCAGCGCGTGCGTCGCAAGCCCGTGGCAAAGGTTCCACAGACCTATTCCGGGCCGACCGCGGCGGAAATCATCACCATGGGTGGCGACACCTGGGCGCTGCTACCGGTCTACGATGCCACCGCCTCGGCCGGCCCGGGCCAGTTGATCGACGGCGAGGCGGTCACCCACCGCATCGCGTTCCGGGAGGAGTGGATTCGGACGGTCACCACGGCGCCACTCGACCAGCTGGCCGTGATCAGTGTCGACGGCGATTCGATGGAGCCCACCTTGCGGACCGGAGACACGGTGCTGATCGATTTCCGGCAGAACCAGCCCGGCGATAAGGACGGCATCTACGCGATCCGAACCGGCAATGGGCTGCAAGTGAAGCGTGTGCAGGTCGAGCTGGGCAAACGATTGATCACCGTGATCTCGGACAACCCGGCCTATGCCGCGCAGCCGCACATCAACCCGGACGATATCCATGTCATCGGGCGGGTGATCTGGCTGGGGCGCCAGGTTGGAGCGTAGGCCTGCGCGTGTAGCGCTACACAATCGCACTCCCCAAACCGCTGGCGATTCGTATTGTCACGGGATGCAGCGTCCCGGACCGATCAATCCTCACCTCCCTCCGCATCTTCGAGAAGTGTGCAGCATCCTGGCCGCGGGGCTGGTGCGGCTGCGCAGCCGCGATGCCGAGGAAGCTGCGCGCGAGGAGACGAACCAGGGAGAGAGTTGCCTCCACTTCCCGGCACCCCAGCGCCTCCATGCAACCCGGACCAACCGGAGACCCGCATGACACGCGCGATCAAACCCAAGGCCGGCATCCCGCCGGCGCCGACCATTCCCGTTATCCCGAAGCCGGACGTACCCTCGCGCCTGGCGGCGCTGCCCAACATGCCAATCGGCGAGTTGAAGGCCGAGTGGCGCCGGCTCTTTGGCACCGAGCCGCCGCCCTACAACCGGCGCTTCCTGGAAAGCCGCCTTTCGTACCGTGTCCAGGAACTGGCCTATGGCGGCCTGAGGCGCGAGACGCTGGAGCGCCTCGAGGCGCTCGGCGAGCAGTTCGACGGCCGCAGCATCACTCTCCGCCGCATTCGCCACGACCAGCGTCCGATCGCCGGCACTCGGCTGCTGCGCGAGTACCAAGGCGTCGAGCACGTCGTGACCGTGACGCGTGTTGGTTTCGAGTGGCAGGGCCGCCCCTACCAGTCGCTCTCCGCCATCGCGCGCGCCATCACCGGCACCCGCTGGAATGGATGGGTATTCTTCGGGATCCGGAGGGCCGGCGCATGAGCCGCGTCGCCCGCACCGACGCCGCGATGCCGGCGAAGACGCGCAAGCTCCGCTGCGCCGTCTACACCCGGAAATCCACCGACGAGGGGCTGGAGAAGGAGTTTAACTCGCTTGACGCGCAGCGCGCCGCGTGCGAGGCCTTCATCACGTCGCAGCGCTCCGAGGGCTGGGTGCTGGTGCACGACCGCTATGATGATGGCGGGGTCAGTGGCGGCACCCTCGAACGCCCAGCCCTGCGGCGCCTGCTGGCCGATATCGAGGCCGGCCTCGTGGATGTCATCGTCTGTTATAAGATCGACAGGCTATCGCGTTCGCTGATGGACTTCGCCAAGCTGGTGCAGACCTTCGACGAGCACGAAGTCACGTTTGTTTCTGTGACCCAGAGCTTCAATACGACCACCAGCATGGGCCGGCTGACGCTGAACATCCTGCTCAGCTTCGCGCAGTATGAGCGTGAATTGATTGGCGAGAGGGTGCGGGACAAGGTCGCCGCATCGCGTGCGCGCGGCATGTGGATGGGTGGCCCCGTCCCGCTCGGATATCGCGTCGAGAATCGCAAGCTCCTGGTGAACGAAGCTGGCGCCGCGACGGTGCGCCGCGTGTTCGAGGGCTTCGCCGAGATCGGCTCCGCCACCAAGCTGCTGCCGGTGCTGCACGCCGAGGGGCTGCTGACGAAGACCGGCCGCCCCTTCGACAAGGGCGCCGTTTACAAGCTGCTGGTCAACCGCACCTTCCTCGGGGAGGCGGTGCACAAGGGCACGTCCTACCCGGGCGAGCACGCCGGCATCGTTCCGCGGGAACTGTGGGACTGCGTGCACGCGATCCTGGCCGAGAGCCCGCGCGTTCGCGGTGCGAAGAACCGCGCCAACGCGCCGTCCCTGCTCCGCGGCCTGCTCTTCGGGCCGGACGGTCGGGCGATGTCGCCCACCCATACCCGAAAGAAGGGGAGGCTCTACCGCTACTACGTCAGCCAGGCGGTGCTGCAGGGGGGCGCCAATGATGCTCCGCATCGCCGCCTCCCGGCGGGGGAGATCGAGGGTCTGGTGATGGCCCAGGTTCGCGCCCTGCTGCGCCAGCCGGAGATCATCGTCGGCACGTGGCGCGCGGCGCGTGCCGAAGTGCCGGAGTTGACTGAGGCAGAGGTCCGCGAGGCGCTCGGGCGGCTGGATCCCCTGTGGGACGAGTTGTTCCCTGGCGAACAGGAACGAATCGTGCGGCTGCTGGTCGAGCGCGTGACGGTCGGCGAAGCCGGGGCGGAGATCAGGTTGAACCTGGAAGGCCTGGCGGGGCTCGCGCGGGACATGGCGGCGAAGCACGGGGCGATGGCAGCATGACCAGCGTCACCGTCGTGGTGCCCATGGCGATCCGGCGTCGCGGCGGGCGGAAGCAGATCATCGGGCCGGATGGGGCGCCGATGCGATTCGGCGGGGACGACGCGGGCGTTACCACTACTCGCGGTGACCCGGCACTCGTGAAGGCTCTGGCACAGGCGTTCCGGTGGCAGCGCATGCTGGAGGACGGGCGGTATGGGTCGATTAGCGAGATGGCCACCGCCGAGCGAATAGATCGCGGCTATCTTGGCCGCCTCCTCCAGCTGACGCTACTCGCGCCGGATATCGTCGAGGCGATCCTACACGGGCGACAGCCCCGCGAATTCAGTCTACCGGCCCTTATAGAGATCATCTCCGTCGCCTGGGCCGAGCAGCGACTTAGCTTCGGGGCGGCGCGGTAGGGCAGGACCAGAACGTCACCGACACTTCAATTCATGGGAACCAGGCTACGGACTCGATGCGGTAAGCTTCTCATCAGTGCAGTGGCAATGGCCGCGCTCTGGTCGCCGTGGATCGACTCGCAGCCTTTCTGAAGAATTTACCGTCGAGCAAACAAACTCCGAGGAGCGCGCCCTCGCACTCCGATGCAGGCCTTCAGTTAAACCAGAAGCCCAAGACATCCCGGAACTCGAGCACCAGCGGCGTGGCGCGAAAGCCAGGTTGGACCGCGTCTGAAAAGCGTACGATCTCGGTCTCGCCCATTAGGCCGACGCTCTCAAGAACGCGGACTAAGCCGCTCTCATCTACTCGGCGGCCAAGCCGCTTGACTAGAAACTCGCCATCCTCAAGGGCGACGGCGACAATTCGACGGCGATGGCGCTCAAGCTCTCGTCCGTCCTCCGCATGGACTCTGCTGCTTACGATTGCGAGGTCGCCCGGTCGTAAAAGGGGTGACGCACTGTGCCCGGAGATCTCGACGGCCTCGGTCGCTGCATTGAGCACGCGGGACGTCTCGACGGGGTAGACTGGCCCAAGGTCGTTGGGGTCAGCACGATCGAAGAGGACGCCCCGCACACGGTACGTTTCCACCGCCGCCCGCCGGAAGGTACGGCCTTTGGGTGGCTTTCCATCAGGGCTTGGCTCGGGGGCCAGCACAATTTCTCCATCCGCGTCGCCCCGGGCCACCAAGCGGCCAGGGAAGGCCTGCCGCGCATGCGCGACGACGACGAGGTCACCGGGTATGCCCGCGTCGGCAGTGTCCACGATGAGCGTTTGCCCTGGCAGGCAGGCCATTCCGAGCCAAGGGACATTGACCCCGAAGAGCCTGTGCTTCTCGGGTTCGAATTCTACCTGCCTGAATGTCACCTCTTCACCACCCGAAGGAGCCGACGCGCTGTCCCGAGCTGCGGCGAGGGCTACCGTCCGAAGGGCACGCCGTGCGATCGTCGGCGGCAGCAGTACCACATTGGGCGCCGTGGCAGGCGGAGGCGTGGTCGCGCCCCCAGGGGTGAAGGATGCCAGCCACGCCTGATAAGCTGCGCGGCAGGATCCAAGTGCGCTCAGGAGGCCGTCGAGCGATTCATCCACCTCGTCGGCGTCGGGTGTCTCCAGAAGTTCGGCGCGACCGTGGTGTGCCTGATTGGCGGCTTTGCGGAAGGGGCTGCCGTCTCGCAAGGCGCGGTGGTCGAGGAAGGTCTGCACGTCGGGATGGGAAAGACCCGGGAAGTGCGCCCGACGTGCGCGCCGGATGGCTTCCAAAAGTGAACCTAGCGAGGGTCTGTCGGGTACGTCCACAGGCGCGTAGGCCAAAAGGTCCAGCAGCTCCGCCTCGATGTGGACTCGCACGCACTCCACGAAGCGCATGATCAGCGAGTCGTCGTCCTTCGCGCGCTTCCATTCGTCACGAGCCAGGCCAAGCTCGGCGCGGGTGGCGGCGAACCTCACGCTGGACTGTCCTCGGGACCGCGGGACGATGCGAAGATCGTCGACCGCTGCACCATGCTGACGCGCAGCACCGACCGCACATGCCGCGAAGCGGACGTCATGCGTGGTCAAGAGGATCCGGCTGCCTTCCCCTGCCAGGCGCCCGACGGTATCCGCCACCCGGGCCTGGTTCCGCTCGTCGAAGAGGTGCTGCGGGTCGTCCATGAGAAGGAGAGAGAGGCCTCCGTCCGTCGCCAGCACACGCTCTCTCAGCGCAAGGACGAACGCGAAGAGGTAGGCGCGCAGCGCCGAGCTGTTGGTGACCTCGTGCGCCGGTCCGACAACGCCGCCGTATCGTGCCAGCGCCACTATTGCGCTAGCCTCCTGCCGGAATGTATGGGCTTCGGGGCTGTTCTCAGTGCTCCGCTGAAACAGCAGCCCGAGCCAGTGGCGTGTGCGGTCGTTCAACGCCTCGACCAGCCCCTCGATCTGCTCGCGTACCAGGGCTTCGAGGCCGATCAGGGGGGCCACGTCGTCGGCGGCGCTGACACTTCGCGCTATCAGGTCGGCGATCCGCTGCCATGCCTCCATGCCTTCTTGCAATGGCCTGACCTGGCCCACGGCATTGTCCACCGGCAGGACGAGCGCGAGCGCCTCACGAATCTGCCCGAGCCGCCCCTCGATGCCGACGGGGCGCGAGGCGGCGATGCCGGAGGAATCGGGCTGCCCGCGCCCAAGGACGGCCGAGACGGCGGCGCGGAGCGCGTTGGTGTTGACGTGCCTCCAAGCGGCAAACGCCAGCGCGCGACGTATCCGAGAGACTCGCTCCTGAAGAGGGTCGCTCTGCTCGAAGCCAGGCAAGGGATCGAACGCGACCGGAGCGTAAGCGGGAAGGCCTGCCTCCTCCCTCTCCCAATCGGCACGCGCGAGCCGCGCGATCGGCTCGAGCTGTCCCCTGAAGGCCCGATGGGACAAAAGCTCAACGCTGATCGCCGCGCGATATAGGTCGACTGGAGCGTCGGGGAGGCTCGCGTCGGCCATTGCCGCCACCGTCGATGGCAGCATCTCCGGGAGGCGCCGCAGCGCCGCCTCCGACCAGCCGCGGAGCGTCATCGTGGCGTGGTCTTCCGCCTGCCGTGCGGCTTCCAGCGCCTGCCGCACGGGCGCGCCGAGGACCGGATCAAGCGCCTCAGGGCCGAGTTGCGTGGAGCACACAGGACACGCCTCGAACGGGGCACCACCAGGGTGGTGCTCGTCGTGCCACCGCGCAACCAGGGCAAATAATCGCTCGCGGGCTGCTGTGGCGCGACGGGCTTCACGGCGCGTCACGGCTTCGGCCTCGGATGCCAGCGCATCTAGGACAGCCCTGGCCGCCGCGGCGTCCTGCTCCGAAATCAGTCGAAGCTGCTCGATGAACCGCATGCTCGGCAGGTCGCGCCGCGCCGCGCCGCGCAACTGCTGGCTTGCGTCTTCGACCGTGGCCGCGAGCGAACGTCGGTCTGATGGCGTCAAAGCCTGCGCTTCCAGGCCGAGCAGTCCGGCAAGGGCGCCGGAAAGCCTGCGCGCCTCATTCGCGATGGCCGCTGACAGGCCGACCAGAGACCGCGCGCCGGCTTCGGCCGTTTCGGGATTCAACGTGATGGGTACATCCGCTGCCAGTGCAGGGAAGTCGTTATCGGTCAGGTGTTTCCTGAGCCGCGCGGCGCCATCGGAGAAGCGCGTTGCCTCTGCTTCCTGCTCCTTCCTGAGCTTGCGAGGCAGGATGCTTCGCAGGTGCTCCTGCACTCGCCGACTACGCTGGCCGAGGTGCTGGAGGGGCCGAAGCCCAGTCACTTCCGCGAGCGCCCTGGCGAGGTCATTCGGCTCGTCGAACCTAATGTGCGGTACCCTGTGCAGCATCACCGCCGCAAGCTCGATCGACCGGGCCGGCACCCCCAACGCTGCTGCGAGGTCCTCACAGTCGGCGCCGTCGACTGAGAGCATCTCCGCGATGGCCCCTCGGGCCCGGCGTTCGAGGCGGCGCTCTACGACCACCAAGCCGCTGCCGTCCGCGCGCTCAAGGGTCAGGCGGACGGCGGTCCGCACACGGGGCACGCCCCCGACGGACCGAAGTTCTTCGGCAGTGGGCATCGGGACGATCGGAGGTAGTTGGAACTCACGAGATCCAGGCGGAAAATCACCGTTGTGCTCGTCAGATACTTGGAAGGCAGTGTCCACCCCAGGCTTCGCCGGCGCCGTCTGCGGACGCTGGATCAGCCCTGTCAGAACCCAGGAGATCGCGTTGGCAAGGGAGCTCTTCCCGGCGCCGTTTCGTCCGCTGCAAGCGACTAGCGCCTTCTCCAGGTTTAGGCGGAGCGGCGTCGGATCCGCCCCCTCGGTGGCGCAGTGCGCGTGCAGACCACCAAACTGCTCGATCTCAACCCGGAGGGGCCGCCACATGGCAGCGCTGCGTTGCGTCGGCATTGGCGCCTCGGAGGCGTCCTGATCGGAGGCGGCGAGGGCGTCTATCAGTTCCCGAACCTCGGGCTCCGTGACGTTGCTCGGCGCCGACCACCAGAGCTGACGTCTCCGCGCGTAGAAGGCCAGTGCTTTCCGAGCCGCCGGCGGAAGCGCGCCCGCACCACTGCCGTGGGCGTCGATCGGTCGCCCGGAGATCAGCGACGAGACCAGTTCGTCCAGCGTCAACCGCGCGACATCGGAAAGCTGTTCGGACAATCCCGCCTCGAGCAAAATCCGCCCTCGGAATGTCCGATTCGGTCATCTCAGGGCGTTACGAGGATGTCCTGCGGCGCATCGCTGTGCAATCACGAGTAGCGGGAGGGCAATCGCATTCCCCAACTCGCGCAAGTGCCGGCCGAATATTTCAAAGTGAAATCAGCAGCTTGGATCTTGTTGACCGAGCCGACCAACTCCCAAGGTCAGGAGAGAATACGCCGTCCGGAGAAAGAATTCCGACCTGTTCCGACCTCGACACTCCCAAGGTCGGTTCGCCAACACTGGCGCAACCTGCGCCTCACCGCGAAGCGATCTGGCGTAGAGACAGGTTGCTGCAATGGGAAGTGGCGTCCCATAGGGGATTCGAACCCCTGTTGCCGCCGTGAGAGGGCGGTGTCCTAGGCCTCTAGACGAATGGGACGTGCCGAGGCGAGGCGCGCTTCTACCGCCGGCGCGCGGCGCGATCAAGCACCCCTTTCGCCGGCGTGGCGGCAGATGACAGCCGCCGCCGTCTGTGCCCATATCCCGGAGCCGATGGACCTCCCGCTCGACACTGGGCCTGCCGCGTCCGATGCCATGGATGCGGGAGAGATGCCCTACCGCCTCCGCCGCCCGGCGCGCCAGACCGTGCCGCTGGTCTTCGCCTCGCCGCATTCGGGGCGGGTCTATCCGCTCTCCTTCGTCGCCTCCGCGCGGCTCGATGCGCTGGCGCTGCGGCGCAGCGAGGACAGCTTCGTGGACGAGCTCTTCGCCGCCGCGCCGGAGCACGGCGCGCCGCTGCTCGCCGCCTCCTTCCCGCGCGTCTTCTGCGACGTGAACCGCGAGCCCTGGGAGCTCGACCCCGGCATGTTCGAGGGACCGCTGCCCTCCTGGGTGAACACCGCCAGTCCTCGGGTCGGCGCCGGTCTCGGCACCATCGCGCGGGTGGTGGCTTCGGGCGAGCCGGTCTATCGCCACAAGCTGAGCTTCGCCGAGGCCGAGGACCGCATCCGCCGGCACTGGCAGCCCTATCACGCCGCGCTGGCGGCTCTGATCGCAGAGACCCGGGCTGAGTTCGGCTGCTGCCTGCTGATCGACTGCCATTCCATGCCGACGCATCCCGCCCAGGCGGCGAATCCGCCGGACTTCGTTCTGGGGGACGCGCATGGCACCGCCTGCGCCCCGCGCGCCACGCGCCTGGCCGAGGCGGCGCTGCAGGAGCTGGGCTACCGGGTGCGCCGCAACGACCCCTATGCCGGGGGCTACGTCACCCGCCACTACGGCCGGCCGCGAGAGGGTGTGCATGCGCTGCAGGTCGAAGTGGCGCGTCCGCTCTACATGGATGAGGCCCGGATCGAGCGCCTGCCGCGCATGGAGGCGCTGCGGCGCGACCTGACGCGACTGATCGAAGGCCTGGCGGGTACCGACTGGTCGTTCCTGCGCTGACGCCGTGGGCGGAATGAGCAAAAAAAGGGCGGTGCCTTGCGGCACCGCCGAGTTTAGGGAGGAAACGTCCAAGAAAGGCCAGCAACCCGGAACTGCCGTGTTGCTGCGCTGCACAATCTATGTAGGCCGAACGGCGCGCGCAAGTGTTTTTTCGCAGCGCAGCAAATTCGCCGAGACGCCGGCCGACAACATGGCCGAAAACGTTCCATTTCGGATTTCGTATCAAGAGGTTGCATGACATCCCGCATCTACGCTTCAAGGAGACGAATGCGTCTTCCTCCCCTCCTTCTTGCGGGATTGGTCGCCTGCCTCATGGCGGCACCCGCCGCGGCACGGCCCGAGGCATCGCCTCGATCGCCGGCCCCGCGCGACATGTCGCGGCAGGCCCAGCCACCCGCTTCGAGAGAAACGGTGGCACGCGCCGCCCGGCGCCGGGCCGCACCGCCGCCGGCCGCCCTCGAGCCGGGCGCCCAATGCCGCGTCGCCATCACGGCGGCGGAGCAGCAGCATGGCATTGCCCCCGGGCTGCTGGGCGCCATCGGACGCGTCGAATCCGGACGCGCCGATTTGCGAGGTGGAGGCGTCACGCCCTGGCCCTGGACCATCAACGCGGAGGGGCAGGGCCGCTACTTCGACAACAAGATCGAGGCAATCGCCGCCGTGCAGGCGCTCCAGGCACGCGGCATCACGGTGATCGACGTCGGCTGCATGCAGGTGAACCTGCATCACCATCCCGCGGCCTTCGCGTCATTGGACGAGGCCTTCGATCCGGTGGCGAATGCCCGCTACGCCGCGCTGTTCCTGAAGCGTCTCTACGGCGTCGCCGGCGCGGACTGGGAGCGTGCAGCCGGGCACTACCACTCCGTCACGCCGGAGCGCGCCGAGGGCTACCGCGCGAAGGTGATCGCCGCCTGGACCGGCGCGCCCATGCCTCCGGCCGGGCCGGCCGGGGGCAGTGCCGATCCCGCCCTGGCACAGCGCGTCTTCAAGGTGAACGGCACCACCGTTCGTGCCCTGGCGTTGAACGGACGTCCGGACCTGACCGGCCAGCGCGCCGCGGACCTGGCTGGCCTGGCGCCGCTGCGGATGACCGGGCAGCAGGTGCGTGGCCGTCCGGTCTTCATGGTGGAGGTTGCGCAGGCGACGGAGTCGCGCCGGCGATAGCTCGGCGAAGGCGGAGCAGCCCCCTTGGCGGTCGCGGCGGCAGGCGGGTCGGCGGCGTCCGACGCCGTCGGGTGGGATACGGTCCTTGCCCATGGTTATCGACCCCGCGGACCGCCAGAGCCGGCCGGAACGCCACCTCGTGACCTCCATGACCTCCATCCGCATCGGACTCGCCCGCGCCATCGCCAGGACACTGCCCACATGAACCAGCTGCCAAAGACCCACGCCACGCCTAAATCCATGACAAGGCAGGAGCAGAAACCCGGGACGCGGCGAGCGTTCTGCCCGACCCTGCACCACGGGCTTCGTTGCTCAAATGCCGCGCCGGGCTGGTTCCGCCGGATCATGGCACCGCCGCGGTTGACGCCCTACACGGATATGGGTTTCCTAGCCTGATGAAGGGTTTGCAGGAACCGGCTGGCACATGAACACCCTCACGCGTGCCCATCTCGCGGAGGCGATCTACTCGCAGGTCGGCCTGTCGCGGAACGAATCGAGCGCCCTGCTCGAAAGCGTGCTCGAGCAGATCGGGCGGGCGCTGGAAGCCGGCGACCCGGTCAAGATTGCCGCCTTCGGCACCTTCCTGGTCCGCCAGAAGGGCCAGCGCGTCGGGCGCAATCCGAAGACCGGTGTCGAGGTGCCAATCCTGCCGCGCAAGGTGCTGTCCTTCCGGCCCTCGCAGGTGCTGCGCGCGCGCATCAACGGCGAGCAGGGCGGCGAAGACGCGGACGGCGCGGCGTGACCGACGACCTGGCCGCTGAGGTGCCGGTGCAGCCGCCCCGCCCGCGCAAGGCGCCCACCGCCTTCCGGACCATCAGCGAGGTTGCCGACGACCTGAACATCCCCCAGCACGTGCTGCGCTTCTGGGAAACCAAATTCCCCCAGCTCAAGCCGCTCAAGCGCGGCGGCGGGCGACGCTACTACCGGCCCGAGGACATCGCGCTGCTGCGGCGCATCGCCGACCTGCTCTACACCCAGGGCTACACGATCAAGGGCGTGCAGCGCCTGCTGCGCGACGGCGGCCTGCCCGAGGCCGCCGTCGCCGCCGAGGCCGAGCTGCCGCTGCCCGAGCCCCCTGAAAGCGCCGCCGCCGCGCTGCGCCTCGCGCTCGAGGATCTGGAAGACATCGCCGAGGAGTTGCGCGCCCTCGCCTCCGGCTAGGGCGCGTCCCGCCCGGATGGACCCGGTGAACCTGTTCCATGCGCTTGCCTGCGTGGCGGCGTCCGGTCCGCCAGGCGGTGCCGCACGCCGGCGTTCCGGTCCGGGGCAGCGTCCGCATCGGCGGAAACCGCCCAAGCCGCGCCTGGCGAGCATTCTCGCGCACCCGGCTGTTTCCGGCCATGTGTGACCCGCGTTAGGCGCGGCGTGGCCGGCCTGCCCGCCGCCTTGGCCGCGACCACGATCTGCCAGGCACTGGCGACGCTCGCCGTCTTCGTGCTGCCGGTGCTGGCGCCCGCCGCAACGCGCGATCTCGGCGTGGCGCCGCACTGGATCGGCTGGCAGGTGGCGCTGGTCTACGTCTTCGCCTCGGCGGGCGCGGGGCTGTCGGGCGGGCTGCTGGCGCGCTGGGGGCCGGCGCGCACCACCCAGGCGGCCTTGGCCGCTGTGGCGGCGGGCTGCGCGCTGGC